>JAISYJ010000001.1:0-59450 GCA_031270005.1 Hungatella sp. | reverse complement strand
TCACCGTCTATTTGTTGTGCCCGCCTCTGAGCGGGCTGTTTTATTTAGGCGTTCGACTTTAGTCGAACTTTCCTATTATATAAAAAAAGCTGATGCCATTCGCCTCAAGCATCATGACCACCCCTTTCTGACACGGTATAGAAGCAATATGAAAATCGGTGTACCGATTAAAGCGGTCAGCACGCCCAGGGGCAGCTCAACACCCTCAATTCCGCGTACAACATCGTCTATTGCCAGCAGAAAACAACCGCCAATTAAAAAAGAAACCGGAGCCAGCCGGGAAAAGCTGGAGCCGCTGATCATACGTGCAATATGCGGCACCACCAATCCCACCCATCCAATAATTCCGCTGATACTGACAGCGGAGACGGTCATCAGCGTGGAAGCAACCACCACAACCAGCTTGGTAAGAGGTACATTCACGCCCAACGCAGCGGCTTCGTCCTCTCCTGTGGAAAGTGCGTTGATCTGGTGGCGGAACAAAAACAGCAGTACCGATGAAATGATAACAACAGGCAGCAAAAACAAAACCTCGCGGCCGGATCCTCTTCCCAGACTGCCCATCAGCCAAAAGGTAATGGAGGGCAGAGCATTATCGGTATCTGCCATGGTTTTCACAATGGAAAGCAGCGCCTGAAACAGGCTGGAGACCACAAGCCCTCCAAGAATCAGCACCGTAATTGCCTGCCGTCCGATTGTATAGCCGATAAAATAGGTCAATACCACCGCTGCCATTCCGAAAGCAAACGCACAAACCTGAATTTCCCACCAGGAGGCATCGTTGATCATTGCAAGTGCTGCCCCAAAGCCTGCACCGGCAGATACGCCCAAAATATCCGGAGATACCATGGGGTTTTTAAACAACGTCTGATAGCTTGCTCCTGAAAGCGAAAGTGCGCCTCCCACAAGAATTCCTAACAAGATACGTGGCAGACGTACCTGCAAAATTACGGTCTCCAGCGTTTCTTCCCAAGTAGGTTCAACCGGAAAGATGCGGGAAAGAATAATTTTCCATACAGTTTTAGGCGGTATAGCATATCTCCCCACCAAAAAGGATAAGGAAAATGCTGCTAACAGCAGCATGCTTAGAAATAAAAGGATCACCGCAAAATACCGGCGGTTTATTTTTCTCATATGTAACCCTCCTGCTTTTTTCTTTTCGATATACTCACTTAAGAATAACGACAAAAAAATATAAAATCGTTATATTCGCAAAAAAATAACGATTCTTTTCTAAAATTATACAATAACAACTTTAAAATAGCAACTCACATAAAAAATTTTTTAGTATTCCTAAAAGATTTTGGTTTTAAAGTGATTCTTACAAAATGGAGACAGACTGGAAAAACCCGAATTATGAACAAAGATATAAATTAATATATATTTTAAGCCATTGGGATTGCAAAAAAGGGGAGACGGTTAAGCCGTGAAAATGTAAGTGAATTTGGCATTGGTGCATTTGCATGTTTTGAGCAGATATTCTTGTTTCTTTATTACCTAAATTGCTCTAGTATTGTATAAACTTATGGATTTAAAAAGTTCTTAGAGACTGCTTTAAAGAGGACCTGTTGAATTAATTTTTCTGCCTCACCAAATGAAGCTTCATAATAAATTTTAAATGGTCTTATGCACCAGTTTAAGTTTTAAATAATAAAAGGCCGCTTCATAATGAATGATTAATGACCAATTAGCAATCATCCTTCATTATAAAGCAGCTTTATTTGTATACATATTATTTCACCAGCTCAATGGTCAGTCCTCCATTAGAAGGAATGATCCGATAAATCCCTTCCTGCCCGGAAACCCCAAAATACTTTTTCAGCAGATGTTTTGCTTCCCCATCGCTTTCAACTATAACAAGGTAGTCATAGCTGCTTAACAGATGGATCAGGTTATCTTCATAAAATGCGCAGATGCCGTCTACATTGGAGGCATAAAGCATGTATTTCCCAATGTATTGCAGGTAATAATCCGTTACCTGGCTGTCCGCGTCCGATGCATAGAATAAATACCTGCCCTCATCCACCCTTCCGCCGGAATACCAGCGGTCACCCGTGACTTGATATACCTTGTAAGGCAAAGTCGTTTTATAGGAACGCCGGATGGTCTGCATGCCATTGTATTCAGACATCAGAAGGGTTATGGCTAAGGCCATAAAAAAGATGACGCCCTTTTGATACCGGTTCTTGCTTTCTACGGTTTTAAACGCCCGGTAATCCGGCAGCTCACCAGATTTATAGTAAAACGAATTTTCAATGTCAACAGTTGCGCACAGCACCAGCCCTCCGGCAAATAAAACCACGATACTTGATGCATAACGATCGAACCCTGCCAATCGGAGTGCCTCATCAAGAGGCATGGAAAAGACATAAAGAGCTAGTATGCCAAGATAGTAACCAATAAGAACAACGTTTAACGCAATCAGCACCTTCCATAAATTCCAGTTTTTCTTTAGGAGAACAGCTGCAAATACACTGGCTATTATGGCAACCGCATGAAAGCCCAGAATCCCCATGGCAGGACGGCTTTTGATATCAAACACTGATTTGACAAAGAGATCGACTATCTGACGTACCTCCTCCGGACTTTTTCCACCGGAAATACCGTGGAGATTATTGGCAGAAACTTCAAACTTATTTTCCACCCCCTGGAAATTAACCGACATATGGATATTCCATAAAAGATATGGGATAAAAGATACCACAACGGAAAGAAGCACCGCCACCCCATTTTTCCATAAAGGTTTATCCCTGTTCTTTAACCAGGCATAGATCAGATAAAGAAACCCGATTCCCGCAAATATAGTACCGGTATTTTTTATAATCATCAAAAATCCTGCTACGGGTATAATGCCAATACAAGCCTTTTTTATTTCCCTTTGATACCTGTATATCATTACAAACAATACAAGGGTATATATGGGAAGGAGAAAATCGACCAGCAGATTGGTGATCCGTATGGTAATGTTAAATATGGACAGCAAGGAACAGCCTGCCGCCAAAAATGCAAACAGCAGAAACCGCTTCTTTTCCCTGATCACCCCAAACATGGCATAGAAGCAGGAAAAAATAAGGATTCCCTGGGCCGCCAGCATAATCCCCTGGGAATTCCCGGCAAAGCGGCAGATAAAATATAGAAACGAGGAAGAGCCCAGTGGATAATTTTTAAAATCAATCAAGGCAGATGCGGCATCAGGAAACGCATTGGTGCTGAGCATCTGCTTGACGGCTATAGCCCAATGGGAGAAATTATCATAATGTACCAGCCTGCTGACAAGCAGCAGCTGAAAAAAGAACAGGCTTCCAAGGGCAAACCCCGCCTGGAACAGGGAAATGCGGAATTTCCCATAGGACCGGTTCCTGATCTTCTTTAATAAAAAGAAGAAAAACAGAAGGATTCCTGCCATAAGCACAGCTACCGACCCTGACAGTAAAAAACCGGCCATTCCGCAAAAGTAAATTATACAGGCAATGGCTGAGCAGACAAAAACAGGAATGAATTCTGGCTGAAGCCTCAGTTTTTCCCTTGTAAACATCATATAGCCGAACAGGGAGCACAAAAGCGCCACTGTCATAATTATATGGACTATAACACTCATCCTTTAACCCTCTTTTTCATCTGTATTTTTTATGTCAACCAAAATCTGATTGATTATATTTTTCCCAGTGAGATCATCCAGGTTCACAACTGACAATAGCTCCTCCGATGAATGCCGTATGTATATTCCCGTCCGTTTCAGGACCAACGGAATCCCGCTTTCTGTATTATAGATAAACGTATCATCCTGGCTTCCGTTCGTATTAAAATCAGAAACTGAAAAATAGCAGTAGTTAAAATCAACCAGCCTGCAGGCAGCCCCGTTTGTAAAAGTAATTTGTCTTTCCATGGGGATCCTGGGCATCTTTCTTTTGTCTTTAAACGGCTGCTTCAACCGTTTTTTTATGTTTCTCAGCATATCGTCATAAGCGGTGACCCATAAATCCATCTGCATTGGGAGGGAATGGGTCCTGTCATATATGATCTGCATATACTGGCGTTTGTTTTCTTCGTCAACTGCCCGGATGGCTGCGGAATAACGCCAGCCTTTGTCCTGCTCTTTCACATAAACGATCTTCCCCTCAAGTCTGGCTTTATAACGAGACGTGGTAATCACAAATTCCACGGTTTTATTTTCCGGAAGATATATGGGCTTCTCCGACCAGAAGGCTAATCCGTTTTCGGAAACGTCTGCCGTCCTGGCTTCATAAGTTAAGGCCTTATATTGTATGGTGATATCTTCCTCTGCCCTGATCCGCTCACTGCTCCTGTAAGCAGGTCTTCCCAGCATAAAAAATATGGCATAGAATAAGGAAACCATGTTATGAATGATCCAGAACAGGATAATACTGCTGTAAAATAATGCCCAGCCATATTTTCCATGGACAAAGCGTATCATGGCCGCTGCGGACAGTGCCAGCAATATCACATGAGGAATCGCAAACACGGCAAACTCAAAGCCAATGCCCTTTCCTTCTTTCTTTTTATTGGTGACTTTAAACTTTCTTTGATGGATATGAAAGGTCTCAAGCAATACCGGGACAATCAAATAGGGCATAAATATGGTGTCAATGATCTGGCTCCATCTCTGGTTCCTGACGTTGCTTGAGAGATAACGCATGGACATACTGTAAAAAAAGTATGCAGGAAGCCAGAACACGATCACATCCCAGAAATGGCTGTTCACGATCCTATAATCAAACAGGGCAAACAGGATGGGGGACATAACGAATATGAGCCTGTTAAAAAATGACCACCAGTATAAAAAAGTATTAAGGTACGTAAGCCTTGCAAGCAGGGGAAGCCTTGGTGTAGCAATGGCATGGGTATTCTGAAGGCTCTGAATGATGCCCCTTGCCCATCGCACCCGCTGCCTGATCATGCTCTTTATTGTTGTGGTAGTAAGCCCGGCCGCCTGTATCTCATCCGTTGCATAGGTGATGAATCCTGCTTTTTGTATCCGCAGGCTTGTCTCAAAATCCTCTGTAATGGTTTTTAAGGGAAAACCTCCTATCTCCTCCATGGCCTCCCTTAAAATGAGGGTGTTGCTGCCGGTATAAGCGATCGCGTTGGAGGTATTTCGCATGGTATTGACTTCTCTGGAAAAGAAATCCTGCTCATTGGGGATGTTTCCTTCCGCATACAGATTGAACTGAAAAAGATCGGGGTTATAAAAGCTTTGAGGCGTCTGAATTAATCCAAGCCTGAACTTTTTGTCGACCTCCTCTTCCTTTTTAAGCCTCCACTTCCCGTTTTCTTTTGTGAACCTGGAAAGCAGGAAATATGGAACCGTTTTCATGAGAAACGTATGCTGGGGGATCATATCCGCATCAAAGGTAGCAATAAGGGGAGATGAGGTCTTACTTAAAGCATTATTTAAATTACCTGATTTTGCCTCTTTATTATCTGCAAGCCCCAGGTAGCCGACTCCAAATTGTCTGGCCAGTCCGGCAATCTCTTCACGGTTTCCGTCATCGCAAATATAGATATGTACCTTACTTTTATCGGGATATTCCATGAATGTACATGCATTGACCGTTTTATACAGAATATCAGCCGGTTCATTATGGGTCGCAATGAAAACGTCCACATCCGGATAATATTCATCCGGTATTTCCGGACATTCCAGATGAAATTTATTCATCTGCATCTTTTGATAAAAAAGCTCAAAGGAGGTAAATACCGTAACAGTCTCCGCTGCAATCAGCAATATACCAAATATGAGGCTCATTGTCCCCTCATGAAGCGGCAGGGTAAATATCATACGCCAGCCCAGATAAATTGTCATCAGGACCATGGTAATGATAAAAATTATATTTCGTTTTTTTCTCTTCTTTATTCACGGAACCAGCCCCCTGCGCGGGAAAATACCCAGCGCTGTTGTATTTGATAACCAAGGAGAAACAGACAGCCATCACAGAGAAGCTTTGCCGTCTTTTCATTAAATCCCGGAGCCAGATGGAGGATATACACCCCGGCAGCGGACAGCAGTATATTGAATGCGCACAAGCTCAGGTAACGGAAAAGGCTATGGCCTGAAGCCTGCCTGTCCTTAAACACCACATTTTTATTCAACAAATAATTCACGGCAATTGATACCGATCTGGCAATAGCCGTAGCTATCATGATTCTAAGGAAATCCTCCCCCTTCATATAAGGCTTCAGCCAGTCAAGAAGCGTCCAGGCTATTCCCATGTCAACGAAAGAACAGATGACGGATGAGGAAAGGAATTTCATAAAATCAGCTCCAAGGATAGCAATAATTTTTAAGCTGTCCCTTACAGCCTTAAAATGCGTGCCCCTGTTCTCATCTTCATATATGGTCTGAATGGGGATGGTGAGAACAGATATTTTAGACCGGGTGCAGGTGATCAGGACCTGGGTTTCATACTCAAACCCTTCTCCCTTTATGCCAAGCATCCGGCCTGTAAGCTTCGGACCAAAGGCCCTGAGCCCTGACTGGGTATCAGGAAGGTATTTCCCGTACAGTGCAGCAAATATTGCAGAAGTAACACGGTTTCCAATGAGGGACTTGGCCGGTATTCCGGCCTTTTTAAAATCTCTTACCCCCAGTATTAACGCATCGGGATGGCCTTCGGCTTCCATGGCCAGCTTATAAACATCCTCCGGGGCATGCTGTCCATCGGAATCCGCGGTTACGATGCACGAATAGCCGGACACATTTTCCCTTATGTAATCATATCCCACTTTAAGAGCAAAACCTTTTCCCCGGTTTATGCTGTTATGGATTACAGTACAGCCCCACTCCTCCAATTCCTTGAAAATATCCTGATAATTGTTTCCAGAGCCATCATCTACAATTATAATACGGGATAACCCGTATTCTCCCAGCTCCTTTATATAAACCGGAAGCCTTCTGTCAGGTTCAAGAGAGGGAATCAATACAATGGCATGTTCTATCGTTTGTTTCATCTCAGCTCCCGTTTCTGTTATAAATAATTTCAGTTAATAAATAAAATGATTCGCTTTATAATATACACCCAACAAAAATTATGTCAATCTTTGCCGCTATGGTGAATGATGGATGGGGAGAATGACCTAATTATGGTAAAAAATTGCTCGCCCAATGCTGTCCGCAAGTATTTCTTCCGTCTTCCAACATTCTGCTTACAAAAATTTCCACGTAAGAATCTACCAGTATCTACCATATTGACTAAAATCGGAAAGATAACTATAATTATTAGTAATTCCATATTCAGGAAATTCATGAAAAGATGTAATATTACATAACCATCTAATATTATGCCAAATCTGACATTTATCCAAAAATTCATGGGAATAAACAATTCACAGAAATATTACTTTAAAACCAGGGAGGAAATTGTATGTTAAAAAAACTAAAAGTAGGGAACCGGCTGCTTGTTGCATTTGTTATCGTTGTATTATTTTCAGGTCTGGCCGGGACCATTGGGATCCTGCTCATTCGGGCCCTTAATAAGGAATATCATGCAGAGCTGGAGGATTATGGATTTGCACAGGGGGATATCGGAAGCCTGGGACAGGCGTTTCAGGCCCACCGCGCCACAGTGTTATACATAATCTATTCAGAAGATGCCGATGAAACCGACAGGCAGAAGGAAAACCTGACCAAACAGATCAATTTGATAAATGAAAAGATGCAGTTGGTACAGGCAAGGATGAAGACCGCCTCGGAAAAGGAGCTTTACAGCCAGCTTTCTGAGAAAATGAAATCCTATGAAGATATCCGCAGCAAGACGATCGAGCTTGCATCAAAATCTTCCCAGGAGTCTATGGCCTTTTTCCGAAGCTATGCTGCTCCGCTGGCAGCGGAAATCGCCGATACCATCAATACCATGCTGTCGGATAAGTCAGCCGCCGGAGATATAAAATCTGCCCAGCTCTCCCGCCAGACCTCCCTATTCATTGCAATTATGGGAACCATTATCTTTATTTCCATTGGTACCTCCGTGATTATTGCAATTGCAATTACAAGGGGCATCACCCGTCCCATTGACGAACTGAAAATGGTTGCAGACCGTATGGCCCAGGGCGACTTAAAATGCCGGCCGGAATACAGTTCAGAGGATGAACTTGGGCATCTTGCCGACAGCATGAGGACCATGATGGGACGTCTATCCTATTACATGGATTATATCTCTGTCACCACAAGCCGTATGGCACAGGGGGATTTTGATATTCCCCATGACCCGGAAGAATTTAAAGGAGAGTTCCGTTCCGTACAGCTCTCCATACAAAATCTCACAAACTCTTTAAATGATGTCATGGCAAAAATAACCCAGTCCTCAGACCAGGTGGCCTCAGGAGCCGAACAGGTGGCAAGCAGCGCCCAGGCTTTAAGCCAGGGTGCAACCGAGCAGGCCTCCTCTATTGAAGAGCTGGCTGCTACCATCAACGATATTTCCAATAATATAAACCTTAATGCGGAAAATGCCAAAGAAACAAACCAGCAGGTGAACAATACTGCAACTGAATTGGAATATGGCAAGACACAGATGCAGGATCTGACAAATGCCATGGAAGATATCAGCAAGGCATCCGCAGAAATCGGAAAGGTAATAAAGACCATAGAGGACATCGCCTTCCAGACCAATATCCTGGCCCTTAACGCAGCCGTGGAAGCAGCAAGGGCGGGAGCTGCCGGAAAGGGCTTTGCCGTTGTGGCAGACGAAGTCCGCAACCTGGCCAATAAAAGCCAGGAGGCTTCCAAAAACACTGCCGCATTAATTGAACACACCCTGGCTTCCATTGAGTCTGGAAATCATATTGCAAAGGAAACTGCAAAATCCATGGACCGCATTGTCCAGTCTTCCAAAACAGCGGCAGACTTAGCCTATCAGATATCCACCGCCTCCAAGGACCAGGCATTTTCTGTTGCCCAGGTAACTCAGGGAATTGACCAGATATCAAGCGTAATTCAAACCAATTCTGCCACATCAGAGGAAAGCGCCGCCGCCAGCCAGGAAATGGCCGGACAGGCTCAGATGCTGAAGCTTCTAATGGAAAAGTTCCAATTAAAAATCTAAAACAAAAAAGGTGTCCAAAAGCCGAAATCTGACTTTTGGACACCTTTTAAATTTTCTTCAAGCAGGCAGGCCGTTTTGAAAACCGGCTGTTATGTAGTCAGGCCAAACCGTTCTTCCATAATGGCTCTAAGACTGTCTACCGTCTTTCCTGGATCAAGACCGTTTTCATCAATGGTTATATCCGCATATTTTTCATAATAAGGAACCCGTTCCTCATATAAGCCCCTTAAGGTCATACCATCCTTTAACACAACTCCCCGGTCCACCAGATTGCCCAGCCGTTCCTCTAGACTTTCATAGCTAAGCTTTAAATAAACCACTGTGCTGATCTCCTTTAAATGCTCCATTGCCTCTTTTCCATAGATCACGCTTCCTCCCGGGGCAATGACACTATGATGGACATTTAAACCGGCATTGATCCTGTTTTCCACAGCCAAGAAGCCCTCCTGGCCCTCCTTGGCGATAATTTCCTTTAAAAGGCATCCTTCCTGCTCCTGGATCACAATGTCCACGTCCACAAAGGAATATCCAAGGCGTTTTGCCAGCAAAACGCCCACTGTGCTCTTGCCGGAGGCCGGCATACCGATCAGCGTAATATTATCAAGCTTACCCGTCATTTGCTTTTCCTCCTGCCAGACGGCTTTTTCCCTGCCTTTTTCACAGAATAGCCGAAACTTCCAAGCTTTTTCCCCAGTTCAAAATATTCCCCATGGGAATAAGAGATAAGTCCTGCCTCATTAAGGTGGAACTTCCCTTTCTCATCCATGTACCGGCTGTTAACGGTCACTCCCACCACCTCTGCTAAAAACAGATCATGGCTTCCCAAGGGCTTGATTTCCACCACTCTGCAGGCTATATTCACCGGGCATTCCTCTATTCCAGGGGCTTTGATATGTTCCAGGGAACAGGGCGTCAGCCTCATTTCCGCAAATTTATCCACATCCCGGCCTGACTTCACCCCACAGTAATCGGCAGCCCGCACCAGATCCTTTGTCACCAGATTTACTACAAACTCTCCGGTTTCTTTTATAATTTTATAGGAATGCCGTGACCGGCGGATGGATATGGACAGCATTGCCGGGGTGGAGCAGATGGTACCTGCCCATGCCACGGTTATGATATTCGGTTTTTCCCCTTCCCGCTGACAGCTGACCATGACCGCAGGAACCGGGTAAAGCATGTTTCCCGGCTTCCAGGTAACCCTGCTGCTTTTTACGGACTTTTTGTTTTCATTGGTTTCTTTCTTCTTCATTGACACGGAAGCCTCCTATTCCTGAACCGCCAGCATAATGCCAGGAATCAGCTGTTTCTTTCTGGATACCACGCCGGGAAGGCTTACGATATGATCTTCCACAGCCGTTTCCTCTTCCTCTGCGCGGAAAGCTCCTACAACCATCTGCTTTGCTCCCTGGCCCTCGCATAACAACACGGTGGATTCCGTCAAAATGTTGGTAAGCATAAAGAACATCATGTCCACGCCATGCTCTTCTCTTGCCTTTTTCATATAAGGCACCATCCGGCCCTTTAACTCATCTAACTCCTTGGCGTTTAAGGAACTGATCTGTCCGACTCCGAAAGACACCTTCCCAACGGTAAATTTCTTGAAATCCTGATAAAAGATCTCTCCATCCGTCTTTCCTTTTAAGTTGCTTCCTGCCGCGAACATGGAAGAAGCATATTTTTCCACCTGGATTCCTGCGATATCCGCAAGGGCGAGAGCTGCCTTTCGATCCGCTTCCGTACAGGTAGGGGAACGGAATAAAAGGGTATCGGAAATAATGGCGCTGCACAGCAGGCCAGCAATCTTCGGTTTAACCTCCACATTGTTTTCCTGATACATCTGATAAACAATCGTAGCCGTACAGCCCACCGGCTGGTTGCGGAAGAATACCGGGGCAATGGTTTCTACGGTACCAAGCCTGTGATGATCAATGATCTCCAGGATTTCCGCACTTTCCATGCCTTCTACTGCCTGGGTTTTCTCATTATGGTCTACCAGGATCAGGCGCTTTCCCTTTGCACCCAGCAAATTCCGGCGGGAGATCATTCCCATGTATTTTCCGTCCTTATCAAGAATCGGAAAATCCCGGTGGCGCTTACTTGCCATAACTTCTTTTATTTCATCGATGTGATCGTCTTCTTCAAAGGAAATCAGCCCTTCCGTGGTCATGAAATAGCTGATGGGAATGCTCTGGTTTACCAGACGGGCTGCAGTATATGTGTCATAAGGGGTGGTCATGACAGTACAGCCCCTTTCCTGGGCCAGCTTTTTGATGGTCATGGATACCGCCGCACCTTCGCAGACAATGATGCAGGCCGATTCCATCTCAATGGCGCACAGCTGGGATTCATAGCGGTTTCCCAGGATCACAAGATCGCCCTTTGAAATGTAGTATTCCATCATATCGGGATTGGCTGCCGCGATAAGGACCTTGCCATGATTGAAATATTTGCTTTTTCCGCCGATTACCATAGCCCCTTCCAGGGTTTCCACAATATTTTCATACGGAGTATTGGCCTTTGATAAAATGCTGCTGTCATAGACGTTCATATAGGACTTGGCTATGTCACCTACGGTGATCAGCCCTTCCAGTATCCCATCCTCGGTCACAGTCGGAATGGTGACTACGTTGGCTTCCTGCATCAGATTCCAGGCTTTTTTCAAGGACAGGTTTTTCTTTACACCCTTTGTTTCACGAATTTCGATATCACGGACCTGGGTCTTTACATTCTCCACAAGCTCCGGTGCTTCCACTCCAAAGTAATGGAGCACAAATTGTGTCTCCTCGTTGACGCGGCCCGCCCTGCCTGGCTGATATTGTTCTCCAGTCAGCACTCTTTTTAAATTTGCATAGCAGATGGCAGAACAGATGGAATCTGTATCCGGATTTTTATGGCCAATTACTATGGTCTTTCTGTTCTTATAATTTTCTCCCATACTTTCCTCCTTTTTTCATAATGTGTTTACAGGCCGTTCATATTCCGTTCATATATGTTTTTTATACTAAATACATAGAAAATATATGAGTCAAATTGATTAAATCGTCAAATTGCACATAGATTTTTCATAATTGCCCCGGTTGCCTGCCAACCGGGGTCTCCTCATTTTATGAGGCTTTTTCTTTGTGAAGTATTCCCATTATATCATAATTTAGTAAATTGTAAATAAGAGGAAGGCTGTTATGGCTATTGTGTAATCTAAAAAACAGGATACAAAAGAAAGAGGGAGGGAAGGATATTGTAAAAATATCTTTCCCTCCCTTTGTCAGATATCATATAATTATTTCTATAAAAGTCAAATGTCCGAAAGGAGAACGGCATGGAATTTAAGTGTAATTGCTGCAGCAAACTGTGCACCTCAAAAATCCCTCTTTTTGAGCCCCTATCCTTAGAGGAGCAGAAAGAACTGATATCAAAGGCCCGGCATCTGGATTACAAAAGAGGGGAAACTGTTTTTCATGAGTATGACCCGGCAGATAAAATACTGATCATCCGTTACGGAAAAGCCAAAATCAGCCGCTATTCCCTGGAAGGAAAGGAATACGTTCTTGATATGCTGACAGAAGGAGATATCTACGGAGAACAGAACATATTCGCCGGGAAAGCCTTTGAAGCAAATGCCATTGCCCTGGGAGAATGCGGAGTATGTCTCATTTCCCTGACAGATATTCATGAGCTGATCTTAAAAAAACCTGAGATCGGAGTCAAAATACTAAACGTGGTGGGACAGAAGTTATCGGCTGCAAATGAACTGGTACAGCTATTATCCGTAAACGATGCCAAGGCCCGGGTCGCCGGCTTTCTTTTATTCAGAAGCAGCCGGATCAAGGGTGAAACCATTGAATTGACCAGAGATGACATATCCGCTTATATCAATGTCAGAAGAGAGACCATCAGCAGAAAGCTGGGCCAGCTGTCCAGGGAAGGCGCCATTGAATTAGAGGGGAATCGTAAGATTCACATCCGTAACAAAGATATTTTAAGAGATGCTTTTGAAAATGAATTTTAAAATAAAAAAGATTTAAAATAATGATCTGAATCACATTTTTTATTCTCTTTTCCGGATATACTGGCCTTACAAACAAAACAAACATTTCTGAAAAACAGAAAATTCAGGAAAGAGGAGGAGAACCATGATTACAGGTAAAATGAAAGTAACTGATGTGGTTAAGGCCTATCCGGAAGCAGTTGAGATCTTTAATGATTTTCACATTGATTATTGCTGCGGCGGAAAGGATGCATTAGAAGAGGCCGTACAAAAGCTTGGAATCGAGTCGAAAAGCTTTATCGAGCTGCTGAATAAAAAGCTTGTGAATAAACCTCATAAATCAAACAAAGGACAAGTGCTGGCTGTGGAACATCTGGCAGAGATGGATATCCCCGATTTAATTGATTATATTATAAATACACACCATTTAAAGGAAAGAATCCTGCTGGCAGAAATCGATGAACTGATCAATAAAGTCCTGCTGGCCCATTATGAACACCATCAGGAACAGCTTGTTCCCGTACACGGACTTTTTTCAGATTTGAAAAAAGAGCTTCAGGAACATTTTGCAAAGGAAGAAAAACTTATTTTCCCCTATATGAAAAAGAACTTTAACGGAAAGCAAGATGCAGAATATGTGAAGGAGCTGGAGGATGAACATGAAGCGGCAGGGAACCTGATAAAAGAAATCACTGCCTGCACCAATGATTTTACTGCGCCAAAAGACGGCTGCGCTTCCTACCGCCTGGCCTTTCAGAAGCTGCATGAACTGGTTAAAGACGTGTATATTCATATATTTACAGAAAATTCACTGCTGTTTCCAAAATATGAAGGAGGAAATTAATAATGAAAAAACTTGTGAAAAACAATGTTTACTGGGTAGGTTTTATGGACTGGGAGCTGGAATCCTTCCATGGGGCGGATTACTCCATTAATCATGGCTCAAGCCAGAATGCTTATCTAATCAGGGAAGGAAAAACGGTCCTCATTGACACGGTCTGGAAACCTCATTCCACGGAGTTTATAGATAACCTGGAAAAAGAGATTGATTTAAAGGAAATTGATTTCATTGTTGCAAACCACGGAGAAGTGGATCACAGTGGTTCTCTTCCCGCATTAATGGAGAAAATCCCTGGCACTCCCATTTACTGTACGGCTAACGGAGTGAAATCCCTTACCGGACAATATCACCATCCGGAATGGAATTATCAGGTGGTGAAAACCGGGGATTCCGTTGATATTGGAAACGGTAAGAAGCTGGTCTTTGTGGAAATGAAAATGCTCCACTGGCCTGACAGCATGGCTACTTACCTGACAGGTGATAATATCCTTTTCTCCAATGACGCCTTTGGACAGCATTTCGCGGTTGAGGAATTATTTAATGACAAAGCCGACCAGTGCCGGCTTTGGGAAGAAGCCATTAAGTACTACGCCAATATCCTGACTCCATTTTCTCCTCTTGTAAAAAAGAAAATAGAGGAGATACAGGGGCTTAACCTGCCCATCGATATCATCGCAACCAGCCACGGCTCCATCTGGAGGGAGAATCCTTTGCAGATCGTGGAAAAATATTACGAATGGTCCCAGAACTATCAGGAGGATCAGATCACCGTGGTTTATGATACCATGTGGGATGGGACAAAGCAGCTGGCTCATAAGATCAGTGCCGAAATCGCACGGATTTCACCGGATACCAGAGTAAAGATTTTTAATATTTCCATGATAAATAAGAATGATATTATGACAGAGGTGTTTAAATCAAAAGCAATCGCTCTCGGCTCTCCAACCGTAGGCGGCAGCATTCTTTCTTCTGTGGGAGGATGGCTTGATTTCCTGAAGGAATTGAAATATAAAGGGAAAAAGGCTGCCGTGTTCGGATGCTATGGCTGGAGCGGGGAGGGAACAAAGGTCCTTCGGGAACGGCTGACAGAGGCCGGGTTCTCTGTGGTGGAAGAGGAAGCCAAATGCCTTTGGAATCCGGAAGAAGAGGACTTTAACAAGGCAGCGGAAATTGCCCGGGCCCTTTGCCAGTAAAACTGTATTCATAGAAATATAAAAAGGGCGGATTCCTAAGAATCCGCCTTAATACTTAATTAAGGATCAGCCTTGCTGCTCCATAAATTCCTGCATCATTTCCCAGCTTCGCCAGGACAATGCCGCTCTTATTTTGAGAAATAGGAGTGTACTTATCAAAATGCTTAGAGATTAAATCAACCAGGAACGCTCCGGCCTTTGAAACGCCTCCTCCGATGACAAAGACCTCAGGATCTGTTACCATGGAAATCTGAGCCAGGGCAAGGCCCAGGTAATGGCCTACAACCTCCATGACCTCACAGGCCAATGCGTCCCCTTCCTTGGCGGCATCCAGCACATCCTTTGCCGTTACGCTGTCACCAAAGGACCTGAGAACAGAGGGAGTATCAACTGCAGCCATTTTTCTTCTGGCTTCTCTTGCAATGCCTGTTGCGCTGGCGATCTGTTCCACGCAGCCCACGCCTCCGCAATTACAGCTTTCTGTTTCATCATCACGGATATGGATGTGTCCGATCTCTCCGGCCAGGCCATGCTTTCCGGCAACGATCCTCTGGTCAATAATAACGCCGCCGCCTACGCCGGTGCCAAGAGTGACCATAACGATGTCGTCGTAGCCTTTTCCGCCTCCCTGCCACATCTCGCCAAGAGCCGCTACATTGGCATCATTGCCGCTTTTTACCGGAATGCCGTGAAGCAACTCGCTCAGCTCTTTTTCCGGATACATATCGCGCCAGCCTAAGTTCACGCAGACCTCCACATATCCGCTGGGCATGACCGGTCCTGGAACTCCCATGCCCGCTCCTTTTACCTCTTCCAGAGAAATACCAAGCTCTTTAAGGGTTTTCAGTATGGAAGCAGCGGTGTCTTCAAGGATGTATTTTCCGCCTCCTTCCTTTCTGGTGGGAACCTCCCACTTATGAATGAGCTCTCCTGTCACCTCAAATATTCCGATCTTTACAGATGTACCGCCAATATCAACGCCAACACATTTCATTTCCATTTTGAATACACTCCTTTTACCTGTCGTACTATAAATCCGCAGTGCCGCTGTCAAAATCTTCTCCCGTCCTGTCTCGCACTGCTCGTTTCTTTCGTTAATCTAAGGATCTTGCGGCTTGTGCCACATTCTCCGCTGTAAATCCAAAATGTTCAAATAAAAGATTTGCAGGACCGCTGGCGCCAAAGCCCTTCATGGTCACATAAGTTCCGTCAAGGCCCACATATTTGCCCCAGCCGAAATCACTTAAGGCTTCTACTGCCACGCGCCTGCGAACTGCCTTTGGAAGGACAGATTCCTTATACTCTCCGGTCTGCTCCTCAAACAGATCCATACAGGGCATGGAAACCACACGTACTTTTCTGTCGGCAAGAAGCTTCTTCGCATTGACTGCCAGCTCCACCTCAGAACCGCTTGCGATCAGTATGATCTCAGGAGTGCCTTCACAGTCATCAATTACATAGCCTCCCTTTAAGGCCTCCTTGCTGCTTCCTGGCATAGGCGTCAGGTTCTGTCTTGTAAGAACAAGGGCAGTAGGCGTTTTCTTAGAGGTGAGCGCAGAATACCAGGCTGCTGCTGTTTCTGTCTCATCGCAGGGACGGAATACATGGAAATTAGGCATTGCCCTTAACATGGCAAGCTGTTCAATCGGCTCATGGGTAGGACCATCCTCTCCCACGCCGATGCTGTCATGGGTAAATACAAAGGTCAGCGGAACGCCCATTAATGAGGATAAGCGTGCCATTGGCTTTGTATAATCACTGAACACGAAAAAGGTTGCAATATAGGTACGAAGGCCGCCATGAAGCATCATTCCGTTTCCGATTGCTGTCATGCCAAGCTCTCTTACGCCAAAATGCAGGTTGCGGCCGCTGCCGTTGGTCTTTGAAAAATCACCCATATCGGACATGTTGGTCTTATTGGAAGGAGCCAGGTCCGCAGAACCTCCGATCAAGTTAGGCATATAAGTCTTTAAACGGTTTAAAACCTGCCCGGATAAATTCCTGGTTGCATCCGCTTTCTCAGACCGCTTCCAGTAATCCTCACATTTTGCAATGGCCTTTTCGCCTGCATCCGGATCATGATATGCAGTCCAAAGCTCTTCCATATCAGGATGCTCCTGGCAGTATGCGGCAAACATCACATTCCATGCCGCTTCTGTCTCTGCCTTCTCCTCTGCGATCTTCTGATAATGGCTGTACACCTCTTCAGGAACATAGAATGGCTCCATGGAAGGCCAGCCTAAGTTTTCTTTTAAGGCAGTTACATTGTCAGCTCCCAAAGGCTCCCCGTGAGCACTGGCTTTACCCTGCTTTGCAGGACAGCCATAGCCGATCTGGGTCTTGATTGTAATAAAGGTTGGATGCTCTGTATCTGCTTTTGCTTCTTCAATCGCCCGTCCAATCGCTTCCAGATCGTTACCATCCTCAACCGTAATGGTCTGGAAATGGAAAGCTTCCATACGCTTCTGGACATCCTCGGTAAATGCGATGTCAGTGCTTCCTTCAATGGAAATCTGGTTGGAATCATACAAAACGATCAATTTCCCAAGGCCAAGGGTTCCTGCCAGGGAAAAGACCTCAGAGGAAATACCCTCCATCATGCAGCCATCCCCACCCAGTACATAGGTGTAATGGTCAACAACCGGGTAATTCTCTTTGTTGAATACGGATGCCAGATGTTTCTCGGCGATGGCCATACCAACTGCCATACCCATACCTGCACCCAAAGGTCCTGTAGTAGCTTCCACGCCTACAGTATGTCCATACTCCGGATGTCCTGGAGTCTTAGAGCCGTGCTGGCGGAAATTCATTACATCCTCTTTTGATAAATTCCCATAACCAAATAAATGGAGCAGGGAATACAAAAGCATGGAACCATGGCCTCCGGATAAGATAAAGCGGTCCCTGTTGGCCCAGTCTGGATCTGCTGGATTGTGGTTCATGTGGTTTGCCCATAATTCATAAGCTGCTGATGCGCAGCCTAATGGAAGTCCCGGATGTCCGGAATTGGCTTTTTGGATGGCGTCCGCAGAAAGGACACGGATTGCGTTGACTGACATGGTATCGATGTTGCTCATTGGTATTGTCCTCCTATTTGTAATCTTATTTCTTTCATGTTTTGGGGGCCGGTTACGATCAGAGTATTGGGGAACCTGCCGTTTCGGATCTTAGATATCGGAAAATCAAATGTCCCGGCAAACTTAAGCCTTCCGGACATGGTATAGACTCTGCAAGAATCTTCATTATACAAAATTACATGGTCCCCGTCAATATCAGCATGGGTGTACTGGTATTGGAAACCTTTGGAAAATACAAGATTCCCATTGGGTTTATATACATCCAGCCGGTAGGGATTTTCTCCTTCCGGGTTGTCCACAATAAGCCCTGCATATTTTTCCGAATAGAACACACTCTTTATCTCCTCTTCCACAGCCACCTGCCGGATCAGCTCCGGAGAAAGCTCATTCTTTGTGGAATAAAAGGATATGCTGTTGTCTGCAAAGGCACAGGAGTATGTATCGTCAAGGAACTGGACCCGGGCAACCAGTGAAGAGTCATAAGGCTCGTCAAAACCGCCCACCAGCCTGTCAGGAATGCTTTTACCGATTTCCGCAAAATTGTGGAATGCAACCCTGCCGTTTAAAGTCCCGTTTTTCAAATATGCATAAGCTCCAATGAGCTGGGTTCCGTCAGGGGACAAGCTGATATCCACCGGATAACCGGAATCCCCCCCTAAAAGTGCTTTGATCTTCACATCAAGGGCGCTTCCATCCCGCTTAAAGAAATAAATATAATTTGACGTGGAGTCCTCCAGGATCGCGGCCACCACTCCGTAAGAGGACACCGTTGCTTTCACAATAGGAAGTACCGTGGTCGCTATGCCGGTATTTCCTGTTTTATCAAAGATATAGATGGAATTTCCCTGCTGGTCCGCAATGGCCGCATAATTCCCGTTTACGCATGCCCTGGGAGACTTCATCTCATAGCTTTGTATCCATACTTCTTTTCCCTGGGAATCCAGATAGGAGGCACCATCCTTGCTGTATTTTAATACATTGGAACCAAAGCTTAAATATCCCACATAGCTTCCCTCATTCATTTCCTTCGCCCAGGCTACGCTATACTGGGTATATTGATAAAGGGTAAAATACTCATATATCCCTATGGTTCCTGCGAGAAGCACCAAAAACAACACCAGTGCGATCCTGATTCTTCTTTTTTTCACCCTGGTGAGGGCTTTCTTTATGATTTCCTGGCTGTTTTCGCCCTCCTGAGGAGAAGATGAAACAATCTGCCGCCGAAGCTGGTTTTTCTTAATCTCTCTGTTCATAGAGTTCCTGTCAATCATGCTCTTTTCTCCCAAAAATACCCATATATACTGGTAGTATACATCATTTTAGGAAGAAACGCATTATATTTTTCTATGGAAGAAGTAATTTCTGGCCGGCGACAATCTTATTTTCATCATCCAGCCCGTTAAGCTCGCAAATTTCCTTTAATTTATTTACCGTATGATATTCTGCTATACAAATACCGTAAAGAGTCTCTCCCTCCTGTACCACATGAACCCGCGAACTTCCATTTGCTGCCGCCTCTGTTTCCTGAACGGCCGCCTGAGTTGCTGCCTGAGTCGCGGCTTGAGTCTCCTGGGGCAATGTTTCTGCTGCCTTGCTTTCAGCCATTGTTTCTGGGGCCTTGCTCTCAGCCATTGTCTCTGCTGCCTTGCTCTCAGCCATTGTCCCAGCCTGGGACCGCTCCGGCATTGTCTCGGACATGGTCTCCTTACTCACAGCAGTGGTAGGATAAACGCCTCCCTCTGCCTCCTCTACAACTACCCTGGATTCGCCCTTGTTTGCCATTTCCGTGCCTTTTTTTCCAATCAGAATCTGTTCCGCCTTGGCCGGAATGGCCGATGCGATCACACTCTCCATACTCCGCATCCGTTCATAGTTGTTAAACATAACAATTCCGCCAGCTAATATGACGACTGACATGGCCATACACATGCCCCGGAGAAGCCCTACCGTCTGATGCCGGTCCGTAGCTTCTACCTTATGCTCGTCCATCCGCTTGCGGAATTCTTCGATTACCTTATCATTTGTATCAGTTTCGATACGTTTTACATCCTTTCGCAGTACCATATAGTCCTGCATCATCTGGTTTCGCTCATAATAAATGCTGTATCCACGCAGCTTGTAAAATCCATCCTCCGATGTTATGTAAACTGTTTCGTCTCCATCTGCTCCAGTGCTTAAATACATCAGCTTGTTGGATCCTCCAAAATACTGCATATGCTGTTTCCAGTAATTGATAGGACTCAGATCATCTCCCGGCCTGCCGCATAAAAACCAGCCCTGTATGGACCGCTTTGGAAAAAGCTGCTCCATATTCCGATAGGTTCTTTTCCAGGACAGCTCGGAAAACACCACCCGGCCTCCGGCCTCCGCCACATCCTCCATTTCCAAAGCTCCGTCAATGAAGATATATGGCGTTCCGTCATTGAATTCCATGCCGCCTAACAGAAGACCAACCCGCAGTTCCTGTCCACCCGCAGGATACAGACGTTTCAAATAAGTATTTACATAATCTTCCACATATAATTTTACACTCTGATCCCTTTCCCCGATCTGCCTGATATTCTTCGGCAGCTTGGGGAACGGATTATATAATTCACCCATTGGCTCACCCCGCTATTCTTTTTAATCCAATGAATCATAGCATACAACAGGTGAAAATCGTGTCAAAGCAGGGCAGTGTTTTCCCATAACTTTTCGACAAGATAAATACTGTGGCTGATGCAGTCAGCCATGCGCATAACAATGGAAAGCCGGATGCTCTGCAGCATCAAAGGGTCATAATTTCCGCAGCTTCCTACGATCCCGGTAATAAAAATATCCCCTACGGCCCGAAGCTCCTTACTGACTCCAAGGCCAGGCTTTAACGCTCCTTTTCCCAATGTCACATAGCCGATGTGCTCCATACTCCCAACGGAGGCATCCACTGCCACCACCACATGATTCGGATAACGAAGCTTTAAAATGGTCTGGTAAGTCTCCAGATTCATGGCATGGACCGGACGTTCCAGTGTCCCCAGAATTTCTAAATATTCCAGCTCCTTTTCCTTCAGCTTGTAGCCGATGAGCGGCCCAAGACTGTCTCCGGTGGAGCGGTCGGTACCAATGCACAAAAACAGCACTCCCGCCACCTTTCCGTTTTCCTGCTCCGTACGTATCATGTCAAAAAGCCTGGAAGCAAACTTCTCTGCCTGGAATGCCTGCTTTGTATCATAATAAAAAACGTCCCGGTTTCCGCGGATCGCAATTCTTTCCCATAATTTCATAATATCCTGCCTTGCTGTCCTTATTTTCTCTGTTCTATTATAAGCCGCCATTTATGGAATTATTCATTTGCAGGGTCAGGAAATGTCCAAGGAAAAATTGGTGTGCCTTTGGTTCATCAAAGGGTTGATTTTCTAAATTCAGGTTTCAATTTAACTGCCTTCATTAAGTAAATTAAATTAAGAAAATGCAGGAAAAAAGCATATACATGCTTTCATCCTGCACCTTGACCTTATTCTTTCATACTCTTATAAAGGATTTTTGCTTCACTGATGGAGGAAGCTTTGCCCATCCGGATCATATCGGCCAGTTCGTCAAGCCTCTCCGGAACCATAAATTCTTTTCCAATATAGGATGCATAGTTGTCATTGATAAAAAGGGTCTGCTCCTTTACCCTGATTTCTGCCTCCTTGGCGCTAGCTGCTGCCCCTTCATAAGCTTCCTCAAGCTTTGAGATCTTATCCCTGCTGTTGTTTGCGATCTCATCGGACAGGATCGTCCGTGTTACCTTGTCAAAGGTATTTAAGGCTTCCTGCTTCTTATCAGCGATGTTTGATAAATCCTGGTCGATCCGGGCGATCTCGTCATCGTATTCCTCCAAATTGTATACGGCTTCATCACGGTCCCGTTTTATGGAATGAATGATAACACGGATCTTCCGTTTGTTGGATTTAATAATGTCCCTGATAGACCTCCCTTTTCTCAATGCGCCCTGATGCCTCACCTTGGTAAAGTTATTGATGAAGATGTAAAGGCCCCCAAAAAACAGGATGGCAGCAAAGTAAATTCCCATGAGGTAGAACGGTGACTTCTCCGGAAGCAGCAGATAGATTCCGCAGGGAATTAAAAGAAAGAACAAAAAAATGTTTAAAAGCAGCACAAGAAATTCTGAAAATCCCCTTGGAAGATACAAGGCATAATACCAGCCGCTTTTACAAAATCCGGGAACCCGGTCCTGCTGGAAAACAGACTTCATCTGCAGCATTAATTCCCGGTTGTTTCCCTTAAGCTCTGCCGTCTCCTCTTCGATCCGTTCCCTGACTCCCTGGGTCTTCGCCTTCTCCCGCTTACCTCTCACCCGTTTTAAGTGGTCCTGCTCCCTGGCTATTTCCCTGTCATAGGTGTCGCAAATTTCCTCGATCCGTTTCTTCACCGTAAGGCTGATGGCATCTGTCACAGCCTTTCTTTCTGCATCCAGTTCTTTTTCCAGACGTTTCTCCTCCAGGCGGAGCTTTTCCAATAAACTCCTGCTTGCAGATAATTCCTGGACAGCCCTGCAGGCCTCTCCAAGAAATCCAACCTGATCTGTTATGGGTTGCGCCATCTTAAGTCTTCCTCCTTCGGTTTTTCCTATAAAGATTCTATCATATTTTTCCTTATTTTACAATATCCGGCATTTTCCTTCTTGCCTTTTTCTGAGTAATAATGCTATAATCGTTGCATTATAAAAACAACTGACGGCATCCCCTTATTTTAGAAAGGAAAATTCGATTATGTTTCGTATGTGGGCAAAATTAATGAAAGACACCAGGATTATGAGAGACACTGTTATCTGCATCTCAGACTACAGTCTTTCCAGGACTTCCATGGTCTTTCAGGCGCTTGATGACATCTGCCTCCAGTTCGATCTTGGAAAACCCATGTGGTTGGATGCTACCGTCCATGAATTTCAAAAACATTCCAAAGCCCGGTTTACCCAGGATAATTTCATAGAGCACATTGATTTTGATTTTCTGGAGATTCAGGTCATCGAAGAATAAGTGAAAGAAGTCTTTGTATACCATACGGCATAGTCAGTTTTGACTATGCCGTTTTGCTGTTGTATCCACTGGTATCCTGCCCTGCAATCTTACCTGCGGTTTCTGACTGTTATCTGGCGGCGGCCTGCATATAATGCTTGTACAATGCCCCGAAACGCTGGGAGTAGGAAGCTGCCCAGGGCTTTCTCTTCCCGCAGAAATGAAGAACTGCCGTGTTCTGAATCACCCATTCCAGATTACAGATTCCGCCGCTCCGAATCAGATAATTGGAATAATACCTGGCATCATAGTTCCATATGGCGTCATCCACCTGCAGCGTATTTTGTCCATACAGATAATTAAAAACATCCTGGTCCGGGAGCAGAAGATCCGTTTCGTGTTCGCTGACACACTGAAAAATATCATCCGGCCTTACGATCTCCCTGGCCTTTATTAAATCCATCAGCATAACACCTGTATTGTAATAGTCATGCTCGGTTCCCAGTCTTACACGGTTGATATCATTCATGATCTCCGTAATTCCGGTATGGGACGCGGCGGCAAAGGCGTTCCCGTTAAGCCCCAGCTCCCACAGCGGGCGGATCGGATTAATCACAAGGATATCCGGATCAAGATAAAGAATCTTTTCCACGGACACGGGCAGAAGATGGGGAGCCAGTAAGCGGTAATACATCTCCTGGGGATACCTTTTTGAAATGGGGGCGTTCTGAAACATTGCACGGTCTACCTGCAGCGGAGTTAGAGGTACGCAGTGCAAGCTGCAGTATTCCTCCAGCGCCTGCAGCTCCTCCTGGGGGATTGCGCTATGGAGCAGCCATACGTGCAGAATTTCCCGGGGATTATTATTAAGCAGAGACATTAACATGGTCTGAAACGGTTTTATATAGTTTTTATCAAAGGTTACAAGCAAATTGATTCTGTCATTTTGCATGATATTTCTCCTTTCCCGACAAAATCTTGTTTGTATTCTTCAATGCCCATATATTACGAATTCCGTATAGAACAAGAGAAACAAACATCATAATGAGGCAAACTGCAATAAGGATATTCGATAATACCGTGGGAATGTCATTCCATACCACATGAAGGATCATCATGGCAAAAAGCAGAATGGTGGCTGCTTTTCCATGCCAATTGGCCCCGAAAACCTGCCCGGTGTTCCGAATCACCAAAAAGCCTGTGATTCCTGCAAATATCTCTTTCAGGATCAAAAGAACAAGCGGCGCCATCATAAAGGGGAAGCGGGTGATCAGGCAAAAAAGCATGGCTCCCTGGGTCAGTTTATCAGCAATTGGGTCTAATACCTTGCCCAGATTGCTGATCATATGAAAACGCCTTGCAATAAAACCATCCACAACATCTGTCAGGCCCGACAGGATCAGCAGGCCTCCTGTCCATAAATATTCCTGTTTTACATAGTATAACCAGACAAGAAGCGGTATCATACAAAGGCGTAAAGCGGAAAGCATATTGGGGATTGTCAGGATCTTATTTTGCGGCTCTTGATTCATAATTCTCCTTTCTGCCTGTTATCATGAATTGTTTATTCTTTATTGATTTCTTCACGCAAAAGGGCAATATATTTCCCCGTCAACGCGATGTAGGTCCGCAGTTCCTGCTCCGGCATCTTTTCAATGGCTCTCTGTTCTGCTTCATATATATGCAGAACCCTGTCTTCGCCAAACCTTTTTCCTTCTTCCGTCAGACGGATAATTTTCCGGTTGCGTGTGCCTGGAACTGTTTCCAGAAATACATAGCCCTTTTTGGTTAAATTTGTTATTACGGAGTTAACGGTCTGTTTCGGCAAAGACCACATATCGCAGATATTTTGCTGGGAATACTCGCCTCCCAAAGCTAAAAGGGAATACCATACCCAAAATTCACTGTCAGAAATCCCGAATTTGATAGCAGCGCTGTGATAGATAGCTGTAAGCTCCTTTTCCTGTTGGTTTAAAATTTCCAGTTGCTTTTTGATCTGTTCAATCATTCCAGAATCTCCTCTATCATTAAGTATCCGATTTCGGACACTTAAGGTTTAGTCCGGAATCAGATGCTTGTCAAGGAGATTAATCAAATCCACAAAAAATGCTGTTCCTTCCGCATAAATGCGAAGAAACAGCATCTTTAAAGATCTGACAGAACCTAATTCCCGCCCCTCCATTTACTGACACTTCCCCGAACCATTAATTTTGTTGGCAGGGAAATATGCATACTGATCTCACGGCCCGAATATATCCTTTCCGCCAGTATGCTTACCGCCTGAGAGCCCATAAAATCCATATAAATATGAACCGTCGTAAGTGGTGGAACCAAATATTTCGCAATGGAGATATCATTAAATCCGATCACACTGATATCCTCCGGAATTCCAAGCCCTGCCTCCTGTATGGCTTTATAGCAGCCAACGGCTAAAGAGTCGTTTGCAGTAAAGATAGCGCTTGGTCTTTCTTCCATAGCCAGGAGTTCCTTTCCAAGCCTGTATCCATGCTTAGGCGTGTAGCCGCCTATTTTAATATAATCCTCATTTAAAATCCCTCTCTCTTCCATGAAAGAACGGTAAATAGGAACCCTTAAATCCGCCACTTCTTTCCCATCCGCATCCACATCACGGCCTCCGATAAATGCAATCTTTTTGTGGCCTTCCTGTAAAAAATAGCTGAGCACCTTCTTTACAGAGTGTTTTAAATCTGTTACCACGGAATCAAATAAATCCAGATCACCTAATGCATCCACAAAAACAGCCGGCTTATGAAAGGCTTTTACCTTGTTTACCATGGATTCACTAAAGGTCCCAAGGCAGATCAATCCGTCCAGATTCGATGTGCTTTCTACCGAATCCCCTAAATTGACCGTAAACTTTTTAAACCCTTCCTCTTCTATTTTCCTCTCTATTGCAATGCGTACAGATAGATAAAAGGTATCTTCTAATTCCTCTTCCAGGGAATAAGAAGATATCATACCAAGCTTTAATTTCTTTTTATACTTCTTCTTGTTCCGCATCTGATATTCTAATCGCTCTGCGGCCTCGAACACTCTTTGTTTCGTCTCGTCCTGTACATTTAACGTGTCATCAAAATTAAGGACACGAGATACGGTCGCAGCAGAAACGCCTGCCATTTCAGCTATTTCTTTAATTGTTGCCACTATTTTTTCCTTCCTCGCTTCTTATACTGTCCTCATTTTATCATATCTGATTTTGTGCCGCAACTATCACATATGCCGGCTGCAATACCAAATTTGCTGCGGTCCGTCCTTGGGATTCATTATGGTTCTACGATTTTCAGCAAATCAGAGAATGTGTTTAATACATAAGTAGCAATGTTACAGGATATCCCATCCCCAATTGCCCCGCAGTCCATATTTCCGGCTTTAGCAGCCTCTAATCCGGCTTTGGCATCTTCTACCACAAGGCAGTATTCCGGATCCTCAGAAAGGAATCTGGCCGCTTTTATAAACACTTCCGGGTCAGGTTTGGATTTAGTAATATTATTTCCGTCAGAAATGGCATCAAAATACCCGGAAAGTCCAAGGCGCTCTAAGATAAATTTTGCATTCTTACTGGAAGAGCCAATGGCAAGCTTCAGCCCTTTTAAGCGGAGGGCATCCAGTGTTGCCTTAACTTCTTTAGAAAGGTCTTCCGGGCTCATATGTTTTAGTAATTCCTTATAGATCTCATTTTTCTTTTCTGCCAAAGACGTTTTTTCTTCCTGGTTCATGTCTCCTTGATAATTCTCTAAAATAATCTCCAGGCTTTCCATCCGGCTTATTCCCCGCAAACGGTTATTGATTTCTTCATCAAAATAAACGCCCATTTCATCTGCAACCTGTTTCCAGGCCTGATAATGGTATCTGTCCGTGTGGCAGATAACCCCATCTAAATCAAAAATAACTGCCTTATATTTCATAAGGAATTCCTCCTGTTCTGCTTATCCGGCTTCCGAAAGATTTGATATTACAACTGCTCCTAAGATAATCACGCTGCCCGCCAGCATGCGGGGGGTAATAATTTCCCCAAGAATCAGAATAGAAAACAGCGTTCCAAAGACGGACTCCAAAGACAGAATTATGGCCGCTTTTGTTTCATCCACATATTTCTGGCTGGCTGTCTGAAGCAGGTAACATACTGTCGTGCTGATCACGCCTAAATAAAGCACACTTAATACTCCTTTTCCAGTCACGTGAAACTGCGTCTCTCCAAAGGCGATCAGGCTGATGAAGGATAAAAGGAATGCAGTTATCATCTGAATAAAGTTCAATACAGTGGCACGGTATTTCTTTACAAATTCACTTGTAAGAAAGATTTGAAATGCAAACCCAACAGCGCAAATAAGGGTCAGCCCGTCCCCAAGGCCCAAAGAAAAATTACGGTCCAATGACAGCAGCGCCACGCCTGCTACGGACATCACTGCCCCGGCTATCCCTCTTGCTCCTATTTTCTTTTTTAAGATCAGAAATGAAATAAACGGAACAATCACTACATTTAATGCTGTTAAAAAAGCATTTTTAGAGGGTGTCGTATATTGAAGCCCCACAATCTGAAATGCAAATCCGGCAAAGAGGGCGAGTCCCATAAGCCCCCCTGCCATTACTTCTGATTTTGTGATTCCCCGCAGGGACCGGATGCTGATCAGCCCCATTAAAACAGTGCCTAACAGAAACCGGACTGCCATAATCTGGAATAGCCTCAGGCTCTCCAGTGCCATGTCGCTGGCAACAAAACCGCCGCCCCATATAATGGTTACTAAGATAAGCCCCCCGATTGCAAGCCTTTTTTTCATGAATATGTCCTCTCTATTCCCTTACTGCCTTTACGATCTGCCCATTCACATTTACTTCCAGAGCTTCTCCATCCAATACCTTCACTAAGACGCTATTATCTCTGCTGATGGTGATCCTTAACCGGGAATTCAGATGGTGGAGGCAAAAATCCAGCCCCTCCCATTCCTTTGGCATGTGAGGACGTACAGTCAGCATACCGTCTTCCCCAATGGAAACCCCGGCAAAGCCAAATACCACGGTCTGCCATACGCCTCCTGTATTGGCGGCATGAATCCCTTCCCTTGTATTTTTCTGTAAATTCAGCAAATCAAGGAAGGCTGCTCTTTTTAAATAACGGTATGCCTTGGAGTCATCTCCTACCTTTAATCCCATAACAGAGTAAATGCTTGGACTTAAAGAAGAGCCATGAAGGGTACGTTTCTCATAATACTCGTAGTTTTTCCGAATCTCATCTTCCGTAAATTCCTGTCCCATCAGATGGAGCAGCATGACAACATCCGCCTGCTTAATAATCTGTGTCTGGCTTGCTCTCCTGGTTTTTAAGGCTTCCGGACGTACAGGCCAGTCATTTTCATCGTATTTCTCAATCACCACATCTTCCAGTTTAAAGTAACCTTCAAACTGCTCCAAAAGGTCTGTGCCTTCTTTTCTTGGAAGGTACATTTTTTCCTGGACGATCTCCCAATCTTTGATTTCCTCAACTGTCAGCCCTGTTTTTTCCATCAGCGCATCATACTCTTTGGAATGTCCTTTCTTAAGGGTATCAATTAAGGAGATCACATAACGCAGATTCCACTTTGCCAGATAATTGGTATAAAGATTGTTATTCACCGGCTCATGCCATTCATCAGGGCCGGTTACCTGATTGATCTCATAGCGGTCCTTTTCTGCCACATATTCACACCGGCTGGCCCAAAACCTTGCTGTCTCTGTTAATATCTCCGCTCCCTGGTTCAGTAAAAAATCCATGTCCCTGGTGATTTTTACATAATTATAAATGCCATAAGCAACAGCTGCAGTCACGTGATGCTCATAAACGGCTACATAACAGCGGTAGCATGAACCATCCGGCTCAATGGTCCAATCAGGGCACTGCTCTGTGCCGTCATCCGCAGATTCCCAGGGATATTGGGCGCCTTTATAGCCGTTTTTCCTGGCGTTTTCCCTTGCTGCTTCCAGCAGATGATACCGGTAAGATTCCAGGTTTTTCGCTGTTTCAGGGAAAACGTATGCAAAAAAGGGAAGCATGAATATTTCCGTATCCCAAAAGGCATGCCCTCCGTATTCTTCGCCGGAAAGGAGCTTCGCCCCTACATTGACCCGGGCATCTCTCTCATTGCCCGTGCTCATTAAATGAAAAATATTAAAACGGACTGCCCGGTCCAGCTCATCATCACCTGCAATACGGATATCAGCGGCCTTCCACATATCCTCATAAACCGCCTTATGGGCTGCCAGCTCTTCTTTAAACCCTGTTTTCAAAAATCCATCTATTTCTTCTTTTACCTTCATGTGAAGTGCGTATCTTGCGGCTTCACGTTCCGTATACATGGACACGTATTTTATGATTTCTACGGTTTCCCCTTTTACGGCATCAAAATCACCAAACTCCACTCCCTGTTCCCCAAAAGCGTGGAACATCCTGTTCTTTAAAATACCCCTGCCGTTTTTATAGGCTTCGATCCGGCAGCCAACTCCAGTATGAAGATGGTTATCCCTGGTGGCAGCCTCCATATAAATACCGTCTTTATCAAGGGATTCATTTGCTGTCATGTACGTATGCTTTACCTTAAAACGGGGGGCATCATGGAAGTTGATAATCGTACCGTCAATGATGTTTTCCACTTCTATGATTCCGCTGTAATTTAACGGTGTGACATACAGTTTGATTCCCATGCGGTGTACATTGGCACGGCTTACAAACCGGATTCCTTCCACCAGGGTTTCTCTTCCCTTTTTATCCCGCAGTATAAAGCTTTTTGCAAGAAGGGCCTGTTTCATATCAAGGGCTCTTGTAAACTTAAGAATCTGGCAGCTCTCTATTCCAATCAGCTCTTTTTCAATATAAAGCTTTATCCCAAGCCAGTTAGGAAGGGCAGCAAGCTCCCGCATAAAGGTTTCTGATTTATCAAATACCCCGTTAATGTATAAATAGGGAAGGGTTATGTTCCCTCCTTCTTCATGACTTCCCCGGATCCCCAGATAACCATTGGATAAACTGAATAAGCTTTCAAACTTCAGATTTTCTTCCGGATCATATTCCGGCTGCAAAATCATCCAGTCATCGGAGCTTAGCATCTCTTTTAATTTTCCTGAAAATCTCTCTTTTATCATTCTTTGACTGCTCCTTTATCTCTTCCTAGTCCAAATAGCGCTTCTTTGCTTCCTTTCTCACTTCCTTATCATCAACAACCTGCATCACAAATGCCATAGAAAAGTCCTGAAGCTTTACTTTATATTCTTCTAACTGTTCCTCTCCGCAGCTATTGCTTCCAAGGCCGGACTGCAAATAATCCAAATGGATTTCAACATGGTCTGCCCGCTGTATCTGGAATGGGTGTCTTGCCTCTTCCAGGCTTTCATCTGTATAATTTGCAAGATTCAGCCCCACAGGCGCTTCCATCTTACATAACAGGCTCTTATTCCCATCTCCTATCCCAAACCACTTTACTTCTTCCCTGTGGCCATTTTCCTGGGGGAATATATAATTGGTTCCCATCTCATCCACAGAGCTGGAATAAATCCCCATAATGCTGGCGGCTTTGCTGTCTGAATAGTTTTCACCGGGTCCAAGGCCATACCACACTGCCTTTTGCAGGGACTTATTCCCCTTCATGACCACACCGATTCTGGGAAGGAAAGAAGGTTCCAGCTTTCCTCTCTGAACCGCCTTGCCCTGCAGATTCACTTTGACCTGGCCGCAGGAGTAGATGGTATATTCATAGTCACATTCAAAGCCCCAGGACTGATTTAAGCATCCAAAATATTTTCCAATGGTAACAACTACCTGATCCGTCCCTGCTTTACAGGTAACATATTCTGTCTGTTCACTGGATTTCTGAATAAAATATTTATTCATCCAATCCTCTTTTTTATACATGTCATTATCAATGGCAGCACGGTATACGCTCATTACCGGACCTTCACTTAAATATACCTGATCCCCTGCTGCAACAGACAGCAGTTTCCCAAATATTTTATGGAAGGTTACTGTGACTGCCCCATTTTCTACCTTAAGGATATCCGTTGTTTCAGATACCTGTAATGGTTCTCCTTTTGGGCGTTCCTCCAGTACATCACAGCTTATATCAAGCGGAAACTGCACTTTTGAAATTTCATAGCCTGCTTTTGCAAAGTTTGTATCTTCTTTCTGGCATACAGTAATATTCAGATAGTAATCAGTATTTGCCTCAGGCATGAATGGAAGGAAGGGTATGGCCACCTTTTCTTCTTCATGAGGGAGGGCAGTCATATGGGTAATGGATCCTTCCTGAATACTATGTTCTTCCGCCTGGATCTCCCACTTTAATGTAACGTGACCCAGTGTCAGGAAATCATAATGGTTCCTTACAAGAACCTCCCGTCCTGCACCTGTCCTTGTCACTTCCACCGGTGCAATGACCTGTTTGTATTCCAGCATGGCGGGGGAAGGGGTTCTATCCGGCATCAGCAGCCCATCGATACAGAAATTCCCATTGGTAGGAAAATCTCCGTAATTGCCTCCATAACGGTAGTAGGTTTCCTTTCCTTCTTCCGTATAAATTCCATGATCATACCATTCCCACAGAAAACCGCCTTGAAGCCGTTTATATTTGCGGTACATATCCTGATATGCCTTTAATCCGCCCGGACCATTTCCCATGGCGTGTCCATATTCACACATAACATGGGGCTTATTTCCTTTAGAATCTGATTCTCCAATCTCTTTCAGCCTATTAAGCCTAGTGTACATGGTAGAATAAACATCAGTCACTTCTGCTTCATAATCTCCCTCATAGTGGAGCAGCCTGGTCGCGTCCAGTTCCTTTATTGCCTTGGCAGCACTTTTAAAATTGCAGCCAAAGCTGGATTCATTTCCCATGGACCACATGATAATGCATGGATGATTCCGGTCCCTTTTTACCATGCGCACGCTTCTGTCTACATAGGCTTCTTTCCAGGACGGATCATTTGTAATCCAGTCATACCGCTCTACCCATTCAAATCCATGGCATTCCAGATCTGCCTCATCAATCACGTAAAGCCCGTATTCATCACATAAATCATACAAATATCCATTGGCTGGATAGTGGGAGCAGCGCAGCGCATTGATATTATGCTGTTTCATAAGCAGGATATCTGCTTCCATCTGTTCCCGTGTGACACAGCGCCCTTCTTTGGGATTGAAATCATGATGGTTCACACCATTTAACAGAATCACCTGATTATTCACCCTAAAATTATTATCTTTTAATTCAACCTTACGGAATCCCACCCGTACCACGATTTCATGCTTTCCCGCAGATACTGTTAATTCATATAAATCAGGGGTTTCTGCCGTCCAAAGGTCCGCACCGGGAATTAGCTCTTTTAAGTGGGCCCTGCCCTCTTTTGACTGGAAGCTTCCACTGGCAACTGCCTTTCCATCTCTTTCTAATTTCCATGTACCATCACATGTTTCCTGCTTTGTGGTAATGTCTGCTCTTAAGATTCCATCTTTATAAGAGCTGTCCAGATCACCATCTGCCGTACAATCAATAATACTCTCTTCCGGCTCATTAATTAATTCCACATCGCGGTAAATCCCGGAAAGCCACCACATATCCTGGTCTTCCAAATACGTTCCATCAGACCATTTATAGACCCGTACTGTAATGTCATTTTCCCCTTCCTGGACATAGTCTGTAATATTGAATTCACTCGGAAGGCGGCTGACCTTGCTGTATCCTGCATGGGCCCCATTGATCCATACATCAAACGCACTGTCCACACCATGAAATTTTAAAATAGTATCATTCTGAATCCACTCCCCGTTTAAATGGACTGTTTTTTTATAAATTCCTGTGGGATTTTCTGAAGGTACAAAAGGCGGATTGATCGGAAACAAATATAACACATCCGTATAGTGCATACGGTCATATCCTCTTAACTGCCACACAGAAGGCACATCAATCATATCCCAGTCTGTTCCTGTTCCTCTGTTCATAAATCCTTCCGGGGACAGTTCCGGCGCTTCCAAATAGAGGAATCTCCACTCTCCATTTAAATTAATTCTGGAAGCAGAATCTTTATAAAACTCTGTGCGGGCTTCCCTTCTTCCAATATGTGCCAGCGTCTGGTCTTCCCATCTCTTTTTTGTTCGCCTTGTCATCTTTGTTTCTCCTCTATGTGTTTATGTCAAACAAATATATAGCCGGGAAGAAAACAGTGCGTAGATGCACATGAGATACTTAACCCGGCTGCTCTTTCTATTTAATAGAACCACTTGTCCCTTCTACAATATACTTTTGCGCAATAATGAATATAATAATTGGCGGGATAATCATAATGATCGTAATACAAAGCATAGGGATAATCCGTGTGCTGTGAACTCCCTTAAAGGTTGCAAGTCCTAAAGCAAGTGTATATTTACTTCTGTCATGAAGGAAAATCAATGGTCCCAGATAATCATTCCACACCGTAATCATATTTAAGACACCTACCAGAATGAGGGAGGGCTTTAAGATCGGCATGAAAATTTTCCAATAAATCTGAAATGCATTGGCACCGTCAATTCGCGCCGCCTCTTCAAAATCCTTGGGAACTCCCATTAAGAATTGCCTCATTAAGAAAATATAGTAGGCAGAGCCAAACCATGCCGGTACAATCAGGGGCTTTAATGTGTTAATCCAGCCAAATAAATTAAATTCCATATATTGAGGAATCATGGTAACATCCCATGGAATCATCATCGTTGAAAGCAAAATCATAAATAACAGGTTTTTTCCCTTAAACTCAAACCTTGCAAAACCATATGCCACCAGAGAACAGGAAATGATCTGTCCTGCAGTTGTCATAACCGTAATGATAATGGAATTTTTTAAATATGTGCCAAAGGGCTGTGATTGCCATGCATTTTTAAAATTCTCAAACAGCCATTTGGAAGGAAATAGCCGGGGCGGATAAGCAATGGCTTCTGCTTCTGTCTTAAAGGCAGTAAAGAACATATAAATAAAAGGTGCAAGAAAGTAAACTGCAACAGCAGTCAGCAGGGTATAGATAATAACTTTTGATTTCATGGACATCTTCATTATTTTTTCCCTCCCTTTTTCTTCTTACCATTCTTTGCTTCGGTTTCATAGAATACCCATGTAGAAGAAGACTTGAAGATCAATGCCGTCAGAATTAAGATAATAATAAACATCACCCATGCATTGGCACTTGCATAACCCAGCTTATGGTGCTTAAACGCATTGTTATAAGTATACAGCCCATAAAAATAAGTGGATTTTAACGGACCTCCCCCGGTCAGCAGCATTACCAGCGTCACCTGCTGGAAGGAACTGATGACAGAAGTGATTAAATTAAACAAAATTGTTGGTGTAATAATCGGCAGCGTAATGCTGAAAAACTGTTTTGCAGGACTGGCTCCATCTAAGGATGAGGCTTCATATAAATCAATGGGGATATTCTTAATATCCGTATAAAAAATAAGCATCATGGTTCCTACACCAAAAGCACTGGCCAAAATTACTGCAAACAGCGCCCAGGCAGGATCTACCAGCCACCTGGGACCTGTAATCCCCAGTAAAGATAATAAATAATTCAATACCCCATAGTCCCCGTTTAAAATCCAGCCCCAGATAATCGATACTGCCACCCCGGAAATAACTGCCGGTATATAGAAAATCGTACGGTATATTTTTACGCAATTTACCGGCTGTGTGATTAACATAGCAAGGAAGAGCGCAATTGCCATATTTAACGGTACAAAAATCGCCGCATACTTCAGGCTGATTATCAGGGACTTCCAGAACTGAGTATCCTTTGTAAACATCTCAGTATAATTGCCGAACCCCTTAAATACCGGATCAGACGTCAATGGCCAGTCAAAAAAGCTCATGCCCAGGGACAGAATAAGCGGTCCGATTGTAAATACTAAAAACCCAATAATCCACGGAGTAATGAAGAAGTACGGAGTTGCATTCCTTATAAACTTTTTTTGCTTCATAGCGTTTCTCCCATTAAGCTGATTCTTTTTTTTCGTAGCCCCTTAGAGGAATCCGGCTGTCTGGGCCTGTTCACCCAGACGGCCAAATTCTTTGTTTCATTTTGTTTTACTGCTGTGCTGCACTGTTCAATACATCCGGTACGCTCTGAAGAGAGCTTGGATTAAATACTTCTTCAAAGGACAGGGACAGTTTTTCTGATAATTCAGACCATTCTTTCATAATAAAGCTTGCAGAAGTATAGCCGGTGCTTTGTTCAAGCATTAAGTAAAATGGCGCATACTCCGGCTGATCCATAATCTTTTCAGACTCTACAACACTGCTTAATACCGGTAATTCCAAACCAATACGTGCTTTATTGGATTCTTCATTTGTCCAGAATTTCACAAATTCCCAGGCTGCTTCTTTATTCTTGCTGTCTTTAGAAATGGAAATACCGGAAGAGCTTAAAATACTGACAGAATCTTTCCCTGCATTGGCAAAGGCAGGAATCGCAGCCACGCCATAGTTTAACCCGTCTTCTTTCAGGGAATTAATTGACCACGCACCATAGACATACATTGCCACAGCGCCGGAACGGAATTCATCGGTTCCGTTTTTTTCCGTGGCCACTGCATATCCCTCTTTCTCCATATCCTGGAACATCTGAAATACTTCCTCTGATTCTTTGGAATTAATATTTCCCTCCAGGTTTCCTTCTTTGTCGCAATATGCTGCTCCATTGCTCCATAAATACATTTCAAAATCATATGGATCCGGCTTCATTGGGAATGCAAAGCCTTTTGCGGAGGTTTTTTCAGATATGGTCTTTGCCGCCTGCTGCAGATCATCCCATGTCCAATCATTGGTCGGCTCAGAGATTCCTGCTTCCTGGAATAAATCCTTATTATAGAACAAGGTGTGTGTTGTAAATCCGATCGGAATACCATATACCTGTCCATCCATGGAATTGTAATTCCATAAGGTGTCATAGAAATTTGCTTTATATGCTTCCCCTTCTTTTTCAATAAAGCTGTCTAACGGCTCTAACCCCTGATAATATGCCGGATAATTCCACATATACATTACATCGGGAGTATCCCCGGATCCCATGCCTGCACTGATTTTTGTATCAAAATCTTGCCCATAGGCCTCCAGAGTTACTTCAATGTCATCATTTGCCCCATTAAACTTATCCACCAGTTCCTGCTGGCGGTCTACATCTTCCGCCACATCCCAGGACGCAAAACGGATTTTTGTTTTTCCGTCTTTTGCTGTACCCTGATTGGTTTTACTTCCGCCACATCCGCTTAATACGGTTACTGCTGCCAGTGATAGCATACACAATACTGCCAACTTTCTTTTCATAAAAATACCTCCTCTTTTTTCGATAAAATCATTATATAATTTACTAAGTAATTTTTCAACATTTTTAGTTGAATCCTTGTATTTTCTTATATTTTCAACATTTTTACCATATTGTTTTTGTGCACATTTACCTGATTTAAGAATTAATACTAACCTCTTTGAATTTTTCTTAATATTAATCAAGTAAATATTTACCTCATTTTACCCATATTGATAAGCATTGTTCTTAACACTTGCCATGATAAAAGAAATGAGGATGGTCATTCTAAGGCAAAGCACTATCGTTCCAACGGAATGTCCCTGTTTTTACATTTGTTAAGACGGAAAACATAAGGATAAAAATATGATTGATATTAGTCTGGGAAAATGACTGGTATACCATTAAAGTAATTGTAAATCACTTTAGAATGATATATACTGCTTTTCATAAAGTCTTTGACAGAAATGAACAGATAAATTTAGTTTGCGAAGGAAGGGGAAATAAATTGGAAACCATAACATTGAAGAAATTATGTGACTATCCTGAATTTTTAGAAGAAGCAGCTTTCTGGTTTTCTCAAAAGTGGGGCATTCCTGTTGAGGCTTACAGGGAAAGCATGAAGCAGTCCATCAGCCCAAAAGCAGGAATCCCCCAATGGTATATTGTTTTAAATGAAAAGCAGGAAATAATAGCCGGGGCAGGAATTATAGAAAATGACTTCCATGACCGGAAAGACTTAAGCCCAAATTTGTGCGCTTTGTATGTAAAAGAAAATTATCGGGGACAGGGCATTGCAAAGTTCATTTTAGATTTTTCCAGAAAAGATTTAAGTAATATGGGATTTGAAAAGATATATTTAATAACAGACCATACAGAATTTTATGAAAAGTGCGGTTGGGACTTCCTTACAATGGTAAAGGGAGATGATGGCAGTTCTGAACGAATGTATGCTGCTTCTACATTAATATAAACCTGGAATATGAATAAAAGGCAAAGGCGGAAGCTGTCCGGCATATTCTGCCGCTTCCAATCCTTTGCCTTTCTAATATTCCTTAATACTTCTTTATTCAGTGTCAGCTAATGATTGGGAATCTTTTATCCTGCAATCTATTTACTGGTTCTCCAGCGCGCTGGCATCGATTTCTGTATATCCCTCCAGATCCGGTGCAGTGACTTCAACGGTCTGACCAGGATTGTTATAGGTAGAATCCGTATCCATAACCATGGCTATCGTCTCGCCCTCAGCGGTCATTTCAAAGGACATCTTGATCTTTGAGCTGGTAAAATACCCTTCCTTATTGACTGTCGCCTCTCCGCTGGCCTCCTTGATGGAGTAGGTTACCCCTTCCATATTGGTTCCTAACTGAACCAGCATATCCTTTACATAGGAGTCCATCTTTTCAGCATCAACGGTAAAGGTAAGGACCTGGTTCTCTCCATCCTTCTTTGCCGTAATTTCCTTCAAATAAGAAGAATCTACACTTGCACCTTCTGTGCTCTGCTTTATCTGTTTCATCATGGCATCTAAATCCATGGCGTATTTAACCTTCTGGCCCATGGAATCCATATAATAATACCCATTCTCATAATACATGAGAATATTCAGGTCCTGGCCCATAAGGGAAGTAGTCCCCTGTGCAAGGTATCTCATCTTCTCCGTATTTATGTCCGCCATCTTCATATCCAGGTCCATCTTGATATCCGTGGTTTCCTCTCCCTGGGTCATCTGCATATTGATCGCAGAGATCACATCCATAGAGGCCAGCTCCGATGTTTTTTTCGAAGCCTCATCATAGAGCACCTTGGGATCCTTTTCTCCCTTGCAGGCAGCCAATGACAGGGTCGTGGCCAGAGCAAGGAAAAGCATTAAACATTTTTTCATATCTTCCTCCTTTAATCTTGTGTTTTTTTTAACGCACTTTTAAGTATACTATACTACGCTGTAATTTCATATCTAAAATTTTCTTAAATATCTCTTTAATTTTTCCAATGAAACCAGGGTTCACAAAAACGCCGGTGTCCCGGCCCGACCTTTTATAAAAGTCTGGACCAGAACACCGGCGTTTTCTGCCAACATCCTATAATCTCTTTAAAAGCTCCTCCCTCTCCTTCTCATATCCCGGTTTTCCAAGGAGCGCGAACATATTCTTCTTATAGCTTTCCACTCCCGGCTGGTTAAACGGATTTACGCCCAAAATATATCCGCTGATACCGCATGCATATTCAAAGAAGTAGAAAAGCTGTCCCAGGCTGTACTCATCCTGTTTAGGAATCTTAACCATCAGGTTAGGCACGTTCCCGTCGGTATGAGCCAGAATGGTTCCGTTCATAGCACTCTTATTTACAAAATCAACACTCTTTCCTGCAAGATAGTTCATACCGTCGGTATCGACCTCTTCTTCCTTAAGAAGGATCGCCCTGGGAGATTCTTCCATCTCCAGTACGGTTTCAAACATAATTCTGGACCCATCCTGAATAAACTGTCCCATAGAGTGTAAGTCTGTGGTCAAATCCACTGCGGCAGGAAAGATCCCTCTTTGATCTTTTCCTTCACTCTCTCCAAACAACTGCTTCCACCATTCGGAAACATAATGAAGGCTTGGCTCATAATTTGCCACGATCTCCACTGTCTTTCCCTTACGAAGCAGGATATTGCGCACAGCCGCATACTGAAGGGCTCCGTTTGACTCATAGGGTGCTTCCAGGGTTTCCTTCCTGGCCGCCTCCGCCCCTTCCATTAATTTATCAATATCAGCGCCGGACACTGCAATCGGAAGAAGGCCGACTGCTGTAAGCACTGAGAAACGTCCTCCTACGTCATCCGGAACCACGAAGGATTCATAGCCTTCCTCATCAGCCAGATTCTTCAGTGCGCCCCTTGCCTTATCCGTAGTGGCATAAATCCTTTTATTTGCCTCCTCACGGCCATATTTCTCAATCAGCATATCCTTAAATACCCGGAAAGCGATTGCCGGCTCTGTGGTCGTACCGGACTTTGATATAATATTAACGGAGAAATCCTTTCCTTCCAGCACATCCTTTAAGTCATGGATGTATTTGCTGCTGATGCTGTTTCCAACGAAATAGATCTCCGGTGTTTTACGTTTTCCTTTTGGCAATACATTGTAAAAGCTGTGGGATAAAAATTCTATGGCTGCCCTGGCTCCAAGATAGGAACCACCAATACCGATGACAAGCAGAACATCAGAATCATTTTGAATCTTCTCTGCTGCCGTCTTTATTCTCTGGAACTCTTCCTTATCATAATCCACCGGAAGGTCAATCCAACCCAAGAAATCATTGCCTGCACCGGATTTGTCCATCAGCACATTCTTTGCACACACAACTGTGGCCTTCATATTCTCCATTTCCTCTGCTGATACAAAACCTGCTGCCCTGGAATAATCAAAACTTATATTTCCCATTGCTAATATTCTCCTTTTCCTTTTATTCTCGCAAAGGCAACGTCTCTTCCCCCCTGCTTGGGAAAATTATACCACAGAACAGTTCTAAATGCGACATGATTTTCATTTGGCCTTCCAAACGTTCATGTTAAATATTCCTGGAGAATTTCACCGATCAGCTTTAACTCATCAGGACTTAGATCTTTTAACCAGTCCTCTCCCTGCCTGCCTCCACGTTCTCTTTCCCTGCTGGCGGCAATCTGTTCCAGGCTTCGTTTTAAGTAGTCCACATCCCGCCTGGAGTTCTTAAGCTCCGGCTGGGCCTGGATCTCTCCTCTTTCGGGCACTTCCCCCGAGGCTTCAGAAAATACCTCCATGGACTGTTTTTGAGAGCGGTTCCTTAAAGGCTTTTCCAGGGTTCCGTTTCTCTGCCTTGCGCTTCTCCTGTCCGCCTTCTTGTCCTGCTCCGGCTCGTCTTCTGCCCCGGACTTTGACGACTGGGAATAAATAGATCTTATATTTTCACGGGTTTCCACATGAGGCCCCGATATTGCCTGTAAATCCTCTCTTTCCAAATCCAACCGATAAATCAGCGTATTTTCCAGATAATTGTCCAGGGACGCAAACAGCTGCTGCCGTTTCTCCACAATTCCTGCACCGTGGTCCACCAGGATGGTGAACAGTCCAGCCATGATCCCCGCAGAGCCATACAAGACTATGTAATAAGAATCGGTTCGGTACCAATAGGATGCAAATGCCAACCCACCTCCTGCCAGAAAGCACCAGAGCGTCATCTGGTTGGAAAACATATTCCATCCGTGAAGTGTTACACCCATATATTTAAAATCATACATCTGCCGTTCCAGATACGGCTTTACCTTTGGGATTCCCTGGTTCATCTGGTACGTGTTTTCTGTCTTCTGTTTAAATGCCCGAAGACTCTTGTTTTTAGTCAATGTAAGGTTATCGGATTCTTTGATCAATCTTTTGTAGAGGTTACGTGTCAGCCATCTGGTGATAATGCCGATGCCGCACAGGGCTGCCAGCACGAATAGCGCCTTGCCTGTCTGTAAAAATTCCAGCATAATAATAGCTCCCCTTTCTTCCCGGTTACGACCGGTGATAGGTCTATTATAATCACCCGGTTTGTCTTTGGGAAGATGAGAGAGCCTAGAATCGTTCGTCAAATTTTGTCAGGATTCGATTCTCAACCTAATATGAATGCTGTTCAGCTATGGCTAAAATAAGGTTCACAGAATGCTTAACCGCCTTCGCCTCAAACTCGCTGTAGTCCATGTTTGCGCTGTCATCCGCCTTATCTGAAATAGCTCTTATGATAAGAAAAGGGATGTGGTTTAAGTATGCCGCCTGTGCGATGGCAGCCCCTTCCATTTCCGTGCAATATCCGCCGAAAGTCTGGGATATCCACTGTTTTTTAACCCTATCAGAAATAAACTGGTCCCCTGAAACCACCCTTCCGGTAAAAACTCCGATTTCAGGATTAACCTCTCTGCAGCATTTTTCAGCCAGATTCCGAAGCCGTTCATCGGCCTGAAAGGCAAATTCCTTCATCTGTGGGATCTGTCCTGCAGGATATCCAAAGCCGGTGGCATCCATATCGTGATGTACCGTATCCGTGGAAAGCACCACATCCCCGATGTTGATCTCATTCTTTAAAGAACCGGCGATTCCGGTATTGATGACCGCGGTCACATGGTAATGGTCTGCCAGGATCTGGGTGCAGACCGCTGCATTTACCTTGCCGATTCCGGAACGGACCACCACCGCTTCTCTTCCTTTTAAAATCCCTCTATAAAAGTCCATTGAAGCTATGGTTTCTACCGTAACATTCTCCATGGCCTTTTTTACTTCTGCCACCTCTACAGCCATGGCACCGATGATTCCTAACATAATTTTTCTCCTTTCCTCCTCATGCCCATGTTCCTGGGGCATAAAGGTATACCCGAAGGGTATTTTCATAAGCTTCCCTTAAGTACTGCTTTTTGTGCGCTGCTACTTATTATAACAGTTTGTATCAAATTTGTCAGGATAAATCCTTGGGAAATTCACCGGATTTCCTTGTGTTTAACCTATCCTGCCTGCAAAGAACTATTGACAACGCTGCCTGGATTTCCTATAATTTTATAATCTGTTATAATGAAACATTATGAATTGGAGGAAATTAAGTTGAAATATAAAACACACGGCGTCTGTTCACAGGAAATTAATTTTGAAGTAGAGGATAACAAACTGGTTCAGGTTCAGTTTGTAGGCGGCTGCTCCGGCAACACCCAGGGCGTGTCCCGGCTGGTGGAAGGCATGGATGTAGATGAAGCCATCAAAAGACTGGAAGGGATCCAGTGCGGCTTCAGACCCACTTCCTGCCCGGATCAGCTGGCACAAGCATTAAAACATTATAAAGAAACTCTGTCCTAAGGCTTAAATTTTGCACACGTGTTTACAATATAATTCTGTCATGATAAAATGGAAACAACGGAATTCCTGCTCTTTTAAATAAAATTTGACGGGGGGATTACATGACAGAAAAAAGCAAGGAACCAAAACCGCGGCGTATTCAAAAAACAGATTTAAAAACACAGGTAGAAGTGGAACTGCTGCATTTTATCAAACAGATGGATCTTTCGGTGAATAACAAGCTGCCGAGAGAAGAAGATCTGTCCAGAATGCTGGGAGTCAGCCGCATCACACTGCGAAGCGTCCTCGACGATCTGTCTGCAAAGGGAATGATATTCCGCAGGCATGGAAGGGGAACCTTTATTAATAACAGCTTTTTTGAAATGAAGGCCAGCTTTAATCCTGCCATGCATTTTGTGGACATGATAGCTAACAGCGGCTACAAGCCAAGAGTAGAAATGATTCACCACGACATCATCAAGGCGGACAAGGATGTGGCAGACCACCTTGTAATGGCGGAAGGCGGTCTGGTTCTTATCTGTGACAAGATATTTTATGCTGATAAGCAGATATGCGCTGTTACAAGGGATTACATCCCATTCTCCTATCTTAACGGAGTGGATATGGCGGAGTTGGACAACTTTGTTAATTCTGTGTTTTACTTTATGTACAAGGCCACCGGAAAAAAACTGGAGTGGGATAAGGTAGAACTAAATGCAGTATACAGTAAGGATGTGGAACTGTTAAACGGACTTCTGGAACGCTTTGACATTCCCCCAAAAGCATTTCTCCTTCTGAAAGGCATGAATTATGACGAGGATGGTACTGCTGCCGCATATACCTGGGAGTATGTAGACACCACCATATTAAAATATAGTCAAATACGCAAGAGGCTTCTGCACTATGAAGAAATTTAGGATTTGCAGCATATACAAAACAAGCGGCACGAAATGAATGCTTTAAAACGCTTTCATTCCGGGCCGCTTTATTTTTCTTCTTTATATAAGAGATTCCATATCTGCCAGCTCTTTTATAACCCCTTATTTATGGCTGCCACTTGGCATAGCCATATATCATGATGAAAATGCTCACCACAAGAAGCACATTTCCAGTAAAAATATACGGTGTTTTCTCAGCCAGACAAGCCATGAATGATCCGATACCCATGATGACCGTACCTACCAGAGCGCTTAATTTATATCTGTTCATATAACTCCCTCCTTCTACGCTTCTTCAGCCAGATTACCAGTCACCTGCTTGTTGGTTACAGCCATTAATACCGTATAAATAATGGCTCCCAGTATCATTCCGTTTAATGACGGAAGTCCAAAAGGAATTATGTATACCGCAACGATGCAACCAGCCCAGGTGATCCAGGGAACCGGATTCCATTTGCGGAAGGAAGCTTTATCAAAATCCTCGTACCGTCCCTTGTGAACCAGGAAATAGTCAGCCAGGATAATTCCGGATAACGGCGGAACAACGGTTCCCAGAATATTTAAGAAGCTGAACAGGAAACCGATCTCATATGGCCTTGTAAGGGTTGCAACAGCAGACAGGGCCAAAAGGATCCCCAGCATTTTCTTTCTCTCCATCTTAAATGCATTGGAAAGATTTAAGGAAGTTGAGTAAAGGTTTGCCGCATTGGTTGTAAAAATGTTGGTGGTCATAAGGATCAGGCTGGGAACCACCAGCCCAAAGCTCAAGAGAATAACAGTCAAGTCACTGTTCTGCATGGCAATGGCTGCAATCGCCCCACAGGCGATCATGAGGATGTTACCGCCTAAAAGACCTGTAAGCGTGGCGGATACGGCTGTTTTCGTATCCTTGGCATAACGCATGATATCTGCAATACAGGTGGCGGTAGAAAGCACCCATGTGCCGATGACGGCTGTAATTCCTGAGAACAGAGGTATATTTGCACTTGGAACGTAGGAAAACAGAGCCTCTGCGCCACCCATGACGCCCAGAGAACGGATGGCAGTGGCAATGGAGAGGAACACGATCGCCGGGATGGCGATGTATCCTAAAATGGCAATTGCCTGGATGCCGAACATGGCGAAAATTCCCATGACAATGGCACTGGCCGCCATACAGGCTCCTTCACCTACCCAGCCAAAATGGAACACCTGGGCCACAAAATGTCCGTAAGTAGCTGCCTGAATGGTATACCAGCCGAAATTTACAATCGGTACAAAAATTGATGCGGCCTTGGAACCGCTGGAACCAAAACTATAGCGGGTGAGCAGGGCAAAGGTAAGTCCTGTCTTGCAGGCAATAATGCTGACCAGCACAGCGATGATGCTTAAGAAAATATTGCCCCCCAGCGTTGCAATGATAATCCCCTTAAAATCCAATCCTGCGGCAAGACCCCCTCCTGCCATCATGCTGGTGATAACAAAAACAAACCCGGTCCAGATAATTGTAAGGCTGAAATAGCTTTTCCGCTCAGTTAAAGGCACGGCACAGCGGGAAAATTCTGTATCTGCCTGTTGACTTTGATTTTTCTGTTCCATCTCGAAACCCTCCATGATTTGTCAATTTTTAATTGTTCCAATACCCCTTATGGACATCCCCAATCTCCTCTACCAGCTCCGGAAATGGTCCGGCAACTTCAATTTTTTTCTGTCCCCTTGCAAATACCTCACGGCAAGGCAGATCAAAGGTAGGATTCTGAGGATCAGCACCTGTATGGGCAAGCAGATCTTTTTCAGACATTCCGTACACCACCCGTCCAATGCCTGCCCAGTAAATAGCTCCTGCGCACATGGCACATGGCTCTGCTGTTGTATAAAGAGTGCATTCCCCAAGAAAATCCTTAGAATATAATTGGGATGCTCTCTCAGCTACCTGTGTCTCAGCATGACCTGTGCATTTTCCTTCGGTAATCTCAACATTGGGCTGTTCCAGGAGAATGCTTCCATCCTTTCCTGCTAAAAGCGCCCCAAAAGGCGTGTTTCCCGCTTCCCTTGACTGGCGGGATATCTCCGCGCACCTCTTTAAATTCTTAATGTCAATCTCATAGTCCATATCAGACCTCCTATTGTATAAGGTGATACCTCACATCTTGTTATGGGAATAATTTAACATATATTAAAAGTGTTGTAAATAAAAAATGTGCTTAATAAAGTGGAAAAATATTGTGCATATTGTCCAAATTAGAATTGTCTTTATCCCCTTTTTTCAGCATAAAAATAAATCCCAAACTCTGTAAAGTAAGGGATTTATGTATAACAGTCCTATAAGGGAGCGCTTAACGGTCCAGCAGTTTGCAGGCAGCCACACCTACAAGAGTTGAAAAGAGGGTGGCAAGGAGCGCCGGTCCCACCACTGCCACTGGATTGGGACTTCCGTACTGACTCCTGTAGGCGATCATATTAACCGGTATTAACTGCAGGGAAGAAATATTAATGATAAGAAAGGTACACATCTCATTATTTGCAGTTCCTTCCGGAAACGGCTTTTTCAGATACCTCCCGGAAACTTTTCCTTTCCTCCGCTTATCTTCCAGTTCCTTTAAGGCTTCCATGGCCTTAAGCCCTGCCGGGGTAGCCGCCCAGCCAAGCCCCAGGACATTGGCGATGATATTGGTAGAGATGTATTCAAGCGCCGGATGGCCATCCGGGATCCGCGGAAAAAGAAAACGGAGTATGGGGTTCATTTTCTGAGAAATCCGTTCAATCAGCCCGGATTTCCGTCCGATCTCCATGATGCCGCTCCAGAATGACATGATTCCCAGCATGGTAATGCACAGCATAACAGCTTCCTTTGCAGAGGTCAAAGCCCCGTCTGTCACCCCGTTTAAATTCCCGTGGAAAGCCCCCCAAAGGACACCTACCAGCATCATAAAGGCCCATAAATAGTTCAGCATTGCTCTTTCCTCTTCTTAACATCTTTCACATCGTTCTTAATCCATCTTATTCCCTTTAAAATGACCTTATTACAATCAGAGGATATTTACACCAATATGAAAAATACCGCAAAACAACTGATATTCCGTTGCTTTGCGGTATTTTTTAAATCAATGATTCCCATTTCCCGGTTATTGACGCTCCCGGATCTTTCCTTACTTTAATTCCCCATTATCCCTGTCATTTGTCAGGTTCAGCTTGTCCAGCACAAAGAACATAAGGCCCATCAGCATACCTACTACACATGCAAGAACCATACCTGATAACTGAATGCTTCCAAACTTTACGGCAACACCGGAAAGTCCTGTTACAAAGATAACGGAGGTCATTGCCATATTTCTGGATTTTCCGTAGTCTACCTGTGCATCAACCAGAATACGAATACCTGAGGCTCCGATCATTCCATACAGTAAGAATGAAATTCCGCCGATTACCGGCCCTGGAATCGTGTTGATGAGCGTTGTCATCTTTCCGATAAAAGAACAGATAACAGAGAGAACAGCCGCTCCGCCAATTACATAGACGCTGTATACCTTTGTCATAGCCATAACACCGATATTTTCCCCATATGTGGTGGTGGGCACGGAACCAACGAGACCGGAAAGTGTGGTCGATATATAATCTCCCAGCAAGGAGCGGTGAAGTCCGGGATCCTTTATCAAATCTCTGCCAACTATTTTACCGGTTACGATCTGGTGGCCGATATGTTCTGAAGTGACGACCAGAAGCACCGGGAGAATAATGACAATCGCTTCCCATCTGAACTTAGGTGTAGAAAAATTTGGCAGGGACAGCCATGCTGCGGTGCTGACCTCATTAAAATTTACAATACCGCACAAAAGTGCAGCCACATATCCTGCAATAATCGCAATTAAAATCGGGATAACAGATAAGAACTTTCTGAATACCACCGAACCAAGGACTGCTGTCAGCAGAGTTACCAGAAAAACAATGACATTCTTCATATCGATCATTTCATCCTTAAGGCCGGCATTGGAAGCCGCTGTTCCTGCCAGCTCCAGGCCAATTAAAGCCACAACCGGTCCCATAGCCGCCGGAGGAAGGACAATATCAATCCAGTCAGAACCGAATTTATAAATAATCAGCGCCAGAATACAACCGCAAATACCCACGGCAACGAACCCGCCCAGGGCATAATTATAGCCCCATTTGCTGATAACAATTCCTGCCGGTGCCAGGAACGCAAAACTGGAGCCAAGGTATGCCGGTGCTTTTCCCTTTGTTATGAAAATAAAAAATAATGTTCCAATTCCATTCATGAACAGTACAATTGCCGGGTTGATTCCAAATATAAAAGGAACCAGGACTGACGCCCCGAACATTGCGAACATATGCTGGATACTTAAGGGCACCAGCAATTTAAATGGCACTTTTTCTTCCACCTGAATGATTTTCTTGCTTTCCATACAGCTCTCCATTTCTCTCTTAGTCTACTTAACAATTTTTTATCTTTCCCATTATAGCACTACCTCTATTTTCACGCAACTACTTAAAAAACAGTCTTATCTGCCGGCTCCCCATTAAAAAGGCTGCAGCTCCGGCTTCTTCAAACCGGCAGCTTTGCAGCCCCTTTTAGTCAATTCTCACCAACCAGATCTTTTATAACCTCTTCCACTGTTTCCATCCGTGTTGCAAGATGAGCCTTGCTTCCGCAAAAGATCAGTCCATCTTCTGTCCGTCCTTCCGCGGAGTCCCCCAAAGCCTTTGTAATACCATAAGGAATGGTCTTTCTGTCGCATTTATCCAGACATTGATAACAATGCTCCAGACGGAAAGGCGTATCTCCCACTGTCTTTAAGAAAGGATTTTTTATGGCCCTTCCCGGCATTCCCACCGGGCTTTTGGTAATGACGATATCTTCTTTTTTTGCCTGAAGATACGCCTGCTTAAACTCTTCTGGGGCATCGCATTCCACAGTGGTCACAAAACGGGTCGCCACCTGGACGCCGTCGGCTCCAAGGGAGAGCTGGTGCTCTACATCCTCATGAGAGTAAATGCCTCCTGCAGTCACCACAGGGATCACCTTATTGTACTTATCCCCATACTCATTTACCAGCCGGATGATGCCTTTTACTTCTTCTTCATATTCTGCCTGCTTATAAGTATGTTCCACATCCTCTGTATCTACTCCAAGGTTTTCTAAATCCCCTCTGGAAAATCCCAGGTGTCCTCCTGCCAATGGTCCCTCCACCACTACCAGGTCAGGTGCCTGATGGTATTTACGGTCCCACATCTTACAAATAACCATGGCAGACTTAACCGTTGATACAATGGGCGCTATCTTGGTCTTTAACGCAATTCCTGCCTCTTCTGCAGCTTCTGCCACATATTCCGGCAGGCTTACAGGAAGCCCGGCTCCGGATATGATCAAATCCGCCCCGGCCTTTACCGCCTTTTTTACATAGCTGGCATAACTTTTCGTGGCAACCATAATGTTAAAGCCTATGATGCCCTCCGGCGCGATTTCCCTTGCCTTTTTCATTTCCTGTCCAATGGCCCGCAAATTCGCTTCCAAAGGATTCTGCTTAAAATCAGGTTCCCGAAAGCCGATCTGAGCCGTGGAAATGATTCCGATCCCTCCGGCCTTTGCCACTGCTCCGGCCAGGGAGGAAAGGCTGATTCCTACTCCCATACCGCCCTGAATCACCGGATGGCTCGCCACCAGTTCTCCTATTACCAAAGGTTTTAATGTTCCCATTACATTCTCCTAAATCTTTCATATCTCTGATCTGCAAGTTCTTCCTTTGTCATGGTAAGGAAAACGGCAAAAAATTCTTCCATGGCCTTATCCATTTCTTCCGCAATCAGGTCAAGGTTCTCTGCACAGGCCGGCTCTTCTTCTGAAATCACCCGCTCTATGAGACCTAACTCCATTAAATCCCTGGCCGTGATCTTCATGACCCTGGCCGCGTCATTCGCTTTTTTGCTGTCCTTATAAAGAATGGAAGCAAAGCCCTCAGGAGAGAGAATGGAATAGATGGAATTTTCCATCATCCAGACTTCATTGCCAACTGCCATGGCAAGAGCGCCGCCGCTGCCGCCCTCTCCTATTACAATGGAAAGAACCGGCACGGTTAAATCCGCCATTTCGAATAGATTTCTGGCGATGGCTTCTCCCTGGCCCCTTTCCTCGGCCTCAAGGCCGCAGAAGGCTCCCGGCGTATCCACAAAGCAGATGATTGGCCGGCCAAAGGTTTCCGCCTGTTTCATCAGGCGCAGAGCCTTCCGGTACCCCTCAGGGGAAGGCATTCCAAAATTCCGTCTGATGTTATCCTTTGTATTCTTCCCCTTTTCCTGTCCGATTACTGTAACAGGAATTCCATGGAAGGAAGCGATCCCGCCTACGATTGCGCCGTCATCTTTAAAGTAACGGTCTCCGGCAAATTCCATAAAATCATCAAACAGTGCATGAATGTAATCCGATGCCACCGGCCGGTCCGAGCTTCTGGATAATAATACGGTATCCCAGGCGCTCCTTTTATTTTTCCGGAGCCGGAAGGACTTCTTTTTTCCACCATTTGCTTCCGCTTTTACCCGGTTATCCACAGGAAGCGCCTGAACGCTTTGGGGATTGTGGAGCTTTAAGATGTCTGACAGGGTTTCCTTCATCTCTTCCCTGGGCACGATCTTGTCAATGAAGCCATGTTCAAGCAAAAATTCAGCCCTCTGGAACCCTTCCGGCAGCTTCTGTCCAATGGTCTGTTCAATGACCCGGGGGCCTGCAAATCCAATCAGGGCGAAAGGCTCTGCCAGGATGATATCACCCAGCATGGCAAAGCTGGCTGTCACTCCTCCTGTGGTAGGATCCGTGAGAACGCTGATATAAAGCTGGCCTGCCTGATGATGGCGCTTTAAGGCTGCCGAGGTCTTTGCCATCTGCATGAGCGATACGATCCCTTCCTGCATTCTGGCTCCGCCGGAACATGCAAAAAGGATCACCGGAAGTTTCTCCCTTGTGGCCCGCTCCACGGCCCTTGCGATCTTCTCCCCCATTACATGACCCATGCTGCTCATAATGAAACGGGCATCACAGACTCCGATCACAGCCTTCCTGCCGTTTATTTTACAGCGCCCGGTGACAATGGCTTCTGAAAGGCCGGTCTTTTCCCTGGCTGCAGCCACCTTTTTATCATAACCTGGAAAATCAAGGGGATTTCTAAATTCCATCTCCTTATCCCACTCTTCAAAGGTTCCCTCATCCGCCACCATTTCAATTCTCTGGTAAGCATGGAGGCGGAAATACCCCTTGCATTTGGGACAGATGAAATGATTGCTTCTCACATCCTCCACATAAATAGGCTGGCAGCATTTATTGCACTTCCTCCACAGCCCGGCCGGAATGCCTGGTTCCTCAGACTTTTCAGGAGCCTTGTATTTGCTGTCTATTAGTGTATAGGTTTTCTTAAACATGCTTTTTAACATAAGATCCCTCCTTTACCTGCCTACCGGATATAATCCGGGAAATATTTGGGGATAAAATCCGTATCCACATCTCCACTACGGTAAGCGTCATGACTCAGGATATCAAACTGAAAATCCACATTTGTCTCAATTCCCTCTATGATCAGTTCCCCAAGAGCACTTCTCATCTTTAAGATGGCTTCTTCCCGATTCTTACCGTGGACGATCATCTTCATCAGCATGGAATCATAGTTTGCCGGAACCTTATATTCGTTGTAAATGTGTGTGTCAATGCGGACCCCGTTGCCTCCGGGCACATGGACATTTTTTATAAGGCCCGGACAGGGCATGAAATTTTTCGACGGATTTTCTGCATTGATCCTGCATTCAATGGCATGGCCTGTTATGGCTACATCCTCCTGCCTTACGCTTAGAGGCTTTCCTGCCGCGATACGGATCTGTTCCTTGATTAAATCCAGGCCCGTTACCATCTCGGTCACCGGATGCTCCACCTGGATGCGGGTGTTCATTTCCATAAAATAAAAATTCATATGTTTATCCAGAAGAAACTCAATGGTTCCCGCATTCTCATATCCCACAGCCTTGGCCGCGCGGACTGCAATCTCTCCCATACGGGTCCTCAAATCCTCAGAAATAGCTTCTGACGGGGATTCTTCCAGGACCTTTTGATGGCGTCTTTGAATGGAGCAGTCACGCTCTCCCAGATGCACCACATTTCCAAACTTATCGGCCATGATCTGAAACTCAATGTGTCTTGGTTTTTCAATATATTTTTCAATATACATGGTATCATCGGAAAATCCCTTTACCGACTCCATCTGGGCATTCTTAAAGTTAGCTTCAAAATCCTCCAGGCTCTTCGATATCCTCATGCCTTTTCCGCCGCCTCCTGAGGAAGCCTTGATCATAACAGGAAATCCGATCCTTTCAGCCATGGCTTTTGCTTCTTCTACCTGCCGGACCGCTTCCTTTCCGCCTGGGACCACGGGGACCCCTGCTTCCATCATGGTCTTTCTGGCCTCGGATTTATTTCCCATCTTCCCTATTACTTGCGCGGAAGGTCCGATAAAGGCAATGTTGCATTTTTCACAAAGTTCCGCAAACCTGGTATTTTCCGAAAGAAAACCAAATCCCGGATGAATGGCATCCGCTTTCATGGCTACGGTAGCCGTGAGGATCCTCTCCATGTTTAAGTAGCTCTGGGTCGAGGGCGCCGGGCCAATGCAGACCGCCTCATCAGCTAATAAGGTATGAAGGCTCTCCCGGTCAGCTTCTGAATAAACAGCAACCGTTTTGATCCCCATTTCCCTGCAGGCTCTTATGATACGTACCGCAATCTCACCACGATTGGCAATTAAAATCTTATCAAACATAAGCCTCACCTATCCAATCATAAATGTCAGTTCCGCACTGGCGGCCAGCTTACCGTCTACGGATGCAATGGCCTTTCCTACACCAACAGGACCTTTGCGCTTAATGATCTCACATTCCAGCTTAAGTCTTTCTCCCGGAATAACCTTGTGCTTGAATTTTGCCTTGTCAATGCCGCCAAAGTAAGCAATTTTTCCCTTATTATCTTCCAGGCTTAAAATCGCCACTGCGCCTACCTGGGCCAGCGCCTCTATAATCAGGACTCCCGGCATAACCGGTTCCTCTGGAAAATGTCCCTGGAAAAAGGGCTCATCATAAGTTACACATTTATATCCAGCCGCTTTTACTCCCGGCTCAAACTCCTCGATGCAGTCCACAAGTAAAAATGGATGTCTGTGAGGAATAATCTCCTGAATCTCTTTAATACCTAACATTATGCGCCCTCCTGCTTTTAAAAGAGAGGCCCAGCCTCTGGGCCTCTCTTAGCTTTCACAACTGCCTACCGGATACGGAACAGAGGCTGACCGTACTCCACTACATCTTCGTTACCTACCAAAATGGCTTCCACCACGCCATCATATTCACATTCAATCTCATTCATCAGCTTCATGGCCTCGACAATTCCCATGACCTGACCCTTCTTTACCGGATCTCCAACCTTTACAAAGGGTTCACTGTCAGGAGATGGCGCATCATAGAAGGTTCCCACCAAAGGAGAGGACACAAGCTTTTCCGAACAGATATCATTGCCCGCCTCTTCCACGGTGTTCCCGGTAGGAGTGGCTGACGAAAGGGCCTGCTGGGAGAAAGCACCTGCTGCCATTTCTGCCTGAACTACAGAATTTCCGGATACTGTCACAATTTCTCTTTCTTTTTCTTTCTTAATTGAGAGCTTTAAGCTTCCCTCTTCTACCTTAAAGCTGGTCAGTTCATTTTCTTTCACAGCCTGCATCAGCCTGATAATATCATTAATCTCCATAGACTGCCTCCTATTGTTCGAACTTCTTCACAAGAATGCTGGCATTATGTCCGCCAAATCCAAGGGAATTGCTGATGGCGTATGTCACATCACAGGCAACGCCTTCCCCTTTGGTATAATTTAAATCACATCCTTCTCCTTCTTCTAAAAGGCCGGCAGTCGCATGAACAAATCCATCCTGAATGGATTTTACACAGGCAATGAACTCGATTCCTCCTGCAGCGCCTAAGAGGTGGCCCACCATGGACTTGGTGGAGCTGATCTTTACATCCTTTGCATGGCCGCCCAAAGCAGTCTTTATAGCCAGGGTCTCAAACAGGTCATTGTGATGAGTGCTGGTACCATGGGCATTCACATAATCAATATTTTCAGGAGTAATTCCGGCGTCCTTTATGGCATCGGTCATAGCTCTTGCCGCACCGCTTCCATCCTCGGCCGGAGAAGTGATGTGATAGGCATCACAGGTAGATCCGTAACCAACCACTTCACCGTAAATGACTGCATTCCTTGAAAGAGCGTGTTCCAGCTCTTCTAAAATAACCACACCAGCTCCCTCTCCCATGACAAAGCCGCTTCTGTCCTTATCAAAGGGGATGGAGGCACGAAGGGGATCGTCGGCAGTCGTAAGTGCCGTAAGAGCTGTAAATCCTGCCACACCAATCGGAGTGATGCTGGCTTCTGCTCCTCCTGCTACCATTGCATCCGCTTCTCCGTACTGGATGGAACGGAAAGCTTCTCCAATGGAATGGGTTCCAGTGGCACAGGCAGTCACTACATTGATGCATTTTCCTTTTAATCCAAACTGAATTCCCACATTTCCGGCCGCCATATTGGATATCATAAGAGGAACCAGAAGGGGATTTACTCTGCCCGGCCCCTTTTCTAAAAGCTTTTTATTCTCCCTCTCTAAGGCCTGCAGGCTTCCGATTCCTGAACCAACGCAGACGCCCACACGGTAAGGATCTTCCTTTTCCATGTCAATGCCTGACGACTCAAGTGCTTCCTTTGAGGCTGCCACTGCAAACTGGGCAAAACGCTCCATTCGCTTCGCTGCTTTTACATCCATATACTCCTTTGGATCAAAATCCTTTACCTCGGCAGCCAGCTTTGCCTTATAATCCGTTGTATCAAACTGGGTGATCGGACCGATTCCCACCTTATTTTCCTTTAAACCATTCCAAAAGCTTTCCACATCTTTTCCGATCGGGGTGATTGCACCCATACCGGTTACTACGACTCTTCTCTTCATACGTCTCTCCTTTTTACATGGCCATGCCGCCATCCACACTGATCACCTGACCAGTGATGTATCCGGCTTCCTCTGATGCCAGAAATGCTGCCACACCGGCAATATCTTCTGCTGCACCAAAACGTTTCATTGGGATCTGTTCTAAGGATGCCGCCTTTACGGATTCCGGCAGAACCTCAGTCATAGCCGTTTGAATAAAACCGGGAGCTATTGCATTTACCGTGATTCCCCTGCTTGCAACTTCTCTGGCAAATGACTTGGTAATGCCGATAACACCGGCCTTTGCTGCGCTGTAATTTGCCTGGCCTGCATTGCCTAAAACGCCGGACACAGAGGAGATGTTTATGATCCTTCCGCTCTTTTGCTTGATCATCTGGCGGGCGATATGCTTCATGCAGTTAAATACTCCCTTTAAATTGGTATTGATCACCGCATCAAAATCTTCCTCGGACATCTTCATCAGCAGATTATCCCGTGTGATTCCCGCATTGTTCACAAGAATATCCAGCTTTCCGTATTTCTTTATCACGCCTTCCAAAAATACTCCAACGCTTTCATAATCTGCCACGTTACACTGGACAGCTTCTGCCTTACCGCCTTTTTCTTGGATTTCCTTCACCACTTCCATGGCCAGGGAATCAGAACCATTATAATTAATAATCACTGCTGCTCCCTGGTCTGCCAGCTTTACGGCAATCGCCCTTCCTATTCCTCTGGCGGCTCCGGTCACCACTGCTATTTTACCATCTAACATACTCATTTCCTCCTGCCTTATTGAAAGGAATTCCTATCCCAGTTTCTCCATATCTTCCAGTTTTTCTATATTAAAGACTTTTACGTCCTTTGTAATCTTCTTGATGAATCCGGCCAAAGTCTTACCCGGCCCGATTTCGATAAAGGTATCTACCCCGTCTGCCAGCATGGTTTCCACACTCTGCTGCCAGCGCACGGAAGAATACACCTGCTCCTTAAGCAAAGGCTTTACTATTTCACTGTCTGTTACATACTGTGCTGTCACATTGGCTACGTAGGGGATCTGAGGGGTTTTTATTTCCACACCCTTAAGAATCTCTCCCAATCGTTCCCCCGCTCCGGTGAGCATGGAGGAATGGAAAGGACCGCTTACATTTAACATCAGTGCCCGTTTTGCGCCTGCTGCCAAAAGCCTTTCATTTGCCGCTTCCACAGCCTCTTTTTTACCTGATATTACAATCTGCCCGGGGCAGTTGTAATTAGCGACCTGGACTCCCTCCATACCGCTTAATACTTCTTCAATCTTTAAGGCATCCAGTGCCAGAATAGCCGCCATGGCTCCGATTCCCTGAGGAACAGCTTCCTGCATGAGGATTCCCCTCTGCCGGACTGTCCGGATGGCATCAGCATCACTCATGACTCCTGCTGCCGCAAGCGCACAGTATTCTCCCAGGCTCAGGCCGGCAGACACCTGCGGCCTTATACCCTTTTCTGCTTCCAGTACCCGCATCATGGCAATGCCGGTGGTCACCATGGCCGCCTGAGTATATTCCGTAATATCCAGCCGGTCATTCTTTTCAAAGCAAAGTTTTGGTAAGTCAAAACCAAGCAGGCTGGAAGCCATATCATATGTTTCTTTTCCAATCCTTGTCTGCTCATAAAAATCCTGGCCCATACCACAGTACTGCGCACCCTGGCCTGGGAAAATAAATGCAATCTTGCTCATAATAATAAACTCCTCTTTAACGGCCAAGCAATCTCTCTGCCTGTTCCATCATCTCTTCAATCATTTCCTTACAGGTCTGTTCCCTGGTAATCATACCGGCGATCTGTCCGGCCATAACCGTGCCGTTTGTGATATCCCCCTCCTGAACCGCATTTCTTAAGGTTCCAAGGGTCATATATTCCAATTCCTCAAAGGACTTGCCTTCCTGCTCCAGCCTCGCATACTCCCTGGTCATCTGGTTTCTCAAAGACCTGACAGGATGGCCATGGCTGCGTCCGGTTACTGCGGAATCAATGTCCTTTGCCTTAATAATCCGCTGCTTGTAGTTGGCATGAACAATGGATTCCTTTGCAACCACAAACCTGGTTCCGATCTGGACAGCCTCCGCTCCCAGCATAAATGCTGCAGCGATTCCCCGTCCGTCTCCAATGCCGCCGGCTGCGATCACTGGTATGGATACTGCATCCACCACCTGGGGAACTAAAGTCATGGTCGTCTGTTCGCCGATATGGCCGCCTGATTCACTGCCTTCCGCAACCACTGCGTCAGCGCCGTACTTCTCCATTCTCTTTGCCAGCGCCACGGAAGCCACCACCGGGATCACCTTGATGCCTGCTGCCTTCCACATATCCATATATCTTTCCGGGTTTCCGGCTCCGGTGGTCACCACCTTGATGCCTTCCTCCACCACTACCTTTGCCACATCCTCTGCATGAGGGCTTAACAGCATGACATTGACGCCGATGGTTTTTCCTGTCAGCTCCTTTGCCTTGCGGATCTCCGCCCGTACCACCTCGCCGGGAGCATTTGCACCACCGATGAGACCTAAGCCTCCGGCTTCCGATACGGCTGCCGCCAGGTGATGCTCAGCTACCCAGGCCATACCACCCTGGATAATCGGTTGTTCCACTCCCAAAAGTTCGGTAATTCTGGTTTTCATTACGCTTCCACGCCCTTTGCTTTTAAATAGTCCATAACCTGCTGAACTGTAGTCAGTTTCTCCAAATCCTCAGACGGAATTTCAACAGAATACTCATCCTCAAGAGCCATTACAAGCTCAAACAAATCCAGGGAATCTGCTCCTAAATCCTCTTTGAAGGAAGCTTCAGCGGTAATTTTACCTGCCTCAACGTTTAACTGCTCTGCGATAATTTCCTGCATTTTCTCTAACATGATTTAATCTCCTTTTATTGTCATCTTTATTTTTTATACTATTACTTTGAATTTCAAAGTATTAGCCAAAATCATTACCACTCCAAAAGAGTGGCTCCCCAGGTCAATCCTGCTCCAAAGCCAGCAAATACAAGCTTATCTCCCCGCTGTAATTTTCCTTCCCGGTTCATCTCATCCAAAAGTATTGGTATGGTTGCTCCCGATGTATTCCCAAACCGATCCAGATTGGTGGGGAATTTTTCCATGGGTATCTTCAACCGCTTTGCGATGGATTCGAAAATCCGGTAATTTGCCTGATGCAGAATAAAATATTTAATTTCTTCCATGTCGGTTCCGCTTTCTTCCATTACCTTTTTAATGGCCTCGGGTACCGCCTTTACTGCAAATTTGAACACTTCCTGTCCGTCCATGGTCATATATCCAAGCTCCGGCTTCTTTCCTGTGAGAAAGTTTCCTGTGGTCCGCCCTCCGCATTCCAGTGCCTTTCCCCTGGTGCCGTCTGCTCCCATGGTCATGTGAAGGATCCCCTTCTCTTCCGCCCGCACCACAGCCGCTCCGGCTCCGTCGCCGAACAGGACACAGGTGCTTCTGTCATTCCAGTCAATGAGCTTGCTTAAGGTATCCGCCCCAATCACAAGCCCGGTCCGGTAGATCCCTGCCTTAAAAAAGCCGTGAACCGTATTTAAGGCATAGACAAATCCGGAACATGCCGCACTTATATCAAAGGCAACGGCCCCATCTGCTCCGATTGCCGCCTGTACCTCACAGGCGCCGCTGGGGAAACAGCAATCCGCAGAAGAAGTAGCTAAGATGATGATATCTAACTCCTTCGCAGAAACACCGGCATTCGTAAGGGCATCTTTTGCAGCCTGTATGGCCAGATCAGAGGTTCCTGACTCTGCCGATGCGATCCGCCTTTCCTTTATTCCGGTCCTGGTCCTTATCCACTCATCACTGGTATCCACGAACCTTGCCAGATCCTCATTGGTTACCACCTGCTCCGGGACAGCAGAACCTGTTCCTATTATTCTTGTCGTCATAAATTCCCCCATCCATGCCCCCGCCCTCTGCTTTCCTCTTGGCTGTCCGTGTTTCTCGGAGCCTGCGGGGTACATGCCGCGTTGGATTGTTTTATATGTCAAATATTTTGAATATCAAAGTAATTCTATAAAATGATACGCAGCTTGTCAAGAGAAATTTTACAATTCATGTTTCAGCAAGTACTGATAAACCTCTCTCTTACTGATCCCCCTGTCCTTTGCCACCATGCGCATGGCTTCCTTCCGGTCTATCCCCTGGTTTACATAAAGTTCCATGTGTTCCTCCATGGACATCTCCCGGGAAGCCATGGATCGCTCCTCTATCTTCTCCCTGATGCTCTTTCCTTCTATGACGATGACGCACTCTCCCTTTGGCTCTTCCTCTTCATAGGTCTTTAAAGCATCCGGAAAGGTTGTCCGAAACGCTGTTTCATACCTTTTCGTAAGCTCTCTGCAAATGGTGATCCTCCGGTCTCCCAACGCCTCATAAAGCTCTTTTAATGTCCTGACAAGCCGGTGAGGCGCTTCGTAAATAATCATGGTTCTGGTCTCTTCTTTCAGCTCCTCTAAAATCCACTGTTTCTCCTTCTTATCAGTCGGCAAAAACGCTTCAAAGCTAAAACGCCTGGTACCCAGCCCGGAAAGGGTGAGGGCCGTAATACAGGCCGCCGGTCCGGGAAGAGAAGTCAGCTCGATCCCTGCCTCATAACACTGCTTTACCAGCTCCTCGCCAGGATCTGAGATGCCCGGTGTCCCCGCATCCGTAATTAAGGCAATCTGAACCCCCTGTTTCATCTGCTCCACTAAGTACCTGGCCTTTTCCACCTTATTGTACTCATGATAGCTGGTCATAGGTGTCTTAATATCAAAATGGTTTAAAAGCTTGATGCTGTGGCGGGTATCCTCCGCCGCGATCAAATCCACTTCCTTTAACGTATTTAAAACCCTCAGGGTAATATCATCAAGATTCCCTATAGGCGTTGCGCATAAAAATAACTTTCCCTTTTTCTCTTCCAATTTTCCGCTCCCAGCCATTTCCTCTTATTGCCCACGCTTTCCGGGCAGGGCCCACCCCGCTTTATCGGGTGTAAAAGGATACCTGCAAGGCATTTCCTTTCCCGGCAAAAATCAATACCCGTAGATGGTATAGATTTCGTCCGTATACACACCTGGTTATGACGATAGGTAAACTTTTGACATATTAATACGATGATTAATACATCTCCAGTTTTTCCCCCGTCCCACACCGTGCGTGCTAGTTTCCCAGCACACGGCGTTCCATCATAAAATC
>JAISYJ010000139.1:0-91659 GCA_031270005.1 Hungatella sp. | reverse complement strand
GAATCCCTAAATTATAACGAGCTGTTGCCGCAGCTTCTATTATACAACAATACAATAAATAAGCTAACCCACTACTTTTCGTTTACTGCGGCGTCGAAAAGACGTGGGGATTAGGAGGGATATTATGTATTATTCTACATTTTACCAATCGCCTGTAGGACTGATGACTCTGGCATGTGACTACGACAACCTTCTTGGCCTATGGATTGAAGGGCAAAAATATCATGGCAATACGATACCCGGAGAAATGACGAAAAGAAATGACATGCCGGTGTTTGATGCTGCAAAGAAATGGCTGGATAAGTACTTTTCCGGAGAAAAGCCAGAGATTTCCGAATTGCCACTAGGTCCCATTGGCGGAGAATTTCGCCAGGGCGTGTGGAATATATTATGTGAAATCCCATATGGTGAAGTTATTACTTATGGAGACATAGCAAAGAAAATGGCTGTAAAGATGAACAGGATGAGTATGTCCAGTCAAGCGGTAGGCGGGGCTGTCGGGCATAATCCTATTTCTATAATAATCCCCTGCCACCGGGTCGTGGGATCAAACGGCAGCTTGACCGGATACGCCGGGGGCATCGGAGTAAAAACAAAATTACTTGAATTGGAGGGTGTGGATACCTCCCTCCTGTTTGTACCGAAAAAGGGAACTGCACTCTAATGTCATTATGTTAGCCTGAAGCTGCCATAAATAAAGCAAGAACAGATAACTACCTTATTAGGTATCTGCTCTTGCTTACAAAACTGGCTGCTGCCTTATGAACCGGATCATTAGTCAAAGGATCAGGTTCTTCTTTGGCTTAAAATTATCCCTAAGTTTTTTTACAAGATAAATTTTTACTACTTTGCCTCATAATAATCAGCAATCCCCTTAAAAATCAACTTTCCCACCACAGAACCGCCGTCTAATATGCCGATGCTCCGCTCTGCCGAATATGCGGCGCGTCCATGAACTGCCCTCATCTGCTTTGTTGCTTCTGAGCCTTCTGCTGCTGCTTTTACTGCCTCCATTACTGCTGCTTTCGGATCAGAAGCATACTTTACCAGGGCAAGGACTCCCGGATACAGAGAATCCAGAATGGTCTTTTCTCCCACCTTTGATTCCGCCTTTTCCATGATGTTTTCAACTCCAATAAGCATCGCTCCTGCTGCTTCTTCAAAGCTCACCTCTTCTTTTCCCCTCAGCGCCTTAGCCATTCCCATAAAGCCAAAGGAAGTGATCGTTCCCAGAGAAGACGGGGCGGAGGCATTGAATACCTTGCCGCATGCCATCATCAGCCTTCCAAGATCCTTTTCCTCAGCTGTTTTTAAATACTCTGCCACTGCCCGGTAGCCGTCATCCATGGAAATCCCTAAATCCCCGTCTCCGTTTACCTGGTCCAGTTCCACCAAATAATCCCGGTTTGCAAGCATTTCCCCGCTGATCGCCTCAATGATTCCCTTTATTGATTTTCGATCCATACTATGGTCCCCCTATTTATTTGAATTGGTATAGAATGGAGATTCTGCCGGAGCCAGCAGCAATTCCTTTAACTCCTGATCCAGCTTGAAAATCGTTACAGAAAGGCCGGCCATTTCCATAGAGGTGGCATATTCTCCAATGTGGGGCATTATGATCCTGACTCCTAAATGGGTGAGCATCTGATATACTTTTTTATAAACAATGAACTGCTCCTCTAAGGGTGTCCCCCCAAGTCCGTTGATCATGACAGATACTTCTTCCCCGTCTTTTAAAGGCATATCCTTTATTATCACATTTACCAGGGTTTCAGCAATCTCGTCAGCAGTCATCATTTTTCTTACCTCAATGCCTGCTTCTCCATGGATTCCCATTCCGATCTCGATCTCATCCTCTGCTATGGTAAAGGTGGGCTTTCCTGCCTTTGGAACGATGCAGGGAGATAAGGCAACGCCCATGGAACGGATGTTGTCCAGGGCTTTGGCAGTTACAGCTGCCACTTCCTCAAGGTTCATCATTTTATCCGCGGCGGCTCCCGCAATTTTAAAGGCATATACCATGCCTGCAACACCCCTGCGTTTCTCCGCATTTTCTGCGGGAGAGCTGGCAACATCATCCTTTACAAGCACCGCTTTTGTCTGAATATCATCAAACTCCACTTCCTCACAGGCCATGGTGAAATTAAAACGGTCGCCGTTATAATTTCCATATAAGCACAGCACTCCGCTGCCCCTGTCACAGGCGCGGATCATATCGGCCATTTTAGCCGCCGCCGGGGAGGCGAATACTTCCCCTACCGCACAGCCGTCCAGCAATCCCTTTCCCACATATCCTAAAAATACCGGAAGATGGCCGCTTCCTCCGGCCGTTACCACTCCCACCTTTCCTTTGCTGGCGGAATAATTGGATACCAGCACCTGAAAATCGTTATGTAACAGCTTTAACTTATCACCATATGCGCAGATAATACCTTCCATGGTATCCTGGACAAATGTATCCGCACTGTTAATCATCTTTTTCATACAATTCCTCTCCTTCTATTGTTGAGACAGAAATCCAGCTAATTTTCCTCTACTCCCCATGCATCGCGAAGCAGCTCAGGATATGGCTCCAGGTGCGCATAATCATTAAACCGTTCCAAGGTGAACATATTTTTACTCTTCTGGTAATGAAGTTCCGTAATGCTTCCATTCTCAAAGGTGACCCCAAGAGCCCTCCATCTTGCCATATCCATGCCGAGAACGTGGCAGAGAACTGCGCGGATCCATATTCCATGGGTTGCAATGGCAATACTTCCCTTATGATGTTCTACTACCTCCATAAGCCGGGGCATTGCCCGATGAACCAGCTCTGTTGCTGATTCACCACCCGGATAGGGGATATCCACCTTCATCTCATCCTGCCTTGCCTTAAAATCTTTAAACGTTTCCTGGATCTCTTCGTCGGACAGGCCTTCCATTTGACCAAAGCACAGCTCCCGGAATTCCGGGATAATTTCATGGGGAACATTCCAGTATTGATTTGCATGGTATGCGGTTTCCTTTGCCCGAAGCATGTCACTGGAATAGACCATTTCGATCCCCCAGCCCTTCATTCGCATTCCGGTAAGCCTGGCCTGATGAATCCCTTCTTCCGAAAGGGAAACATCCACATTACACCGTTTGTCGCATTGCCGCCCATGCCGGATCAGATATAGTTTCAAAGATGAACCCTCCTTATTTTGCATTGGGGAATGAAATTTCTTTGGGATATTCCCATCTTTGCAGCTCCTCCGGCATAAAGCCCTCCGGCTCTTTTCCGCCGCTTGCCGTCAATGCAAGATAATATAATTCTGCCAGCTCTTCTATATAAGCTGCCTTTAAAAATGCTTCGTAAATATCACGCTCATCCACTGCAACAGCACCATGCTTTTCCAGCAAAAAGCAGTCCGCTTCCAAACAGCTTTCCATGACGCTCTCCGCCAGCCCTGTGGTTCCGGGCCGTCCATAAGGGGCCACAGGAACACGGGCCTTTGTCAGTCCTAAATTAGCCACTTCATATACAACCGCCGGAAGAGGCTTATTTAACAAGGCAAATGCAGTGGCATAGGCAGAGTGTGTATGAGCAACTGCCGCTGCTTTCGGCCTCTGGCGGTAGATCATCAGATGCATCAGGGTCTCGCTGGTAGGTCTTAAGCCGGACAGATTTTCTATGACATTGGCATCTAAGTCCATGACAACCATATCCCTGGGAGTCAGTAATTCCCTGTCCACACTGGTGGGGGTGATTACCACATAACCAGTCTCCAAATCCCGTGCGCTGAAGTTTCCGGATTTATGCTTGCATAACCCATCTCTCTGCGCACGTTTTGCTATTTCACACACATCCTTTTTTAATGTTTCAAGCATTCTTTTTTCCTCTTTTCTGCTTCGTTTTTGCCGATTTAATGAAATGGCTTTATAATGGCCTGCTACAGCAATTCCAGAATCTCATCTGCTGTTTTAGCTTCTTTCATCGCTGTCAGCTTCTTTTCATCCTCTAAAATATTGATCAGCTGGTTTAACGCTGCCAAATGGCTCTCATAATCCGGAGTTACCAGTACAAAAATCACCTTTACCTCCATATAATCATTTACCATAATGGTCTGAGGCAGGAGAAGCATGGAGAAGCCCACATCATATACCCCTGCATCGATCCCCGCGTGGGCGATCATAACATGCTCTGCAATCAGCATAATCTGCCGGTATTTAATGATATTGGAAATGATCGTTTCAACGTACTGGTATTTGATAATATTTTTGTACAGCAGGGGCACTGCTGCAAATTCTATGGCTTCTTTCCAGCCCATGCTTTCCTTAATGATCCGGATATTGGAGTTTGTCAGCAGTTCCTTTAGTTCCGGTTTCTGTTTTTCTATCTTTCCTCCTGCTCCCTGATCGGACTGTACCATATACGAGTCAATTTCCATACGGAGCTTCTGAAATACGCTTTCATTTGTGTGTTTCTTGATGATTTGAAGTATGGTTTCCACCTGGGGAAAGATTTCTCCTGAATTTTTCAGACTCTCAAACACATTTTTACGAAGTTTTTTTCTTCTTTCTTTGTCCATCAGCGGTTCGATCACAAATTGCTTCTTTGACGTTATTAAGGGTGCCGTTGTAAACACCAGGTCAAATTCTTCCCCATAGTGATCAAATTGACGCGCCGACATATAGTTTAAAAAGTCGATTTCCGGAAAGGTCCGCTTTAAGGAGGTCAGGAGAAAATGGGATACGGTAACACCGTTCTGGCACACCACCACCGCACGGGGGCGTCTGTCAGTTTTCTCTTCTTCATCCTCTCTGCTGGTCTGGGCAATAAAAATCAGGGTGATATAAACCAGCTCGCTTTCCGGAAAAGACATTCCGATCAGTTTTTCCAGTGGTGCCACAGATTTTTTCACCATGTCATGCACTTCCTGGTAGGCAGGAAGTACATATTCCGAAATATCAGGACCTATGTGAAAATTATATCTGATACGGTACAGGGCAGGCAGGCTGTGGTTCATCAGCAGATGGAAGGTATCATCTTTATTTTCAAAGCAAATACAGGCGATCCGCTCAAAATTGCTGATCGTCTCCTCAACAGCATGGTAAACCTCTTCCTGCCCTGCAACAGCCTCTAAATGGGAGTTAATCCTCATGCTCTGGATATGGGCGGTAAAATACATGGTCTCATAAATGCTGTTCACTCCCTCGGCAGACAGGCAGGATTTGATCACCATATATTCCTTTGTGCCTGCCATATGACGGAAGGTTTCCGGAACCGTGTCTAAAACCAGGCCGTCCCGGATCCGCCTGAGAACCAGGATAAAAAAGCACCGGTTCACCTCGAACATTTCATCGGTAAAGCGGGTTTTTAATTCCCCTTCGATGGTTTCCGTCATATTCCTCATTTGCTCTACCTGCTTTGCGGTGATTTTTCCGATCCGGAAAACCATGGCTTGCCGCCCTCTTCCGGACAAAATATTTCGCAGTATAAGGAACAGCCGCTGCCTTAAGTCATATTCACTGCCTTCCAGCCTATACCCCTTTTCCCTGCTGTAGGTAAGCTGGAGGCTGGAATCAGGCATTTCATCTTTTAATCGCTTTAAATCCGCCAGCACCGTATTTTTACTGGCCTTTAATTCGGCAATAAAATGCTGCAGCGACAGTTCCTGCTGCTTTGTCAGCAGCATCAGCTGAATAATGTCCTCCCGCTCTTCCTTGGACAGCCAGACATCCTGATTTTCCTGTTCCAGCCGGTTGAAATCCAGCTGCTCAATCACTTCATTTGGGATGAGGATCCTCCCGTTGTTTACCCGTTCCAGAATCGGCAGCTGCTGTTCCTCCAGATATTCATTAATTCTAGCAATTCCATACTCCAGTTGTTTTCTGGACAGATTCAGCTTTGCCTCCAGATCCTTTCCGGTGACAGACGCACTATGATTAACAATTTCTTTCAAAATCAAGCAATTTCGTTGGCCGATTTTCATGATTTGCCTCCTAAGGAATCAGGCAGATATATCTTCCTTTTTTTCCTGAATCAGGCTTTTTGAATAAAGAACAAAGCATACGATCCACAGAACCAGAATGATCAGAGGAAGAAACTCTCCCTGCAGCGCCTTTACTGCGTGTGAAAATGCATAAGTAAATATAGGGCCGTCAATGCTTGAGTTGGAAATCATCTGTCCGGAAGCAAGCTCCACAGCCTTTGTGGTGTTGGCCAGTTCTGTCATAAAGGGAGCGAATGCAGTTCCGACCCACAAGAATACAGGCGTAAAAATGGTACATTGGATCAGCATCCGCAGGATGTTTCCCCTGCACACAAGGTACGCAGGCACTGCAATTGCAATATTAATAATGCCGGCAAAGGGCAGGATCTTATTTCCGGGAAGGATAAAGGACATGATCAGCGTCACAGGCACTGTCCAGATAACGGCCAGCCATATTTCATTTGCACCTCCAAGGAACGGCCAGTCCAGTCCGACATACATTTCTCTGTCCGCAAATTTACCCTGCATGAATTCTGAAACAGCATTGGAAATAGGCTCCAGGGCCTGCATGAAATATTTGGAAATTACCGGGAACAGGGTCAAAGCGGTGGCACATTGTATTCCAAGGGTCAGTATTCCTGCCAGGTCATATCTTGCCAAAAATCCGAAAACGATTCCCAAAAGAAAGCCTAAAATGTGATTTTCCGCAAAAATACCCAGCTTCTCTTTTAAGTCCTCTGCATTAAAGGATTTATTCAAGCCCGGGATCTTTCGCAGTATACAGTCCACAATATACATAGGCGCCGCAAGAAAAACCATTTTATGGGTACAGGTAACTCCCGGAATGCCGGAAAGCTTTTCAATGCGGTGCTGATGGAAATCAGCGGATTTCAATTCAAACACCACCTGAACCGCCGCAACCGCAAATGCTGCCATGACATTGCGGGTTATGTAATATACTGCAACTGCCGTAAAGATTTTCCCCCATACATTCCATAAATCTGCATTAAAGGTATCCGTCTTTTTCATTGCCAGCATGATAATATTGATCACAATCACCAGGGGGAACATTAAAAAAGCATAAGGCCAGGACCAGGATATGGTCGACATGGTGGTCCAGCCCCCATCGGTAATGGGAAGATCAATGCCTGAAAACTTTAACATGGCGGTTGCCGCAGGTGTGATCACTCCGGTCATATAGTTGATCAGCATGCTCATTCCGGAAAAAGCCACACCAAGGGTAATGCCTGATGAAACAGCGTCTTTTACTTTCATCTTAACAATCAAACCGGCGATAATAATGATAACCGGCACAAACACAGCCGCCCCAAGCCCCAGAAAGAAATTAACCGTATTCGCTAACATCTGCATTCTCATTTACCTCCTTATTTTATAGACTTTTCTTTTTGTAGTTTTCGATTGCCTTCAGCAGTTTATCAAATTCCTGGTCTTTCCCAATACCTGTCAGAAATGCGATCCCATTGATCACTGGGATAGGATATTCCTTGGCATTTTTTACAATGGTGATATAGGCGGCGCTGCCGTCCATATAGCGGTCAACGGACTTTAAATCCACCGCTTCCACCAAAGCATCCACCTTCTTTTCCTTTAACATTCTGTTTACCTTGCTTGCCACTGTCTGTGAAGTAGCCACACCGCTTCCGCAGGCCACAATAACTCTGATTCCCATAGTCAAAACCTCCTCCGATTTTCTTACGACTGTTTATGATTCCATACCCTTGATGCCGCTGACCGCTTCAAAATACTCATCCGCTGTCCCGGCATGATTCAGACGCTCCATCAATTCCTCGTCCTGAAAGTTCTCCACCAATATCTGAAGTAAATCAATGTGCTCCTCTGATTTTAAAAATCCCAGCATAAAAATGAACCGGACCTGATGGATCTCATCGTTATTGGCCATTTCCCTCCACTCGACAGCCTTCTTCAGCCGGATAGGAGCGATAAACGGCCGGAGGATATGGCTGGTATCCGTATGAGGGATAGCGACCGGGTAAGGCTTAATGGGAAGTGCTGTGGGATAACTTTCCTCCCTTGCCTTTAGTGACTCCAGATAAGTGTCTTTTACAAACCCGTTTCTAAACAGAATGTCTGCCATCCGTTCAAAGACTTCGGTCTGATCCGCCGCTTCCCAGTCCAGCTGAACCAGTTCCCGAAATAACATATCCTTTTTCAAATGTAACCTCCTTCTATGCTTATCTTTTACCGGTAATTGTCAAAGCAATTTGTTATGTGCAAATTATACCATTGGGCTATGCTCATATCCACAACCATTGTGTACAATTATCAATTTTGCCATTGCGCAAAATTGGGCTCATGAAAGCAAGGTACCTGCATTACTATACTTTTATTTCAGAGAACTACCATGGCTAAATACAATCCACGTCGTTCCCAGGAGGAATGGCTCCAACTCATTATCCAATGCCGTGACCAGGCTCAGTAAGAAAGCTTGTGCCATCCCGGAAACAACTGCACCATATGATAATACGTATGAGCTGAACCTCACGTCCCGACAAGATTTGGTTCGGGTTGGCATATGTCCGGATCCTTGTCTGGAAGTTGCTTCTCCGTACATAGATATACTGGAAGATGTGCCGCACCTTGATAATTACATACTGTTGAACTTATAATAGACAACATCCGGGTAAAATTAGAAATGCAAAGGCCCCTGGGATGCTGGTGGAGGTCCTACGGATACTGAACGGGCAGCCATGTTAGCTGGCATCTCCGGTGTAGACGCAGATATGACCGCTTTAAGGAACCGGCTGGCATTGTCCTGATCTACAAGCGCCTGACGGCGCAGGGACGTTACTGTTATAGCCGAAGGATAAATTTCTCACACGGTCATTCGTGATTGCTGATAAGACTCCTCTGCAGGTGCTGCACGAGCTGGAACGCCGGGCACAGACTATGTCCTACATGTGGAGGTCCCGCAGTGACGAGCATAACCTAACAGTTACGAGTCATTAAAGCGTGGTCATATATGTAGTTATATGATAACCGCCTAAATTTCCGACGGTAGCTCCATTTTTTCTTTGGGCATTTTGGTTTGTTTCCGGCATGGTAGATGAATACCTGTAGATGATAACCATACTGTAAAAAAAACCGCCAGCCTTTCGATATTCGCAAAGGTTAGCGGCCAATGGCTGATTATTTAAATAATTGAAAGCTTCCGAAGGATTTGATTGTGTGATAGTAAAAATACCCCCCTGCTGTGCAGGGGGAGGAAAGTTCTTTAGATAAAAGAAACTCCTGTGCTAGAATAGATGTAGGTCAAATACTTGGAACCTTACGTAGAAGAAAAGGAATCGAGATAATAGAGGCCCAGTGTATGCCGGATCATGTGTATATGTTGGTACGGATTCCGCCGAAGTATTCGGTATCAGAAATAATGGGATATGCAGATAAAAGAGGACTTAGAATACGACCAGATGTCGTTAGTAGAGTATATCGACCCGTTTACGGGTGAGCCGGTGAAGAGGAACAAAAAGTAGGACTCTTAAGAGTCAGTAGGTAGTCAAGCATACCAGTAAGCTCCTTTTAGGGCTGCGCCGGAAGAAGGAAGCACTGAGTAAGCCCTTTTAAGGGAAGCTGAGGATGTGGTGCAGTTGGCAGGCCTTCCGGGCACAAGCAAGTAATATTCCTTTATAGGGGTGGTGCAAGCCACCGGCTAAGCCGGTGGTCTTGACTGTAACAGATCAGTTATCATGTTTCCACTCTTACTTATACCTATTTATATTTCGTTGGAAGCCATTTAGATAGGATCCAAGATTTATTTAGGAGACTGATTTTAATAATAACTATATCCTTTCTGTTAGCAGAACATAACATCATTTCCACCAGGTTCTCTTATCATATCGGCATACAAAGATAAGTATACCCGCCAAGAGTATGTTGGTAATATGATTCTAAGGGAATCTTCCAGAATTATCTTTGGCAAATACCTTTCCAGAAATATCGAAGCTCAAATGTCCAAATTCGTTCTGTTTATGGAAACTATAATATAAAAACCTTGTTCATCAAAACAAACCCGCTTTGAATCATAGATATCAATTACATTTCTAATAAAGAGAGCTCATTCATTGTGATGAAATGTATTTTCAGATACCGGTTTTAGTGCAATACTAAGTTTGGAGTAGGTGCCTTCTACAAAAGAATCAGCCACTATGATCAACATATCATTTCCAACTCCTCCAAAACAGAAGAAACATCATCCACAATAGCATAATCAGCATAGTCAAAAATTGGAGCAAATTCATCAGAATTGACTGCAATAATCACTTTTGCATTTTTTATTCCAACCATATGCTGACTTGCACCTGATATGCCAAATCCTATATAAAGATCTGGGCATATATTAATTCCTGATTGACCTACCTGCCTGTATTTTTCCATGTATCCCTCTTCTACGGCGGCTCTGGTTCCCAGCACCTCTGCATTCAACCTTTGAGCAATTTTTAACAATTTATCAAAATTCTCTTTGTTTCCAATACCTCGTCCCACAGTAAATACAACTTTGGACAAACCTATGTGATGAGTACTTTTCCCTTTCTCCTTTTGGTTTATAAGTCCAACTAAAGAAAGCGGATTTTCAGAAGATTCATAAATAAACTCTTCCATATGCAGCTTCCCGGCTGTACCCACTGTTGCTGCAGTAAATACATTCTGTCTTACTGTACACATCTGCAATTTTGAATGAATTCCTTTGATTTTTGCAATTACGGTATGGTTCAATGCAGCCCTTAAAAAAACAAAGCCATCCTCTTCACAATCTATTTCAATACAGTCCGCAGTTAAACCTGCTTCAAATTCGCTGGACAAAGAAGCCGCTAAGGTCTTTCCCAAACTACTTGCAGGAAACATGATAAGGCCAGGTTCCTTTTCCTTGACCATAGAAGCAAGGGCTTTGGTATAGACAAATTCATCCTGCACCTTGCATTGGCAATAAATCACATTTTCTGCACCGTAAAGAACGAGCTCCTCCAATTCTTTTTTTGATAAAGGTCCTACATACACAACACTGACCTTCGCTCCAATTTGCCCGGCCAGTTCATTTGCCTTGTGAAGCAACTGTAAGGTGTGAGGAGCCGCCGCTTTTGTATGCTCACATAAAACCCAGATATTTTTATTCATTGGCACACATCTCTCCATGATTCTTCATCACAAGCTTTTTAATCAATTCTGCTTCTCTTTTCCCTTCTCCGTACAATCTCTGGCTGTCTTTTTTTATAAAATTGGCTTCAACTTCAAGAACCTTTGTTTTTGATCCCCTAAGGCCGCATTTTGACACATCCACGTTAAAATCTCCGGAAGTAATGATCTCAATTTCTTTTTGCTGTGCCTTTTTTAAAGCCATAAGGCCAATGCTCTTTGCTTTCATCGTAAATTCATTTACAGACAGGACCGCTGGTATTGCTACCAACAGCTCGGTATCAAATTCGCTGTTGCCTGCTTCCAGAACAATGGAATCCTTCCGAAACTCCCGAACTGCTTTCACACCGGATACATACCTGACGTTCAAACGAGCGGCCAGGCCTGCAGGTACCTGTCCGGTTTCTCCATCCACTGCCATTTCCCCACACAGAATTAAATCATAATTCAGACATTCTCTTATAAAACTGCTTAAGATATAGGAGGTTGCCACTGTATCGGACCCTGCAAATACAGAATCGCTGAGGCAAATTACCCGATCGGCTCCCATTCCGTATAATCTCTGCAAATATGGTTGAATTCCTTTTGGTCCCATCGTAAGGCAAATGACATTACAATCCATTTGATTCTTCCACGAAACAGCGCATTCCAATGTAAACAAATCATATGGATTGAGTACAAAGCGATCTTCTGTTTCTTGATTTTCATTAACTAAATCCGTGCGTACGAATTTAATACAAACGACGATGTTCAACAATTTTTCTCCTTTCTCTTTCCAGGCCTCCTTCTATGTTCCTATATTTCATTAGATATAATATTGTAAATGGTATTCCTTTGCATTTCATTGGTACCTGAATAAATGGTACAGGCAAGGGCATCCCTTAATTCCCTTTCAATGTCATACTCTTTTGAATATCCATAGGCTCCGAATATTTGCAGGGCATCCCGGCAAAGTTTTACATAGCTCTCACTCACATAAATTTTAAAAATAGAAGTCTCTTTAAACGCCATTCTGTTACAGTCTTTTAACCAGGCAATTTTATATAACAGTAATCTTGATATTTCAATATACATCTGCATATCCGCAATCTTATGAGAAACAGCCTGGTAATCCCCGATTGATTTTCCAAATTGTTTTCTGGTATTTGCATGTTCTAAGCATTTTTCCATAATTCTTTGCATAGCACCCACATGAGGGGCAAATTCGTAAATTCTTTCCCATTCAAGGGCAGAAGTCATAATAAGAGATCCCTGATTCAGACGCCCTAAAATATTCTCTTTCGGAACTCGGCAGTTGGTAAAGATGACTTCGGAGGTAGGGCAAGCACCTAGCCCCATCTTTTCAATATCCGGTCCTATTTTTAAGCCTTCCGCAGTCCGATCTACAATAAAGGCTGTTATCTTCTTAGAAGGTTCTCGCTGCGTAACCGCAAATACTACAAACAAATCTGCTATGGGGCCGTTGGAAATAAACATCTTACTTCCGTTCAATATGTAATCATTTTCACTTTCTACCGCTTTCATTGTCATACTAAGGGCATCAGAACCTGACTCTGCCTCCGTAATAGCTATGGCTCCTATCCTTTTACCAGCAGTCATGTCATATAGGTACTTTTCTTTTAATTCTTCAGTACCATATAGATAGATTAAATTCTGAGCAACCCATATATGATTATTTACCACAAAAGTAAATCCGTTGTTCTCACAGCCATAACCGAGAGCTTCCAGCATAATAGCGGCTGTTAAATAACTTTCATTGAGTCCATTATATTTTTCCGATACCGTAACTCCCAATATTCCGAATTCAGAAATCTTGTTCCACATTTCCCTGGAAAAAGTCTCCATACTCTCGCTATCATTTAAATTATTTCTTGCAAATTCAATTACTTCTTTTCTTAACTGTTTTTGTTCTTTTGTTAAATGAAAGTCCATACTTTCTCCTTATCTGTCTAAAATAAATTCTCGTAAGTAGTAGCCGTTTCATCTGCAACCTTACTCATCCACCATAAGAGCTCTGTTTCATCCACCACTTTATATTCCAGAATTTTTTTTAATGCATGAAAAACAGTAGTCTTCAATTCTTTGGTATCTTTCAGGCGGCCCTGAGCTAAACCCCGTTTTATACTGAACAGAGTCTCATAATTCTCCCCTACAAGTTTCTCATATACGGCGAGATTGACTTCGGAATTCTGATTGGGAGTGGATACAGCCGCAAGAATGCTTTTTGTAACAAAATCCGTTTTCTCTTTCCCGAAATCCTTCTCCAGAATTTCAAATAAATGATCCCTTTCTCCTTTTATACCAAAACAGGTAGCTGTAAAACCCTTTCTGTCCTGCAGGATGTTGTCAAATATATTTCTTGCACTCAAGTCCACAATGATGTCAACTTGTTTATCTTCCAAGTAATTCATGATGTGATTCCATTTTACCGTATTTGTGAGATGGCTGACCAAATTTCTCACATTAGTATGAGTGCCTGAATAAGGAATTCCGGTATAATTAGAAAGAACCGGATACCTGGGTTCATAAAACTGGATTTCTGATATTGCTTCTTTCAATGCTTCCGAACCCGCTTCCATTAGGGGGCAGTGAAAAGGCGCGCTGTTAAAAAGCGGTGTTATGGTTCCATTCTCTCTGCGTATGAGATTTTCTGTTTCTTCCAAGTCTTTTGCAGTCCCTGATATGGCGGTCTGGGTTTCGGAATTATAGCAGGAAAGATACACCTTCTTTCCGCTGCTTTGCTGTTTTTTACATACTTCTTCTACAACGGGTGAGGCAATCCCATCAATAATTGTCATCCCTCCCTCCACTGATTTTTGAACTTTCCTGCTTATGTCAGTCCTTATCCGAACCAGCTTTAAAGCATCAGAAAAAGAAAGCACTCCAGCACATACCAAGGCTGCATACTCGCCAAGGCTGTGTCCTGCACAAAAATCCGGAACAATGCCCGTTTCGCTGACAAATACCCGGAAAGCTGCCACCCCGAAAGAAAGAATTGCCAAATGGGCATTTTCCGCTCTGGAAAGAACAGGAAGAGGTCCTTTGAAACACAACTCCGTCAAATTTATCCTGCTCACCTGTTCTGCCTCCTGAATGGTCTGTCTTACTATGTCATAATTGTCATAGAGATTTTTGTACATTCCCACAAAATGACTGCCCTGTCCAGGGAAAATCACTGCTATTTTCTGCATATCCATCCAGGGCTGCACGCTTTCCGCTGCAGCCCACTCCTTTCATAAAAATAAAAACTGACGGAATTCTTATTCATTCTTAAATTCATCAATTAAAGTGAGGTAATCCGGATATTCCCCTTTCTGAAGCAAATCTGCTTCCAGTCTGATATAACCGCCTTCATTTTTTATTTCTTTAAAACCTCCGAATTTATAGGTGATGTACATGATCCGGTTCCTGTCCGTAGGAACAAAATCCGCATATAAACGTACTCCATGTTTTAAAGCCAATTTCATAATATATTTAAGCATCACCGCACCTACCCCCTTTGAAATAACTCTGCAGGACATGAGCAGAAGCTTTATATCCCAGTAATCTTCATGCTTTTCAATCACAGATATACCGATCTTTCCATATTGCCCATATTTGTCATCCATCTGGGCTATAAGCACAATATGATCTTCGGAATGAATCAATTTAAGTAAATCTTCATAAGAATACTGGGTCCCTGTGGAATTGAGTTGATGAGTTCTCACCGTCAGTTCCTCAACCCTCAGCAAATCTTTTTCATCTGCAGGTGCAACAGTAAATTTTAAATCAAGAGTTTTTAAAAACTCTTCCGGTGTTCCTTGAAAAGACTCTTCTATCTGGTTCCGTTCCATATCATTTAAATACAAAAGCCTTCGGTTTCTGGAATCTTCCGTCACATATTGGGGAAGCATTTCTTTACGATCCAGTAATCTATCCAGAGAGTTGGCATCAATACACAATACCTCCGGAATCGCATAGGCAACCTCTTCACGCTCAAAAATCTGATCGTCAATAAATGCAAAAGTATCTATGCCAAAATTTAATGCTTCTCTGATCTTTTTGATATTTTCAGACTTTGGTCCCCAATTGATCTGAGGATAGACAAAGTACTTCTCCAATTGGAATTCTTTCAATTGTTTCATTGCAGGTTCATAATCATTTTTACTGCATATGGACTGGAGGATTCCCCTCCTGTCCAGTTCTTCTACGATCTCCCTCACTTTAGGGCGCAAGCTTAAGGCTCCATCTTCCGTCAATATTCCATCCCACAATGTTTGATCCAAATCCCAGACCACACATTTTATCGTTTTGCTGCTCATACCATATCCCTCAAGCTTTCCCATTTATTATATTTTGGACTCCACCAAAGATACAATGGCATTGATACTTTTAAAGTTTTCGATGTCCATATCCTCATTCTCCACAATAACATCAAATTCATTTTCTACAAAAGATACTAACTGAACTGCAAAGAGAGAATTGACCAGTCCCAATTCAAAAATATTATCCTCTCCCTGAAGCGTTCTGTTTCCAATAAAACGGAGTAAAAATTTTTCTATCTTTTTTCTGATTTCCATCTGATTTCTTCCTTCCTTTTGTAACTATTTTAATTGTATTCAAAGAATCCTCTGCCTGTTTTAATCCCAAGAAGTTTTGCGGCAACCAGTTTCCTTAGCAGAGGGGAACAGCGGTATTTGGGATCCTGATAGCTGCTATAAAGAATTTCCAAAGAATTCATCACAGTGTCTAATCCGATTAAATCCGCTGTATGAAGAGGCCCTGTTTCATGATGAAATCCTTTTGTAAAAATAAGATCAACCTGTTCCGGCGTGGCCACCCCTTCCATTACCAGATTCGCTGCTTCATTCATAAACAAATGAGACAACCGATTGGATACAAAGCCCGGACTGTCATTTACCACGGTACACTCAATATCCATTGCTTTCAAATTCTCTTTTACAAGCTCAATTACCGATTCTCCTGTATAATATCCCTTAATAACTTCCGCAAATTTTTGTAAGGGAACTGGATTCATAAAATGAACTCCTATTACCTTTTCCGGCCTTTTTGTAAAGGAAGCAATTTCCGTAATGGAAATGCAGGAAGTATTAACAAGAAAATAACAATCCTCTTTGCAATAACAATCCAACTCTTGATAGAGTTTCTTTTTTAATTCTAATACTTCCGGGATATTTTCAATTATTATATCCACACCCTTCAAATCACCATAACTTGTACTTACTTTAATACGACTGAGTATTTCTTCACTGTTAATTTTCTCCTTACTGGTCATATTGTGGATTCTTAAATTGCGGTTAATTGTCCTGATTGATTTGTTTAAAATGCTGTCTTCCACATCAATCAGGACAATATCATATCCATATTGGGCATATTTCTGTGCCACTCCAGTTCCCATGACTCCTGCTCCCAAAACTCCAATCTGTTTTATTTTGTCCATGCCATGGCTCCTTTCATTGAATGCTTCAACTCTGCCTGTTTCTCTATGATTTGAAGCATTTCTCTTGCGTGATCGTGGATAAAAAAATGTCCCCCGTCAAAGTTACAAACCTGAAAAGCCCCATCCGTATACTCTTTCCATCCATAAATATCCTCTGTGGTAAGCTCATCCTCTATACCATTAAAAACCGTAATATCCATATGATACCTTTTTTGAGGCTTTTGATAATGACAAGTTTCAATCAGTTTATAATCATTTTTTAATATGGGAATGTATATAGTTAGAAACTCTTCATTTTCCAGCAATTCAAGTGGAGTTCCGCCCAGTCTGTATATTTTCCTCATAAACTCACCATCTTCCAATTCATGGAAAAGAACTCCTTTCTTCCGGATATGAGGCGCCTCTTTTCCGGAAACATATACATTTTCAGGCATTCTGTCACCATTTTCAGCAATTTTGAAAAGAAGATAATGTACAATCCAGCTTCCCATACTGTGTCCGTATAAGCTGTATTCCTTTTCGTTCATCTGTTGAATAAACTGCTGATAAATCATTGAAACCAACTGTTCCATATCTCCGCATAAAGGTTCCAGAAAACGGGTCCCCCTTCCTGGAATCTCCACGGGAACGATTTGAACAGAACCGCTTATGAATTTATCCCACTTTTTAAATATAGAAGCAGAACCGCCTGCATAAGCAAAACAAAATAAGTTCATAAACACCTCCTGATTTCATATCTTTTCCTATCCAAGAACTTCCTTTACTATTTTCATACCATGAGAAACATTATTATGAATGCAGGGAACTGCTATGTATACAATATCCTTAAAGATTCTCATGGTAATCTCATTTCCTCCCAAAATCTCCTTTATCTCAACATCAATATCTCTAAAATCCTCAAACACATTAGCAGTTTCCATATCCGCATAAAAGTTAACTACTGGAAAACGCTTAAAATACTTTTCATAATTCTCTGCTTGAAACAGTTCCTTCTGAAACAGCAAATGTCCGTAGTTTCCGGTATCACTGCTGTATCTATGGATTGTGCCCCGTTCATAGGTGTAAGGTATAATATCCAAATACAGACCCGCCGTTTTTAATGCCGTTCCTTCTCTGCCAAAATGCATTAACAGAAACGGAACTGTTTTTTCAGGAAGTTCATCCATATTCATTCTGCAATATAAATGCAATGCCCATCGAATGGGATCTTTTAATATCTTTTCTAAAGAAATCGGGTTAAAGCGGAATTTAATGTGCATTTGATATTTCTCCGTTTTTCCCTCTAATAGAAAATCAAATGTTTTGGCATAAGAAAAATATCTTTGGATCAGATTCCTTGAATCCTGCTTCTGCAGATTAAGTTCTTCCCGTTGCGTGCGTTCCATGGTATAACGGGTATAAACATCCCTGGCTTTTAAATTGTCGGTACCCAGAAGTTTTTCCTTGATCAATTCTCCAAGAATTTCTGTAGAAGCCAAATCCCACAACCCATGATGTACATAAAAATAAAGTTCATAGCAACATTCAGACATTTTTATTACAAAAATTTTTGACAAAAGGGCTTTAAACAATTCAGGATGTACAATCACGGATTCGTATATGCTTACATCAGAATCCGCCCCTTTGTGAAGGACATAGGGAATTGGACATTCGTCTATAAAAACAAATTGACAAAGCTCTCCTTTTTTACTGTCATAGGAAATCCGGAATATACTTTGCTGTGAAACTATTTCTCTTACTATTTTAATCAGGTTTTTCCCTTGTAAGTCACCCTCTATCCGGATTCTTGCACCACAAATATTATCCGGATAATTTTCTAAAAAGAATTTTTGGTAGCCAAAGGGTTTTAAGCATGATTCCGTTTGTTTTGTCATCTGAATCTCATAATTCAGTAATTCTTTATACAAATCTGTTTCCATTAATAAAGCTCTGTCATATTGTTTCAAAGCAAAAATATTCTCTGCTCTAACCCTTATTTCTCGCTTTGAATTCTCCGGCGTATTAGATTCAAAGCCAATTAGGAAACTATATTTCATTACTTCTTCTAATGCTTCTTCATAAGACGATAACAGTTTACCCATGGATTCCTGTGCAAATTTAGAACTGTCATACCAAAGTTCGATTTTAAATTGTCCGTTTTCGATCAAGCAGTTGAAAATAATATTGCTGAAAATATTTTCTTTTGCAACAGCAGTTCCTGACGAATACTGTGATTTTATAAAATATCCGCGTTCTTCTTTCTCCTGTATGATCTCTCCCAGATAATTAAAAGATATATCTATGTCCTCGTCTCCTTTTGAAAACCAATCGTATCCCATGCCATAATCCGGAATAAGATTCAGCATTTCCATTGTATTTTTAAGAGTATCTTCTAGAGAGTCCCAGACTTTAATCAAAACAGGATACATAGAGGTAAACCAACCTACGGTTCTGCTTACACACACCTGGGGAGTAAATTCCGTTCTGCCGTGGTTCTCAAGCCGCACCAAAAGCTGATTCCCTCCATGGAATTTCCGCGCGGCAATGCCAAGACACGTTAAAAGAAGAGCATTCATATCTCCCTTACAGGTTTTAGCAGAACAATTCAACATACATCTGGTACTTTCTTCATCCATGGTAATCTTGATAATCTCATAACCAGAGTTCCTGTTTTTTCCGTCCTGTTCTACTCTGCCGCAGGCAAATTGAGAGATGATCTGTTTCCAATAGTCTTTCTGTGATTTCACCTTCTCTGTATTGCAATAAGCTTTTCGTTCCTGTATCCAATCCCTATAGGACATCGTTTTAGGAGGCAGGCTGATTTCGCCTTTTTGCAGAAATTGCCTATATCCGTTTTCAAAATCCTCTAAAAGAATGCGCCAGGACACACCGTCTACCACCAGGTGGTGAATACAGATAAGAAGATGAGTTTCCTCCTCCATAAAATAAACTGCAGCTTTTATAAGCGCTCCTTGGCTCAAATCCATACTGCTTTGGATTTCAGTATTTTTATTTTCAATAAAGGAACTTCGGGTTTCCTGGTCCATTTCCTTTACATCAAAAACCGGCAGCGCAATGGAACCACTTTCTTCTGCTCTTATAATCATCTGTTCCCCGTTAGAGAATACAGCCCTCAACATATCATGTTGTTTGACCAATGCCTGTAAGGATTCTTTTATAGCCGATATATTGACAACTCCTTTCGCCTGTAACATGAGGCATTGATTGAAATGGCAGGGATTAGGCAATTTCCACGAGAAAAATTTTCTTTGTACAGGAGACATTTCCACAATTCCCGTCACTTCTTCCTGACTGTATTCCATATGGTTTTCCACTTTTCTCAGATTTTTTATAATAAGTTCCACTTCCCTTAACCGGACAATTTCTCTCATGGAAATACTATAGTTCAAATCCTTGAGTTTTGAAACCAAGCGGATAGCTTTTATGGAATCTCCTCCAATTTCAAAGAAATTGTCTTTCATGCCTACAGGACTGTATCCAAGAACTTTTTCAAACAGGGCAACAATCTGATTCTCCCTTTCATTTGCCGGGGCCACGTAAGCGTGAAGGTCCGCAAATTGTATCTCCGGCAATGCTCTCATGTCTGTCTTTCCATTTGCTGTAACAGGTATCTTCTCAATCTGGAGCATTGCAGCAGGTATCATATAATCCGGTAATTCCTGTCGGATTTGGCTCCTCAGCTTTTCAATATCAACTTTATCTTTTGCAACAACATAGGCAAAAAGGATCTTCTGGGCATCCGTTTCCTTCAATCGGACAACTACATCCTGTATTCCTTGATATTTGCTGATAACTGCTTCAACTTCTCTAAGCTCAATCCGAAATCCCCGAAGTTTAATCTGTTCATCCACTCTGCCTAAGTACTCAATATTCCCATCTTCTCTCCACCTGCCCAAATCTCCTGAACGGTATAATTTTCCGTCTTCAAAGGGATTTGAAATAAAACTTTTGGCAGTTAATTCCGGTTGATTTAAATACCCTCTTGCCACTCCGTCCCCTGCTATCAGTATTTCGCCAGGCATTCCTATACCGCAGAGCATATCTCCGTCCGCAATATATATTTGCGTATTATTGATTGGTTTTCCAATAGGGGTATTGTCCTCCATGGGATAATCCGTAATGGGATACGTAGTCGCAAAAGTTGTGGTCTCTGTAGGACCATAGCCATTAATAATACGAATAGACGGATTATTCTCTCTCAAGTACCTTACATGTTTTTCTGAAATCTGCTCTCCTCCAATCAGCAGATTTTCCAGAGAGTCAAAAGCATGCACATCTTCTATTGCCAACTGATTAAACAAAGATACCGTAAGCCACATGGTATTGATTTTCTCTGCTTGTATCATAGCCCGAAGGTTTCCGGCATCCATAATTTTCTCTTTATCTGACAGATAAAGGGTTCCTCCATTTAACAATGTTCCCCATATTTCAAAGGTTGCCGCATCAAAGCACAAAGTTCCTGTCTGTAAAATAACAGTACTTTCATCGAGATTCACAAAGTTGGCCTTGTTAACCAGACGGATTATACTTTTATGTTCAATCATCGCACCCTTAGGCTTCCCGGAAGTTCCGGAAGTATAGATCAGATAGATCAAATCTTCCGGTGTATTGATTGCTTCCGGATTTTCCTCTACTCCGTTCCATTGAAGAGCAGAGGACAAATCAATAGAAGGGAGACCAAATTGAGCATCAGGTCCAAAGTTCAAAATTGCCCTAGGACTGCAATCTCTTACCATATATCTGATTCTTTCAAGGGGATAATCGGGGTCTAAGGGAACATACGCTCCCCCTGCTTTTAAGACAGCCATTATTCCAATAATGGTTTCAATTCTGCGCTCTGCCATGACAGCCACAAAATCATTCCGTCCTATCCCAAGCGCTTTCAGCTTCATAGCAAGTGCATTTACCTTTTTGTTCAACTGGCCATAAGTAAGTATATCCTGTTCGAAAGCTACTGCTTTCTTATGGTAATATTCTGAAGCTCTTTGCTCAAAAAGCCTAACAACCGTCAAATCCTTTTCGTAAATAACGAAAGGACGGTTAAACTCCCTCAACAATTTGATTCTTTCCGCTTCTTCTGTTACGTCAATTTTATGGATAACCTGATCCGGTTTTTTTAAAACTTCTTTAAGAATTGTGGTAAAATGAAACATCATGCGCATAATACTTTCTTCCCGAAACAATTCTTTGCAGTATTCCATCTCCAGCCGGTAACCATCCTCTGTCGCAATTACAAACAGACTGAGATCAAATTTTGAAATATTGCGGGGCAATGGAATATCTTTTAAACGGACTCCCGGCAATTCAAGTTCTACATTAATATCCTCATTCTGCATACTGAACAGTACATCAAAGAGCGGATTTCTGGACATTTCCCTTTTGACTGACACCTCTTCTACCAGTTGATCAAAGGGATATTCCTGGTTTTCCTGAGCCTGAACGATTTTGTGCTTCATCTCTTCCAAAAAGCAGCAAAATGACTTATCTCTGCCAGGAAATCCCTTTATGGCTATGGTATTGACAAACATTCCCGCTATGCTCTCTGTATCTTTATGTATCCTTCCTGACACAGGACTTCCAACGATGAGTTCTTCTTGCCTCCCGTACTTGCTTAACAATATCATAAATACGGACAGCATTGCCATATACTCCGTAGTTCCCGTCTTTTTACACAATTCCTTTACCTGTCTCTTTATTTCATCCCCCAGATTGAGCATAAGCGTATTCCCCAGAAATGTCTGGACCTTAGGCCTTTTATAATCCAGAGGAAGATCCAAAACCGGAATTTCTCCTGAAAATTCCCGCTTCCAGTAAGCTCTTTGTTGTCCCAGATTCCGTATTTTTAACCATTCGCTGTAATCCTTATAAAAAATGGAAAGACGGGGTAATGTCTCGCCCAAATATAACTTTGCAAAGTCATCCATTAATATTTTAACTGTAACTCCATCAGAAACAATATGGTGCATGTCAAATAAAATCAGGCTATTCCCCTTATTGGCCTTTACAAACTTCACCCGAAAAAGCGGAGGACAGCTTAAATCAAATGGACGTACAAACTCCTGCATGTACAGGGCCTTATCTTTCTCTTTTATCTCTTCTGTTTCTTCGTATTCTGCCTCAGGCCGCAAATTTTCCCAAATCTTTTGTACTCCAATCCCATCCTCAAAATAAAAACCGGTTCTCAATATCTCATGGCGCTGTACCAGGCTGTTATAGGCTTCTTGAATCCTGTTAAAATCAAGCTCTCCCTGTATTTCCATGCCATTGTACAGATTATACGCAGTTCCCGTATTATCATAGCCGCCTAATACGAATATTCTCTTTTGTGCGGGCGCCATAGTATAAACTTCTTGTCTGGCTGCTTTCGGTATTTTGGCGTATGCGGAAGCACCTGCTGTTATTTTTCCTGCCAAAGCCTGTACGGTCGGACCTCCAAAAAAATCATTCAGGGAAACTCTTACTTCTGTCAGCTCTTCTATTTTATTGATGATTCTGATAGCCGTTAGGGAATGTCCTCCAATTTCAAAGAAGTTATCCGTAGTACCGATCTTATCCAATTCCAGTATTTCCTTAAATATTTCTAACAGGATACGTTCCGTTTCAGTTACCGGTTCTGTCCTCTCCTGAAAACTCTGGTATTGTATTGGAAGCAATGCCTTTTTATCCAACTTACCACTCCTATTTAAGGGAATGCAGTCTATCTTCTCAATTGCAGAAGGACACATATAGGAGGGGAGTTTCTTTTTAAGCACATTCATAAGCTGGTGAACTTCTACTCCTTCAGAGACAATGTAAGCTTCTATTCTTTTTTCATCTCCATATTCTCTGACCAGGACTGCCGCATCTTCTATTCCGTCCTGTTCTCTGATCAAGCTCTCAATTTCTCCCGGTTCAATGCGAAATCCCCTGATTTTGACCTGCTCATCGATTCTTCCCAAAAATTCAATATTTCCATCATGGAGCCATCTCACCAAATCACCAGTACGGTAAAGTTTTCCTTTTCCATAAGGATTGTTAAAAAACTTTTCATCCGTAAGTTCTCTATGGTTTAAATAACCTCTGGAAACACCTTCGCCTCCAATACACAGTTCGCCCGCCACGCCTATTCCACATAATTTCCCCTCATTCATCACATAGGCCATTACATTTTTAATTGGTTTTCCAATGGGAGTTTTCTTTTCCAGAGGCAGGCCTATTGGATACCAGGTAGCAAAAGTAGTTGTTTCCGTAGGACCATAGACATTGGAAAGATATAATTCCTGGTCTTTGCCCGCTAATTTCATAACATGAATTTCCGATGTTTTTTCTCCGCCAAACATCAGATATTTTAAACCGGAAAAAATTGTTTCATCAGAAGCAATTAATTGATTGAAAAGTGCAGTGGTAAGGAACATTGTATTTATTTTGTAATCTTTTAACACACTTTTCAGAACTCTGGAATCAAGAAGGTCACTACTTTCCGTAAGAAACAAACGCCCTCCATTTAACAATGCTCCCCATATTTCGAAAGTTGACGCATCAAAGCTGAGAGAACCTGTCTGTAAAACCACCGTATCTTCATTCAGGGACACATAATTGGTATTATCCACAAGATTGACGGCATTCCTGTGTTCCACCATAACGCCTTTGGGCTTTCCGGTGGTGCCTGAAGTATAAATCAGGTATAGCAAATCTTTTTCATCATTTACTCTTTCAGGATTTTCCGGCCTGCCAGGCCAATCCCAAATCCCGGACAGATTGATAACCGACGTTGTGTTTTTTTTCGGCTCTTTCCACTGGATCAAGGCTTTTGGCCGGCAATCTTCCAATATATACTGAATCCTTTCTTCAGGATAGGCGGGATCGATCGGCACATAAGCTCCTCCTGCTTTTATAACCGCACAGAGCGCAATAATGGTTTCTATCCGCCGCTCTGCCATAACTGCCACAAAATCCTCTCTTTTTACTCCCATATCCCTCAATTGATATGCCAGTTCATTGGCTTTCTCATTCAGTTCCTTATAGGTAAGTACGCCTCCTTTGCACGCTGCCGCCACCTTATCCGGCAATTTTTCAGCCTGCTGTTCCAAGCGTTCTACGACGGTTTGATTGCTGCTATCTCCTTTACAAGTCAGACAGAACCGGTTTAAAATGGTATCTTTCTCTTGCGGATATGTCATTTCCAACTCTGACAATTCTTTATAAGGATTGTGAATCAGCTGAGTTAAAATGTAATAGTAACGATTGAGAATGATTTTCACATCTGCCTCATGAAACAGTCTGGGATTATATATTATATCAAGTTCCAGCGTACCAGAAAGGGACACACTCAAATTTAAAGGATAATTCGTCTGTTCTCTGGCTGCCTGAATCTCGATTCTCCGGTTGTCGCCAAAAATTTTCTCTTCCTTTGAAACCCCATTGCCCTCCACAAAATAATTCTCATATACAAACAGTATTTGAATTAATCCGTTTTTCACACTGGTTTGACTCTGTATCTCTGCCAGAGAACAATATTCATATGCGGAACTTTCAATAGCCTGCTGGTGCATTTCTTTTAACAAATTGGTAAAAGACATTTCCGAAGAAATATTTACTCTTACGGGAATTGTGTTGATGAAAAGTCCCACTGCTTTGTCGATTCCCGGAATATCAGCATTTCTTCCGGACACCACCTTTCCAAATACAACATCTCTGTTCCGGTTATACATCTGCAAGAGGAGTCCCAAAGCGCTTTCCAATACAGTATTGACCGTAACCCCACAGCTCTTAGCCAGCAAAAGAAGCGTATCTGTAAAATCCTTGTCTGTTATCTGTGTGAGCCGTTCCATCTCCGCTCCGGTTTCCACAGGCTGTTTTACAGGCATAATTTCCATTACCTCTGTATAGCCCTCCAGCATCTTGGACCAATAATTCAGCGCAGCTTTCTGATCCTGTTTCTCCAGCCATTTAATATACTCACCATAAGGAAGCATTTCCGCCTTTTCAGCTATTAGTTTTTTATTCAACCCAGATAAATCCATTCCTTTTTCAATTTCTTCATAAATATGAAAAAATTTAGTTAAGACAGAAGAGCAGCACCAACCATCCAGAATAATGTGATGCAGGCTCCATAGTGCAATCATCTCTTCCTCCGGCAATTTTATTACTGTCATCCGCAGCAGACTGTCCGATGTCAAGTCAAAACCTCTGCTTAAGTCTTTTTTCTTTATTTTCTCAATCCGTTTTGGAAGTTCTTTCTTTTTTTCATCACTTAAATCAATGACCTCCATCTCCGGTTTTCTGTCCCTTAATATTACTTGCAGAGGTCTGTTTCCCTTTTTGGGAATGACAAAGGCAGTACGGAGAATTTCGTACCTTTCTGCCAGCAAATCCAAGCTTTCCCGCAAAGAATCCAGTTTCCATTTACCAGTCAGTTTGATTTCATAACGGATAAAATACTCCGTAGAATCTTTATTGCGTATCTTATGATACAACATACCTTCCTGCATGGGACTAAGCCCATAAATGGATTCAATATTTTGACTGCCCATAATTCCAGTTCCTTTCTTTTGTATTCTAAAACAAACTCAACAGTTCGCTTAAGACGTCTTCCGTAATATCTGAATTGTAGTCGGAAGCCGTTTTTATACTTTCTCCTCTGGAAATACAAAATTCGACAAGTTCCAAAAGAGCTGTTTTATAAAGTCCGCAAAAATGTTCCATGGTCTCGGCTTTGTATTTGCTCCTGTCATATAAAACATGGATCATAAGTTTGTCATTTTGCACCTGTCCGTTCACAGATATGCTGTTATTGAAATGGTTACTTTCCGCGATATCCAAGCCACATGTCATATCTGAAATTAAAATACTGCTCTTAGGATCTGATTCCTCCTTCCATTGTCCCAGATAGTTAAAACAAACTTCGGTATTTATCTCTGTAAGGCCATACTCTCCGCTATGTATGAGTACTTCATAACCCATACCCCGGTTAGGAACATGCCTTAGCATCTCCTTTGTCCTGGTAAGTGCCTTTTCTTGCTCATCAAATGTCTCCAACAGAATTGGAAAAATACTGGTAAACCAACCTACAGTTCTTGTTATATCAATGTCTTCCTGTATTTCTTCCCTTCCATGACCTTCCAGATGAATCGGTATTTTTTCACTGCCTGTCCAGCGCTTTATCCCGCTCCCCAAAGCTGTAAGCAAAATGTCATTTATTTCCGTATGATAAGCTTTTCCTGCCCTATAGAGCAAATTTCCGGTAGCTTCTTCATTTAACTCAAATCCTGCGGTTCCATATCCGGTTTTCGTTCCATCTGCATCAGCACATATACTTCCGGAGCAGGTTTCTATTTCTTTATTAACCTGCCACCAATATGCCACCTCTTTTTTAAGCACATCACTTTTGGCAAACTGTTCAAGGGCTCCGGACCATTTTAAATAAGAAGCTGTCTTTTCCGGCAGTCGAAGCGCTTTTCCAGAAAAGCTCTGCTCATAGCCTTTGTAAAAATCTTCCAGCAAAATTCTCCATGAAATTCCATCTACTACCAAATGGTGAATGGAAATCATAAAGTAATCACACCCTGAGCCGGAAAACAATGCAGTTTTCATTAAAGGTCCCCTGCTTATATCCATGCTGCCTTGAATTTTTGTACATGTTTTTTCGATATAATCCTTAAGCTCTTTCCCTGCCTTTCCTGTGCAGTCAAAAATCTCATAAGTGAATAAGTCTGAAGCCTTCATACCCCGTATACTGATTCCATTACCTGGAAATATGGCTCTTAATATATCATGGTGGCGGACAATGGCAGCAATGGTTTCAAGCAAGCATTCTTTGTCAAACCCCTTTTTTGTTTCCAGCATAACAGACTGATTAAAATGATTGGGTTTATCCATGTTCCACTGAAAAAACGAATGCTGAATAGGTGTCAGCTCCCCTTCCCCTGTCACTTCGCCTTGTTCATAGTCGGGAGAGTTTGAAATAAGCACTGTTTTTGAAACGATCTGTTCCATAATCCTCATCTGCATAATATCTCTTATGGCCAGTTCATATCCCAGTTCCCGAAGTCTTGCAACTATGCGGATTGCTTTTATGGAATCGCCGCCCAATTCGTAGAAATTATCCTTCATTCCGACTTGTTCCACTCCCAGAATTTCTTCAAAAATTGTTATAATTCTTTCTTCTTTCTCATTTCCGGGCGCTTCATAGGACTGTTCACTTTTCAATATAATTTTAGGAAGTGCCCTTTTATCTAATTTTCCATTTCTGTTTACAGGTATGTTTTTTAACTGCATGATATAGGCAGGAACCATGTAACTTGGAAGATCTTTTGCCAGAGCTGACTTAAAAGCTTTTAAATCCACTTCTTCATCTGCAGTCACATAAGCACAGAGATCACGTTCCCCCTCATCTTCTCTCAATATAACCGCAGTATCCAGAATATTGCCCTGCCTGCGGATTACAGCCTCAATTTCCCCCAATTCAATACGGAAGCCTCTCAATTTAATCTGTTCATCGATTCTCCCTAAAAATTCGATATTTCCGTCCGGCAGCCATCTGGCTAAATCTCCCGAACGATAAAGCAGTCCTTCTCCAAATGGACTGGCAATAAATTTACTGTCCGTAAGTTCTTTTTGACGGAAATAGCCTCTCCCAACTCCATTTCCCGCTATACAAAGCTCTCCCGATATACCGATTCCACACAAGGTATGGTTCTTCAGGATGTAAATCTGTGTATTTGCAATGGGACGTCCAATGGGGGTCTTATCTCTTAACTGATTGGCTTTTATAGGATACCATGCGGCAAAAGTAGTAGTTTCCGTAGGACCATATACATTAGACAGGCTTATTCTATTGTTGTATTCCAAAAGTTTTTTTACATGGACTTCCGATGTGCTTTCCCCCCCAAACAGGAGAATGTCCAAACTGTCAAAAACCGACACGTCGGAATTGATTAACTGGTTAAACAGCGCAGTTGTCAAAAACATAGTATTTACACCGTTTTTCTCTATGGATTCTTTCAGTTTAGCAGAGTCCAGAATTACATCGTCTTTCGTAAAACAAAGCCGGCCTCCATTCAGCAAGCTTCCCCATATCTCAAAGGTAGCCGCATCAAAGCTTAAAGAACCTGTCTGCAAAATGACGGTATCTTGATTCAGCTTTGTATAATCTCCATGTTTCACCAATCCAATAACGCTTCTTTGCTCAATCATAGTTCCTTTAGGTCTGCCTGTCGTTCCTGATGTGTAAATTAGATATGCAAGATTCATTACTGAACTTTCGTTAATGGGATTCTCTTCCTCCCCTTCCCATTCCAGTATGGAAGAGATATTAACAGCGGCAATTCCATCCGTTTTAAAGTTCCCATAAGAAATTACAGCCTTGGGTTTACAATCCTCAAGCATGTATACCACTCTGTCCATAGGGTACGTGGGATCTATGGGAACATAGGCCGCCCCTGCTTTTACGACGGCTATCATGGCTGCAACCGTTTCCACTCGGCGTTCCGCTATAATTGCCACAAAATCCTCTGTTTCCACGCCAATTGCCTGCAGCTTTAAGGCAAGACGATTAGCTTTCTCATTCAATTCCCCATAGGTAAAAGAAATGTCATCGGATAATACCGCTATTTTATCTGGAGTAAGCTTTGCCTGTTCCTCAAACAGAGAAGCTATGGATGCTGTACCAACATTTGGAACTACCTTGTTGAATTCATTTAAAATACGCACTTTTTCCTGGGGCGTACAAATCTCCAGTTCAGATATCACCTTTTCCGGATGGCGGATAACAGCTTTTAGCACCTCCCGGAAATGTTCCATCATGCAGTGGATAAAATCTTTATCATACAAATCCGTGCAATATTCAAATTCCACTCCATATTCTTCTCCTTCATTGATGACGGTTACTGTCAAATCAAATTTAGAGATATTTCTCTCAGGCTTTATAATTTCAAATCCGGACTGCTTTCCTATGGAGCCGTCAACAATGTTCTGAAAATTAAATACTACGTTAAACAGCGGATTTCCGGAACTGTCTCTTTTTATTCCCAGTTCATTTATCAGTTCTTCCAAAGGATATTCCTGGTTCTCCTGCGCCTTTAAACACTTTTCCTTTATTTCTGCCAGAAATTGACGTACCGTTTTGTCATCCTTTGGCTGTCCCCGCATAGCCAGGGTATTGACAAACATACCCAAAATATTTTCCGTTTGCCTGTATATTCTTCCTGAAACTGGACTCCCCACAATCAAATCCTCCTGATTGCTGTAGCGGTTCAGCAAAATAAAATATGCAGATAGCAGTACCATGTATTCAGTTAAACCATTTTCTTTACAAAATACTTCCAAAGCTTCTTTTATTTCTCTCTTTATGACACCGGTTTCGCAATTCCCCCAAAAACTCTGCATCTCAAGTCTTTTGTGGCCATTAAATAAATCCAATGTGGGAAGCTCCCCTTCCAATTCTTCCAACCAGAAAGTCTTCTGTTCGGAAAGGTCCCTTTGATTCATCCATTCACTGTAGTCTTTATACTGGATTTCAGGAGGATTTAAGGTTTCTCCTTTCATATTACGGATAAAGTCACCTAAAATCAGATTAATGGACATACCATCGGAAATGATGTGGTGCATATCGAAGAGCAGCAAATCCCGCCCTTCCTTTATCTTTACCAGTTTCATTCTGAAAAGAGGGGCTTTTTCTAAGTCAAAAGGGCGAATAAAAGAGGCCATTTGGTTCCTTTTTTCAGCTTCATCTGCGTACTCCAGTTCTTCCAGTTCCACTTGAAAATCTACATCTGCCCATATCTTCTGGAGAACTTTATCTCCGTGGGAAACAAAAGATGTTTTCAAACTTTCCTGTCTTTCTATCAGGTTTTTAGCAAATGCAGTTACTGCATGATAATCCAAATCCTGCTCTGACTCCATGCCCATATTGATGTTATATGCAGTTTTCGTATTGTCATAGCTGCAGATGGCATAGATCCTCTTTTGTACAGAAGAAAGTTCATATCCTTCCTTCTCTTCCACTCTTTTTATTTTTGCCTCCAGTCGATCGCTAGCCTGCAGTTTTGCAGCAATTCCGGAAGGAGTAGGCATTTGAAAGAATTCCTTCAAAGAGAGCCTGATTCCAGTCCTTTCTTCCAAAAGATGAAGCAGTTTGGTGGCCTTTAAAGAGTGTCCTCCAATCTCAAAAAAGTTATCATAAAGTCCTATTCCTCTTAACTCCAGGATTTCTTCAAAAACAGCTGCCACATTTTTCTCTGTTTCTGTTTTTGGTTCTCCGTGAGCTTCTCTGTTCAAAACGCTGATTTCCGGCAAAGCTTTTTTGTCTAATTTTCCATTTACAGTAAGAGGGATACGATCTATCTGTGCAAAATAATGTGGGAGCATAAATTCGGGAAGATGTTTTTTTAAATCTTCCCGAATTTTTTTTATGTCGATCTTTTTATCCGACACAAAATACACGCAGATATATTTTTCTCCTTCCTTTTCTTTTACAACTACAGCCGCATTTGTTATTTCTTTTTCCATTTTTACCGCTTGTTCAATTTCTCCAAGTTCAATGCGAAAACCCCGTATTTTTATCTGTTCGTCTGATCTTCCCAAATATTCAAGATTCCCATCCGGCAGCCATCTGGCCAAATCTCCGGAACGGTACATCCTGCCTTCCCCAAACGGATTTTCCACAAACTTTTGTGTCGTCAGATCAGGACTGTTTAAATATCCTCTGGCTACTCCGTCTCCTGCAATACAAAGTTCTCCAACCATAAGGGGCGCGCACAAATTCATGCCGCGGAGAATGTATATCTGCGTATTGGATATGGGCTTTCCTATAGGAGTTTGATCTTTCAAATCTGCCGGATTAATGGCATAAGTAGAAGCAAATGTAGTTGTTTCCGTAGGACCGTAACCATTAATTAAAGCAATTCGGGCATTGTGGTTCAAAAGTGTACGGATATGGAATTCGGAAACTTTCTCTCCTCCGATAAGCAAATATTTTAAAGGATCAAATAAAGTAACATCCATACTAACCAACTGGTTAAACAAAGTTACCGTCAGCCACATAGTGTTGATTCCGGAGTCCTCTATAGTCTTTTTTAACAGTCTGTTATCCATAAATATTTCACTGTTTGCAAGGTGCAGCTCGCCCCCGTTTAACAAAGCTCCCCATATTTCCAGTGTTGCAGCATCAAAACATAGGGTTCCCGTTTGCAGTATTACTGTATTTTCATCGAATTTAATAAAATTAGGCTTATGAACCAGACGAATTACACTCTTTTGCTCTATCATTACTCCTTTTGGTTCTCCAGTAGTCCCTGATGTATACAACAAATAAATGATATTTTCAGGGCTTCCTTTGGTTTTTGGAAGAGAGACATAGTCATTCTTTTGTAAAATTTCACTAATCGAAAGGCTTTTTCCATCTACTACAGAAGAAGGGCCACAAGTAAGAACCACTTTTGGAGAACAATCTTTTAACATGTAGTCAATCCGCTGTTTTGGATAATCAGGATCAATGGGAACATAGGCTCCCCCAGCTTTTACAATGGCACAGATACCGACAATGGTTTCCACTCTCTTCTCTGTCAGAATTGCTACATAATCACCAATTTTAACACCTCTGCAAATCAATTCAAAAGCAAGCTGGTCCGACTTATCATGAAGCTCTCCATAAGTTATCCGCTTATTTTCGCATACAACTGCTGTTTTGTCAGGAAACTTGACAGCTTGTTGTTCTAATAAGTCCGCAACAGTCAATTCTCTGGAATAAATTACTTCAGACCGGTTAAATTCCTGTAGAATGTGTTTTTCTTCCTCTGCATCCAAAAAATGCGTTTCCATAAGACTACATTTGGGATTTGCTACAAACCATTCCATCAACTGGTTCCAACCTTTGGCTAACTCTATTACCATATTCTTGCTGTAAACATTTAGATTGTATGTAATAAAAAGACTTAAACCAGCACAGGATTCCTTAAATAACAAGCTGAAATCATATTTCCCCTGTCCTAAATTCAATTCTTCTGTTTTAAATTCCGAAGTTTCCTCCCATTTCTCCTCCTTTTTCCAAAGGTAAAATATCTGGCTCTGCTCTTTTTCACAGAAGAGGTACTCCACACCTATTTGAGAAAGCATTTTATAAAAGGGTACAAAATGGTGTTCCTCTGCTTCCCTGCAAGTCTTTTCCACCTGTTTTACTGCTTCTGAAAATGTAACATCCGGTTCAAGCTCATCCATTAGTAATGCACGATTAGATACAGGTCCTATGGTTTCCGAAAGTTCTCCACTTAGTTTTCCTGACAATTCCGTTTCAAAACACAATACTCTTTCATTGGTATACAACAAGAACAAAAGCTTAAATCCTGCCAGACAGGCCGCACTTTTTTCATATTTATATTGAGAACAGAACCCTTCTATCTTCTGCAAAAGTTCCCTGCTTAACTCAAACCTGTATGTTTCCGGAAAAAAGGTTCCATCTGCTCTCCTTAAATCGAAAGGCAATGGCAAGGCTTTAATTCCATTTCTCAATTTATGTTTCCAGTAAATCAAATCAGATTCTAATACTTCCGGAGTCAGGTCTGACTGCCATTCGGAAAAATCGGCAAATTGAAGAGGCGGTTCTTCCATCACAGGCTCTCTTTCACTCTCAAAAGAGAGATAGAATTGAACCAAATCCCTCTTTACCAAAGCCAAAGACCTTGTATCACAAATAAGGCTATGAAGAATAAGCATCACATAGGAGCACCCGGCTTCTGAATCCATACAGTAACATTTTATAAAAGGTCCATTCACCTCTTTTCTGAAAGCCTTCCGGACCTCCTCTTTTAAAGTAGAAAACACCATTTCATCAGAATCCGAATCATGGACACAATTTATCTTTTCAATTTCTATTTCATGATCTATAAGAATTTTTTGATAAAGTAAACCGTTAGTTTCCCGGTACAGAACCGTACGCAGAATCTCATGTTTTTGAATCAATAGATTGACTGCCTTTTTCAAACTCTCTGTTTGAATATTTCGCTTTATTTTTAAGATAATAGGAGCACAATAACTTTCCTTCTCATTCACAGTGTCATTCAAACTCTCTTCTATAACCTTCCATAAATGATTCTGATAATCAGAGCCGATAAAATTCATTACGGTCACCTCTTTCTCCGACTGATAACGTTTATCTCTGATGGCTTTTCTGTAAGCCCCAGTTTGTCAACAGCAAGGGCCGGATTGGAAGAAAACACTCTCATAATCCGCTTAAGTTTTTCTACCAGTCGTTTAATAGTTTCTTCCTTAAACAACGCATTGCTGTATTCCAGTTCCAATAAAACTTCCTGATTACTTTTTTCAATAAAATTAAATACCAAATCATATTTACTTTCAAAAGAATCATAAGGAATTGCTTCCATTCTTGCTCCATTTTCCAGAGGTCCTTCCGTATTAGGGTCATTTAAGTATTGAACCAATACATCAAATACTGGCGACCTGCTTAAATCCCGTACAATCCCGTCCTTTTCCAACATAGCAGTAAAAGGATAATCCTGGTGAGCAAGCGCTCCTAACACGGTCCTTTTTACCCTTTCAAAAAGGTCAGTAAAGGTATCGCTTCCCTGGATATTTAACCTAAGAGGAAGCACATTGACAAAATATCCCACTTGATTCTGGAGTTGAGGATGTTCCCTACCTGAAGTATTGGTGCCGATAATGATGTCATTCTGGGCAGAGTAATGATACAGCAAAGTATAAACCCCTGTCAAAAAAGTCATAAACATGGTTCCCTTGTTATATTCTGCTATTTCCCGTAAAGGATCCGTTATTTCCGCCTCCATTGCTGCCAGAAATTTTCTTCCTATCTGTCCCTTTACTTTAGGACGTTCAAAATCAGTCAGCATATGAAGAACAGGAATGGGGGATTGTAAAACACTATCCCAGTAAGCTTTCAAATCTACAGATTCCTCCATCCGCTTTTTATGCCACACTGCATAGTCCATATAGTTGATAGTCAACTCCGGCAGCCCTGGCGTTTCCTGTCTGCAAAAAGCCCGATATAATTCCCGAAGTTCTTTTATAACCACATCCATGGTCCACCAATCTGCTATCATATGACTGATCGTGAAAATAATCACATAGCAGTTCTCTTCTGCCTTTGCAAGAACAATCCGCACCAAAGGATCTTTTTCAAAATCAAACTGCCTGCGTACCTCCTGTTGTATCATTTCCGCAATGCTTTCTTTCTCTGATTTTTCCCCGCTGATATCCACCTCATGGAAAAATGGACCAAAATCACTTAAATCCCTTAGGACATGCTTTGGCATACCATCTTTCAAAACGATTCCGGTACGCATTATCGTATGACGTTTCACCAGCGCCTCCAAAGACTTTTTCAAATTGAGGATATCAAAGTCATAAAGCATACTGGCCCAGGTAATATTTAAAGCACTTTCCTCTTCATAAACCTGAGTAGACAGCCACAAATCCATTTCCTTTAAAGACAAATCATAGTATTCCTGCGTGCCCAGCTTCGGTATTTTTAAAAGCCGGTCTGTCGATTCCCCTGCACTTTTCTTTTCAATATAAGCAATCAAATCCCCTACTGTGGGATATGATAAAATATCACTAAGAGAAATAAGTACATCCAGATATTCATACACTTTTGAAGCCAATAAAGTGGCCTTTAAAGAATTTCCGCCCATTTCAAAGAAATTGGCTTCCGGATCAGAAACAGATACTCCAAGAACTTCCTCAAAAGCTTTCATAATAGGATTTTCTTCCTTCGCGCCGTTCCTGGACTCTTCCCCAATTTCATCCGCTTTCCCTGCATGATCCTGTGCTAAATCTTCTTCCGATTCAAAGTTATTCCTTAAACTGCTATCCTCACATAAATCAAATTCCACCCGCTTCGGCTTTGGTTGATACCAGCATTTATCTCTGCGAAAAGGATAGGCCGGAAGAGAAAGAATAGTACTCCCTTTGTAGAGAGTTTCCCAATCAAATTCAACTCCTGCTGTATAGGAAGCACACATGATTTCCAAATCTTTGCGTTCAATCTCATCAAGCGTTCTTCCTTTTATATGTTCCAGAACTTCTTTTAATTCCATTGGCAACGCAGGTTTATCCGTTGCATTCCCATAACAAATTCCCTCAATTTTGTCCTTGTCCCAATCAGATATTGACAGGAGTTCTAACTTTTCAAGGATAGTTTCTCTGTTTTCCGCAAGAAATGCAAGCCTTTCCTTATAATGCCCTCTGCCTGCCGTTACAGTAAATGCAAAATCGAAAATATCTACTTTCTTATGCTCTTCCAGCCAAATCTTGTACCGTTCTGCCAGCTCTTTCATTGCCCTTTTGTCTTTTCCGGAAATAGTTATAATGCAATTTCCCTCTCTTAGCGATTCACCCCTTCCATCAGGAAGATACTCTTCCAGAATAACATGACTGTTCGTTCCGCTGAGTCCAAAGGAACTGACTCCGCACCGCCGCCTTTCATATTCTGTGTTCCAGTCCCTTCTTATGTCATTGACATACAGGGGAGAATCTTCAAAATTGATCAAACGGTTGGGACGTTCAAAATGCAGCAGCGGAGTTAGCGTCTTATGTTCCAGTGACAGAATCGCTTTTATGACACTGGCTATACCGGAAGCCTGGAATAAATGTCCGAAATTGGTTTTCCCTGCACTGATAGCACAAAACTGCTTTTTATTGGTCTGAAGCTCAAAGGCTTTCTTCAAAGCCTCATATTCAATCAAATCCCCCAATTTGGTACCGGTCCCATGGGCTTCAATATAAGTAATAGTTTCCGGATCAATCCCCCCGTCTTTCCAGGCCTCTGTAATAACCTTTTGCTGAGTATCGGCTCTGGGGGCCGTAATCCCCATTCCCGTACCGTCCTGGTTGACCGAAGCTCCCTTTATGACCGCATGAATGTTATCCCTATCCTTAATTGCCTGTTTTAAAGGCTTTAAAAACAGGACGCAAACTGCCTCTCCCTCTACCGTACCATCTGCCTGGTCATCAAATGCACGAATCTTAAAGTGCTCTGACTCAACTCCTACATTCCCTTCCGGTTGATAAAGAGGAACTAATTTTATCTTGACACCCCCTGCAATAGCCATACTGCACTCTTTATTTCTCAAACTTTTAACCGCATTGCTGACTGCGACCAGAGAAGAGGAGCAAGCTGTATCAATGACAACACTTGGCCCTTTTAAATCCAGCACATAAGACACTCTTCCAGCTATTGTCGAGGTCAAATTACCGGCCAGTGCAATCCTATTTAAATGAGGATCTGATTCACTGATAAAACGTTTGTAGCTATAATAATAGTCTTCCGTATAGCCTAAGAACACACCTGTGTTACTTCCTGCCAAACGGCTTCCTCCATAACCTGCTTCTTCAATTGTTTCAAAAGTTGTCTCCAGAAAAAGTCTTTGTACCGGATCCATAAGCGCCGCTTCTTTCAAACTTAGTCCGAAAAATTCATAATCGAAATTTGCAATTTCTCTTAAATATCCGCCTTTTATAAATTCTGCCTTTTCTTCCTCTATGCCAAGATGTTTTAAATAACTCTTGAGTTCTTCCTTCCTGCTTGCCGGCAGATCTGTTACACAGTCTTTTCCGTTATATAGATTTTCCCAATATTCGGAAAGATTTTCAGCGCTTGGGAACCGGCCTCCCATTCCTATTACTGCAATATCGCAATCATTCAGGCCTTCTTCTCCTTTTTCCATCTCAGAGGGAGCGCTCTGCCAATACTTTTCTGCCAATGTATCAATGTACTTTGCCAGCAGATAGATAGAGGGGTTGGAGTAGATATCAGCCACTGTAAGCTTCACCTGCAGCAATTGGCTAAGCTCTGAACACATATTTACAACAAGAATGGAGTCTCCTCCAAAATCATAGAAATTCTCATAAATATCCAGTTCATTCAGTTCCATGACTTTATAAACCGCAGTTCCCACTTTTATTTCTGTTTCCGTATATTCCTCTGTTTCCCTGCCCTTTAAGTGCAGTTCAAAGGGAAGCATAGTTTGGGATCTTTTTTGATATTTTATAAAAATCTCATCACCTGAAAATTCGGGAATGTCAAACCAATATTTTTTCTTGTCAAATACAGTTACAGGAAGCCTTACCCGCTGCCTCTTTGAAGAACAATAGAAACCTTTCCATGGAATGTTTTCTCCCCGTACATAAGACTCCGCCAACTGCAGCAACAGGGACTCAGACAATATCCCATTGAGATCAAAAGCCTGCTCCTGCTGGGAAAAGGAAAGATTTCCAAGATCCTTTTCTTTCACACCATATAACAAATGTTTCCGATTTAATCCGCCTAAAGAAATATTCTCAACCGCTTTAAGAAGTGCATCCAGTTCATCATAATCTCCAAATATAATGGCCATTCTGTAATCATAATGAGTTCTTCCGACAGCCGCAGTGTAACAAATATCCCTGGGGTCTTTTAATGAGAGGTCCCCTATTTTGCTTCTATATCTGTTGATTAACGTTTTTAATGTGTCCTCTGTCTTGCCGGAAAGAACCAAAAGATATAGATTCTCTCCATTCCTTTCTGAAACAGCTTCTTGCCTGGTTTCTTCCAGTACTATATGACAGTTAGTACCACTGAATCCAAAAGAGCTGATGCCGCAACATCTCTTATCTCCATTGATTTTCCACTCTCTGGCTCTGGTATTTACATACACCGGTGAATTTTGAAACTCAATAGCCTGGTTGGGTACTGTATAATTAATAGTAGGCGGAATGGTTTGATTCTGTAAAGCGTAGATACATTTAATGACAGAAGCCAGACCCGAAGCATCGTATAAATGTCCGATATTATTTTTCACAGAACTGATTGCACAAAACTGTTTCTTTTTCGTATATTTTGAAAATGCCTTGTTTAGCCCATCAATCTCAATGGTATCTCCTAATAAAGTACCTGTACCATGAGCTTCCAGATAGGTGATTTTTTCTGCCTGGATTCCGGCATCTTTCCACGCCCTTTCCATTACATCGGCCTGGGCGTCTGCATTGGGTGCAGTAATACCAATAGAATTTCCATCCTGATTGATTGAGCTTCCTTTTATCACTGCATACATATGATCTCCATCGGCCTTTGCTTTTTCCAAAGGCTTCAACATAATTGCAATGGCTCCTTCCCCAATTCCAGTGCCTGTTGCAGAATCATCGAATGCTTTTGTTCTACCATCTTTGGACTCGATTCCAATTTTGTATTTTTCCTCTAATGGTAACAAATGCAGTCTTACGCTTCCCACAATCGCGGAATCACACTCTTTACTGCGGAGAGCCTGACAAGCCAGATGAAGGGATACAAGAGAGGAAGAACAAGCTGTATCCACTACAATACCAGGGCCTTTAAAATCCATCATATAAGATATCCTGCTTGGAATAATTGCCTGCAGATTTCCAGACAAACCTATATCCAAAAGCTGCGGATCAATAGTTTCCAGCATATCAAAATAAGACTCTCCTCCCAAATCACTAAAACCGGTATATACTCCAATTCTCTGCCCTTTGAGTTCCTCTGCACAGTAACCCGCATCTTCCATCGCATTCCATGCATGTTGAAGAAACAGCCTCTGCCTGGGATCCATTAATTTAGCTTCCTTGGGAGAAAGATGAAATTGTTTTGCATCAAATTCATCAATATTCTCTAAATAAGAACCTCTTAGATACCGGAATTCCTCCATTTCTGTCCTTTTATATCTCAAATACTTATCCGCATGTTCCCTTCTATCCTCCGGAAATTCTCTTATGCATTCTACTCTGTTCATTATGTTTTCCCAATAATGGTCCGTATCTTCTGCCATTGGCAACTGAGCAGACATACCAATTATGGCAATGTCTTTCAGTTCCATTTCTTTCACTTCTATGGCTGCCCCGTTTCTGTCCTTTATACTGGAAAGATCAATAAACTTCACAAGTTTATCCTCCCTTCAGAGCTTACTCAAGCTCAAATCCCATCTTTTATCATCAGTGTTTTGCAAATCTTTTCCAATCTCAATTCCTGCTCTTCATAAGGAACTCCCTTTGTCTGAAATATAGAATAAAGCATCTGAAATGCCTCCTTTTCTTCCTCTTTCTCCGGCATTCGCTCTTCCCGCTCAATTTGTGCCTGCAATCTTCTGATTTTGTTATATGGCACAAGCACACCATTCTGATAATCTGTATCACTGACATTGTAATTGGGCGTACAAACAGCATGCGCCAGGCAGAGGGTTATTGCCGTGGAACTATGATTCAAAAAACGGGTATTCTCATGTCTCAATTGGCATATTTTGTCAATATAGCCAGAAAAGAGTACCTTCAGTTTTTGTTCCACTTCTTCCTTTTCTGCTTTTCTTCCGCTTAAATCGAAGGCAATTCTTTGTATTTCTGTTCTATCGTCCGCTTCGTCATAAGAAAATGCCATTCTCTTACCACTGTGCTTATTAATAAGAGTACTTATTACCTTTCCTGGCCCAAATTCAAAAACAAATTCTATTTTCTGTTCCAAAAGATAGTCCATAACCCCCATCCATTGCACAGGATTTGTCAGATGCCTGGATAATTTTTCAACAATATCATCTTGGCCTTCATATGGTTTTGATGTCACATTAGAGATAACCGGATATTTCAATTCATAAAAACGGTACTTTTTCAATTCTTTTGTAAATTCTTTTGCTGCTTCCTTCATGAACGGACTGTGAAACGGCGCACTAACCTTTAATAAAGTGCATTTCCCTCCCTTGCTTCTTACTGTGTCAGTGACTTTTCCAACAGCCCCTCTGTCTCCCGATATGACAAACTGATCTTTGGAGTTATAGTTTGAAATACAAATCAGGTCCAAATATGCGTTGCACATTTCCTTCAATTCTTCCACTTTGATTCCTCTGATTGCAGCCATTGTCCCATCTACATAACTTCCTGCCTTCTGCATAAGGTTTCCTCTGACCTTTACAATCTCTACTGCATCCTCAAACGTTATTGCTCCTGCACAAGTTAATGCCGTAATCTCTCCCAAACTGTGCCCTGACAGGAAAGATGGCTCAACTCCCATCTCCATAAATACGCGAAAAGCAGCATAAGAGGTTATAAAAATAGCCAACTGGGCATTGTCAGTTTGTGTTAATATTTCCATATCAGAATGAAAGCACAGATTCTCCATATCAATGCCTGTCAAAGCGGAGGCTTGTTCATAAAGATTTCGCACAAAGGGATATTTTTTATACAATTCCATGCCCATACCTTGATACTGTGATCCCTGTCCCGGAAAAACAAAGGCCGTTTTTCTCAAATTCATCACTCCATTTCTTCTCTTCCGTACTGTTCCAGAAACATATTCAATAAATTCAAATAATCTGTAACCATTTCTTTTACCTTATCTGCCTTTAATTCAGAACTGCCGTATTCACATACAAAACACAATTTCCCATCTTGGAAATCAGCAGTTATAATAAAATCATAATAATCTGAAAGATTCACTGTTTCTGTCAATGCCTGTTTCATCACAAATAATGGTATAATTCCGTTGTTTTCTCGTTTTATATCTATCGTTTTCAAATCTTTTATCAAATATCTACTTTGAGCGCTGCCATTTTTCATCTTCAGGAACAATTCCTCAAATGTTTTCAAACCATTAAAATCAATTCTAAGAACAGTTATCTGGTTCTGATTTTCAGAAAGTACTTGAAGCTCCACACATTCCTGGCCTGAAATCTGATGAAATGTATAAATATAAAAAGCAGTTAACAACTGGCCTGTAGACAGATTTTCTTTCCTTGCAATTTGCTTCAGCGTTTCTTCCACTTCGTAATCCATTGAAAAGGACAAGACCGGATTAGCTGATTTCATTCCAGATTCCCTAAAATACTCCCTGTTCAGTTTTATAGAACGAACCTGTATCTTTTCCTCCGGCTTTATTTTCTGATTTAAAAAGGTTGCAATTTTCCATATAGTAGTCCTGGTGAATAAATCTGCAATCTTCATGACTTTAGGGAAATGGTGGTCAATCTTTGAATACACTTTAAGTAAAAGCATGGAATCTCCGCCAATATCAAAAAAATTATCCATGGTACTGATTTCATCCGTATGAAGCACTTCCTTCCAAAATCCCATAATAATTTCTTCTATTTCATTCTTGGGTCGAATCAATTCTTTTTGTATTTCCATTGTTTCAGGACGCGGAAGTACTTTCTTATTTACCTTTCCATTGGAGGACCATGGAATGGAATCGATGGAAAGGATATAGGAAGGAATCATATATTCCGGCAATTTTGTCCTTAAATATTCTTTCAATTCTCCAAAATCTATTTTTTCATTAGAAACTACGTAAGCACATAAATACTTTTTTCCGTCCTTATCATCAAAATCAATAACTGCCGCGCTTAAGATCTTTTCATGGCTGTTAAGCTGATGTTCAATTTCACCAAGTTCAATCCGGTAGCCCCTTATCTTAACCTGTTCATCTTTTCTTCCCAAAAACTCCACATAACCATGGGAAGTCATAACTCCATAATCACCAGTCCGGTACAATCTTCCAAACTCAGGATGAAGAATAAAGGCTTTTCCGGTTTTTTCTTCATCATTTCTGTAACCTTGTGCCACACCTACACCGCCAATGTAAATCTCTCCTGGAGTATTGATATGACACAATTCTCCTCTGTAATTCAGAATATAGATTTGCTGGTTCGCTAGAGGTATACCATAAGGAATGCTTTTCCACGCATGTTCCTGTTTCTCAATAGGATAATAAATAGACCAAATAGAAGCTTCTGTGGCTCCACCCAGACTGATAACTTTAGCATTCTTACATAACTTCTTAATTTTATCAGGCAGGTTTAAAGGAATCCAATCTCCGCTGAGCATAATCACCCTTAAACTGCAAAGACTATTTTCTTCGGCTCTATCTTTGCATACCGAATCTCCAAGTAGGATCTGTTTTTTCTCTTCCACACCTACAAAAGCCTGCTCTTTTCCCCCCACCTCTAAAGAATGTAAAAGCTTTTGGTTTTTATTCCAGTGAAACCATTCTTCCATACCTTCCATATCTATTTCTCCAATGGAACAGGTTCCTACATTTAACTCCTCCGCAACACCGGTTAACGTTCCTACCATAATACCTGTATCAATACATGCGTAAAGGTATCCGGAGCCTCCGTATTTTGGCATAGTGGCTTCCGCATTGTATACAAAATAAATGGTAAATGCAGAAGAACGGAAAATTGACTTATTACTGTAAAACTGTATATCATCCGTTATTTTAATATTGTCATCAATCAGTGCAATACTATTAGAAGCGGGATTATAATAGTAAATTCCTTCCTTAACTCCCTCCACCCTATCCTTTTTTACATAGAGATAAAGATCGATAGGATAAAGGCCTCCTGCGCTTGAATAATAATATTGTATTTTATTTTGCTTTATTCTCTGTTTAAAGACAGAGAGTAAATAGGAAAAACAGGAAAATGAAATTTCTTTGCTTTCATCAAATCTTCTATGGCTGCAGCGGTTTTCCAGATAGGTCGAATATTTTTCAGGAGCCATCAGAGCAATTACTTCACCGGATGCAAATTCATAATTCCTGTTTAGTTGCTTTTCTTTGTATTTCTCATATAAATCTGGATTGTACCGGATTTCTTCCGGATACTGGTTCTCAAATAATAACTCCTGTGTACTGAATATTTCATAAGGATTATTGATAGAATTCACCAATACCTTATCTTTTACCAGGCATGCCAGGAACGTTTTCAGTTTCTCTTTTGATACATCCTTATATTTCCCGGAAATTTGCTCATAGCTGGCTCCTTTTTTCATATAAAGATAAAATTCAGGAAACAACGCAAGTCCCTCTGGCTTTACTTTCTCATAAACTGCCAATTCCTCTTGAGTCAAGGAAATTGCAGGAGACCAATAATACTTCACTTGGAAATCATCTTTAACTACAATTTCCGGATAAGAAACGGCTGTCTTCTGTTCAGAAATCTCCATTTCCTTTGAGTGGTTCATGTCTTCCATAATATGCTGAACCATCATATCCATAATTGCAGGTACAGAATTCCATATGGTAACCTTATGCTTTTGAATCATTTCATTCATGTAATTAACATCTCTCTGATCCGGAATGATAACAAGAGTGGCACCTGATGCAAAAGTACCAAAAATGTCGTAAACCGATAAATCAAAACACATTGAGGATATACCCAGAACCCTGTCTGCCTCTCCTACATGGAACTTCTGATTGATATCAATAACGGTATTGGAGGCAGCTTTATGGGTAATCACCACTCCTTTTGGAATTCCCGTACTTCCTGATGTATAGATAATATAGGCAATCTCCTGAGGCTTTACCTCAATATTGAGATTCTGGTCCGAATCCGGTTCCAACGGGCCGGACGTACAGTAATCTGGCTTTATTATTTGACCGCAGCCACTGCTTTCCAGTATGTAGTCAACTCTGTTCTGCGGATAAGAGGGGTCAATGGGTACATATGCTCTCCCTGCTTTTAAAATTCCTATTATATTGGCAATGGATTCCATACATCTGGCCGCAAAAACACCTATTACTCCATTCCCACCAAAATCATCACGTCTTAATTTCCTGGCAATCTGATTGGCTTTTTTATTCAATTGTGCGTACGTAATCGTACGTTCTCCGTCTATTATTGCAATATTATCCGGTTTTAAGTAGGCCTGCTCTTCAAACAGAGCATGAAGCAGGAAAGGTTCTATTTTTTCGCAGGTATCATTATATTTAAGGATTACTTCTTTATCCTCCGGATATAGAGTAAACTGTGAAACAACACCTTTTTCACACAGAGAAGAAATAAACTGCACATATTGTTCAAACATATGCTGAATTATATGTTCTTCAAAAAAATCTACTACATAATCCCAGTTTAACAACAATTGACCATCTACTTCTGAAGCCTGGTAGTCCAAGTAAACCTGAGAAGTTTGTGTGATAATATATTGTATTTCTCCAAGCTGGTTCCATTTCCCCCACATTTCATTCGTAAGGGCACTGGTAAATACAATTGGAATCATAGCTGCGCCCTGGTATCTGCCGGATTTGGATAGCTCTCTTACAAATTCCACTCCATCATAATGCCTGTGTTTGATTCCTTCCATCATTGTCTTTTGAACAACTTCTACCTTATCCCAAAAATCACTTCTGTGTTCAAAATCCACTGCCAGGGGAAGAACTGATGTAAAATCTCCTACCAGTTTATCTACATCATTGTGAAAAGGATATCGGTTAATTACGGTCAAATTAATAGCCAGTTTCGGCTGGTTGCTCCAAACTGATAGTATTTCCAAATAAGCCGTGCAAAGGATGGCTGATTCCGTTACATTATGGTCCATGGCCAGGTGCTTTAATTTTCTCCTGGTTTCCCTGCTTATAAATTGCTGAATCCGCTCAAATCTAAGGTTTTTAACTGTTGAAACATCGGCTTTTAAAGGCAGATTAGGAGCCTGCGGAAAATGATCCAGTTTTTCCTGCCAATATGCCTTGTCCTTTTCATAAATTACCGAAGCTTTTAGATCCTGATATGCCATCATATAATCCCTGAAAGAAAATTCTGCTTCTTCTGCTTCCAACTCTTCATTTTCATAGAACTCTGTTAAATCTTTCGCAATAATCTCAAGGCTCAATGCATCTATAATCAGCATGTCCAACCCAATCAAAAGATAATGCAAACCGTCTACGTCCTTGATTGCTTTGATTTCAAATAAAGGCCATTGTTCTGCCTGAAATACGGAATGAGACATTTTATTTCTTTCATTTAATACTTCCATTTGAACCGCTTCACAATTCAAATGACTCAAATCAAGTACCTCAATTTTATATTCCGGTGTTTCTTTCAGAATTTTTTGTTTGTCATTCTCAAAAACTGCACGCATCATAGGGTGTTTCTTTATTACTTTTCCCAATGCTCTATTTAAACGTTCAATCTCCAAACGGGTTTTTATTTCAATATAAACATGAGTGGAAATCCCCCCTAAATCGTAGTTCTCATTTCGACCAAGCAGATAGGCCATCTGAATTTCTGTTAGCGGAAACGGCTCATACTTGTATTCTATATCTGCTTCTCTAAGCGAATACCTTTGTTCTTCCCTGATGCCTTTCTGCTTTTCAACCTGTTTGGCAAGCTCCTGTATTGTTTTATATTCAAATAAATCATTGATTTCAATACTAACCCTAAATTCACGTTGCAGTAAATCCACAATTTTCATCATACTCAGAGAATTAATTCCATACCGGAAAATATTTACTCCCAAATCAATTTCGTTCGTATTGAGTACAGATTCAAAAATTTCTCTGATTCTCTTCTCAATTTCCCGTTCTTCTTCGGATTTTTTAGGACTTTTTGAAGTAACTCCATTTATTAAAATCGTCTGAATTTTATGTAAAACAGAAGCAAATGAGCCGGCATTGTATCTCCGGCTAAGCTGATATCTTCTTATTTTGCCCGATGCTGTTTTAGGAATCGCTTCAATCGGTACGACATCGTATATATCCAATCCCATTTTTTCATTTATTTCTTCTTTTATACTTTTTATAATGGGAATAAAATCCTCTAATTTACCATCAAATTCGACAAACACTCCTACCTCTTCATTTTTTAAGTCCTGCCTCAAAGCGGCAACTACAATTTTCCTGCCCTTTACACCCTCCGCATTTTCTGCAATCTTTTCAATATCATGGGGATAGAAATTCTGCCCATTTACAAATATAATGTCCTTTACTCTTCCAGTCACCACAAGCCTGTTATGAGACAAAAAGCCCAAATCCCCTGTGGTAAGCCAGCCGTCCGGAGAAAGAGCGGCTTTGGTAGCTTCGGGGTTTTTATAGTATCCCTGTGTAACAGAGCTTCCCCTCACTTGCACGTATCCAATTCTTTCCTCCTCCAATACCTGTTTATCAGAACCTATGATTCTCACTTTACAGCACGAAAAAGGACTTCCTAAATCCACAAAGGTAATGGCATGTTCATCGTTATACTCCACAGGAAAGATTTTTTCTCCTACTTCCAATTTCCTGCGATCAATGCTGAAAAAACGTAATCTTTCTCCTACTTCTGCCGCCGTAATACTGATAGTGGCCTCTGTCATCCCAAAATAAGGCACAATGGTATTTCTTTTTAACTGTTGCCTTTCCAATATATCTAAAAAACGATTGCAGACTTCAATAGAAATAGGTTCTGCTGCATTGCAGATAATTCTCACCTTTGATAAATTATATGCATTATCTTCCTTTTGTTCCATTTCAGTATTTAAAAGTTTCATACCGAAATTGGGGCTGGACAAGATAGTTGCGCCGTATTGTTCCGCTTTCTCAAGCCAAAGCTCTGGTTTTGAAACAAACAGGGAAGGCGGCATGATCACCTGCTGCACGTGTCTTTCATTAGAAGCAAAATGAGACAAAACAAGTCCCATCACATGTGTAAGAGGCATCCAGCTCAGGGAGCAATCTTTCTCACCATCTATTTTCCAACGTTCACACAGAGAATTAATATTAATCATCAGGTTCCTGTGGGTAATCATAACCGCTTTTGGATCACCTGTGGAACCTGATGAAAACAGCAAAGCAAACAAATCGTCTGCTTTTGGCTCATAAAAAACTGGAGAAATATTTATATCTTTTTTGTAATGTTCATAAAAAACTGATTTTGATTTTATTTCGTCGAATTCTTCAGAATCTACTTTCCCTTCAAGGAAACCATGAAATCTTTTTAGAGTGGTTTCTGAACCTAGGAAAAAAGGCTGCTCCAATATATTCCATACCCGTATCAGTTGCATATTCTGTTCATAATTTACCGCTTTATTAAGAGGAACCGGTATAATTCCTCCCAATATGCAGCCCCAGAACATGACAATAAAGTCTTCTTCCGTATCCATTTGAAAAATTGCTTCCATACCTGGTTCTATGTTATTGGATTGCAAAAAAGACAATGCCTGCTCTGCTTTCTCATATATTTGCGCATAAGATAATACGGTTTCTTCCTCTTCGTTTTTTACAAAAACAATTCCTTTTGTTCGAATGTTCTTTAATTCTTCCAAAATCTTTGTCATCAGTTTTTCCATATTATATCTTGTTCCTCCAAATTATTTAATCTTTAGTATATGAGTCTCTCACACCTCTATTTTACTTATCTGCGCAGCAGTAATACTTGATAATACAAAGGCCATTGATGCTACGAAAACGGTTACCAGTAAAATGGGAATATCATTCTTCAGATTGCCTGCCGCCACATTAGATACCAGGGAGCAGAGTATGACTGAAGTTACAACCGCAGCCTGAACAGAATTTTTAAGAAATCCTACAAATAAGGAAATAGTGCCAAAACCGGCTGCCAAAACCGCCATAATAACAGAAACATTCAAAACCTTCCATATTATCCTGATCGTTATGACATCATTTACCACAGGATAGAGGGTTTCACTCATTACTAAAACAGCAAAAAGTAAAAGATTGCTGAATAATGCAACAGATAAAGTAAACACGGATACAAGCACCAGTTTAGATTGGAATATCTTTATCCTGTCTATAGGATAAGAAAAGAGAAGTATGGCCTTTTTTCCCTGGTATTCTTCTATGATAAACTTAGAATACATCACTGCGGACAATACACTAAAGCACGCCATATTTAAAACACCGGTCAGTACAATCAGACCGTTGTAACTGTGAAACATGGTCAGATCCTGATCCATTTCCGATTCCGCAAGTTTCGGAATCCACACAAACAGGTACATAAACATAAGCATAATAGCAAAAATAATCAGAGAAGCCTTTAGAAAAGTTTTGATGTTATTCTTTCTCAATTCCAAACTAATAAGAGCGCCCATATTCTTTCCCTCCAGTCATAATTTTAAAGAAATAATCTTCTAAACCATCCGGAAACCGTTTTGCAATAGACTGTAATGAAACCTCTTCTATCAGGCTTCCCCCGGCAATGACTCCTACCATATCTGCAATATGTTCAATCTCACTTAAAATATGACTTGATAAAATGATGGTCATTCCCCTGTTTTTTACTAGATTAAGAAAAAGACTGCGCATTTGCCGAATTCCCATGGGATCCAAACCATTCACTGGTTCGTCTAATATCAAAAGTCTTGGTTTATGAATCATTGCCCTTGCAATTCCGAGACGCTGGCGCATTCCGAAAGAAAACTGAGATACAGGCTGATTGTCAATATCTCTTAAGCCTACTTCCTCTAAGGTATCTTCGATCTCCCTGTCACTGCAAAGCAGACCCATATAAGCAAGGTGTATCTTCAAATTCTCTCTTGCAGATAGGTGTTCATAAAATACGGGTGTATCAATTAAGCTGCCTACATTTCTTAATATTTCATCCCTGTTCTCTGCCAAATTCATTCCCAGTATTTCAATCTCTCCGCTCAAAGGTTTGATTAAACCGGTCATCAGCTTAAATACTGTTGTTTTTCCCGCACCATTCATCCCCAAAAAGCCATAGATACTTTCCTGTTTCACACTCATATGAAACCTGCTGATTACTTCTCTTCCTCCATAAGTTTTTGTCAAGTTTTTAACATTAACGCTTTCACGATTTGACATCAATTTTCCTTTCCCTGCACGTTTTCAACTCAATTAATAGATTCCCCTCTTCATTCTACTCTTGGAAATGAAAATGCCCATTATCCAGAAAGCAATGCTCCAGATAAAGATATAAATAATCTGCCCTGTCATACTGCCATAACTTCTACCCATTTCAATTTCATGAATCAGAGTCATATAAGCTTTCTGAGGAAGCATACCACATATAAAGTAAAACACTTTATTTCCTTCCCCTATTGTGATAAAACTCCCTGCTAACACGCAGGTAATCATACTGACCGCACTTGTAATCAAATTGATATTCCGATCCATAACAGAGGCCATAAAAATAGCAAAGGCTGTAGCCAAAAAGACCAGCACTGCCAGTAAAATAGCCAGATTCCCGAAATCAAATCCAATATTTACTCCAAACAAAATATTTACGGCTGCTATGGCAATGAAAGAAGGAATGTAAAGAACCAGATATGTAAATATGGCCTGAGACAAGATATAAGTCTTCTCTGAAACCGGGGAAGCCAAAATCCTGCGAAAAGATTTAATACTCCTGTCTTCCGGATAAAAGGTAGTAAGTGCTACTCCCTGCATTAAAATAATCATAAGGAGAAAACCCAAAATATTGGTGCCCGTTCCCCTTTCATTAAATATCTCATCCTCGCTTTTATATCCTTCCGGAATAAAGCCATACTGAAACAGAGATTCAATAGCTTTCTGCTCAGCTTTATTTTTCAATGTAGAAACTTTATATCCATTGCCGGATTCTTCCACAACAAAGGTATATTTTCCTAAAATCAATTCTGAATCCTTCGGGCGCTCCTTTACCGGCTTTATGTTGTACCTGGAATCCTGAGGGATATATTCCGTTTGTTCTGTAACAAAGGCAATAGTCTCCAGACGTCTCTTACCGGTAAATAAAACCACAATACCAATCATCAAAGGCACCACAATCACAGCGATAATAATAATTTCTTTCTTCGTCAAAAGCCTGTCGAATTTGTTCCTTAAAAGATTTAGCATACATATTCCTCCGGTTTGAATACAATCTCACACAGAAAAATACAGAACAAGGAGATTGCTGACAATATAATGATTACAGGAAAAAACAAATGGAAATCATTGTCATATATAATCTCAACGGCACTGGTTGCAACCCACTTTACAGGTGAAATGCCGGACAAAAACAGGATGATTCTTCCCATTCTATGAACTGCAAAAAACACTCCACCAAAAAACAAGAACAACGCCACAGGCAACTGCAATGCAGCATTTGCCTTTTCTTCGCTGTGAAATAAACAACAAGCTAAAGTTCCCAGGCTGCAGCCCAACAAAGCGAATACATTTACCACCGCAATTATATACCAGATATTCTCTTTTCCGAAATTCAAGTGGAACAAGTATTGTCCTCCCAATAAAAGAAGTGTATATGCAATCATGCCAAACACATAAGTAGACAGTAATTTTGACAAATAAATCTCAGTTTTAGATACGGGCGCATAGACAATTCTGGTATTACCCTTCTTCACCTTCTCTTCCATAAATGTATTACTGGCTGTCATGGCAATTAAAGATACGGAGAAAATAATCATATTCAGGGCATAGTATTGATAAGAACTGACATTTCCTGCACCAAACCTGCTTTTAGTAATAGTGCCCATCACCAGGATCAGTGTCACAGGAAGAAGCGTATTTGCTAAGACAAGATTAGGATTCTTTAATATATTCATAAAATCAAATTTAAATATTTTTAAGAAATTCATATGCAGCCTCCTAATCTCTCAAATTTTTTCCAGTGAGTTCTAAAAACACGGTTTCCAGCGAAGCTTCTCTGCTGTTCATATTTACGATCCGGCAGCCATTAGAAATCATCGCTAATATCACTTCACTCAAAGGATCCCTTAATTTATCTATTCTGATTTCTACTGTATTATCCCATGACCGTATCTTCTTTACTCCTTGGATATCACTCACTTTTTCCTCATCAAAGGATTCTTTGTGACTGATTTGGAATGTGTATGTAATCTCATTGTTTACCTTTTTATTTAACTCTTCTTTTGTACCCTCCGCTATAATATCTCCTTCGTTCATAATAATAATACGGTCGGATATGGCTTCCACCTCTTCCATGTAATGGGTGGAGTAAATTATAGTGGAATCTTTTTCTTTCAAAATTTTAATAGATTCCAAAATATGGTTTCTGGATTGAGGGTCAATTCCAACCGTAGGCTCATCCATAATGATCAGCTTAGGTTGATGGGCAATGGCACAGGCAATGTTCAACCTTCTCTTCATTCCACCGGAAAAAGTCTTAGGTTTTTCCTTTCTTCTATCATAAAGTCCTACGAGTTCTAAGGCAGCCCTGACACCTTCATCCAGTTGCGCTTCTTTGATATTGTAAAGGCTTGCGAAAAACCGAACATTTTTCTCAGCTGAAATTTCTTCGTAAATGGCTATATCCTGAGGAACAATTCCTATATTCTGTTTGATTGCCTTTTTCTCAGTTTCTAAATCATAACCTAAAATTTCAATATCTCCACCTCCTGGTGACAAGACAGTCGATAAAATATTGATAGTAGTACTCTTTCCGGCACCATTGGGGCCTAAAAGTCCAAGAATTTCACCCTTTCTGACAACGAAATCAATTCCATTTAAAGCTCTTTTAGAACCATAACTCTTCTCTAAATTCTTTACCCTAACTACATTAGTCAATACTTTCCCTCCCTCTCCTTTTCCTGACAAGTTCTATTATCACATCTGACTGCTTATTTTGTTCTGCCGTCTCTATATCAAGTTTCGCACCTTCATCTTCAAAACCATCCTGTTCAATTCCATCAAAATAGTATAGCTTTTTTAACAGATACCAAAGAGTTTCCACTTCTTTTAAAGAAAATTCCGAAAATAAATCCAGTACATACATTACCGATTTTTCACTATTCTTTAAAACTATGCTTTCACCTAATTCCGTTAGTTTTACATTAATTGCTCTTTTATCGGATTTACATGGAATAATTTCGATGTATTTTTTTTCTATCATTCCTGACAACAATTTACTGACATTTTGTTTGGTTGTTCCCAACTTTTTCGCTATATTAATCAGTGTTGTTTCTTCTTGGGGCAAATGCAATATGGCCACAATGGTCATAAATTGCCTGGAGGTTAAACCTTCAAAATATTCGTCTCCTCTGATATGAATTTTATTTGTTACGGAAAATAGTGTTGCATAGGCCTGCTGCATGGTATGTAGTTCTTTTAAAGCTTTTTCTTTATCCATCTTTGTCTCCTTTCCATAGTCAGCATGTTGACTATTTCCATTATATGAAGCTCCTTTCATTTTGTCAACATGTTTACTATTTTTTTTTATTTTATTTGTTAGCACCAGTTAACACCATTTTTTTCTAGATACTAACGTTCCGGCTTCGTACCATATGGCAATACAGCTGCCAAAACAGCTTATGTTAAAAATAACCTCGATTCAACCGCATACAACAACAGTGCTGGACTGCCTGATGCACAATTTTGTAGTCAGCCCACATAGGGACTCATAATATTAAGGTAATGAACCAGCTATATCACTGATGAACCATATTAAATCATCAAGCATAATTTCAAAAATAATGACATCTTTCTCTTTACTGCATACCGACAGAAAATAGTTAGTGTCAAATGGATAATTTTTTAATATTAAATCCTTTTGAATTTCTCCTTCTTGATTTGTTATCACACCTTCTAATGCATTTACAGAAAATGAATCCAGCCTGGTAGAAAGTCCTGTCCCAAGATACTTAATATAACTCTCCTTTAGCGTCCAAATCTGTGTAAATCTAGCCTTCTCCTCGCCTGTAACTTTATGTATAAATATATTTTCTTCTTTTGTAAAAAATTGATCGGCAATATTGTCTCTTTCTGATATGATTTCCTCAATATCTATTCCAACTTCAGTACTCCCATATGCAATTACTACCCACTTTCCGGAATGAGATATATTAAAAGAAAAGTTATCCATATGATTCATAAACGGCTTTCCAAATTGATTGTAGATAATATCCATTTCTACGCATCGCCCCACCGTCTGGTACAAACTATATTGAAGTAATAATTCTGCACAAATGCATCTATAAGAATCACTAATAAAATGATAGCAATCTGCTTTCATTCGTCTTTTTTCTGAAACGGCATTTCTAATCAGCTGATATTTGTCATTATTAATACCTGTAATATTGACATAATTTACAATTAACATATTCTTTCTGCTTATATAATAAGTTTATTCCCAAATAAAACGGGATATAGGCTTATTCTTTTATAGTATAGATGTAGGAAACATTTCCAAAGATTCCCTCTTTCCCCATACACATCCATAAAATTTACAGTTACATATTTACTAATGTTTATTCTTTGATGTAATATAAGCGGCATTTTATCTCCAAAGTTGTTGCTTTCACTGGGCACAAAGGTCTCTTCAAACACTGTCTATGGTTTCAATGTACATCCCCAGCAGGAAATGGTTAGATGGTTCAACATTCAGTAGATGGACTTGGTTACATTTATTCTCATAAGCGTATTTCTTTACCGTCCAGGAACTCAAGTCCACGGTTTAGATGATCTCTTTCAGCGATTTTCCCTCAGTTTCGCTGCGATGTTTGAATACTGTTTCTGAGCTATTTTCAATACATTTCTGTTAGTTCCTTTTTACACTGTATTAAAAGTCTCAAAATCAGTTATTACTTCCGATACAAAGTTTTTGTCATACAGCCCTCTGCCAAACCTTTCATCTTTTAAAATAAAATGGAGAAAATCAATATTTGTATCAATTCCTCCAATCCGTATCTCATCCAGACAAAGCTGCATTTTTTTAATTGCCAAGCTCTTTTCAGGAGCATAACAACACAGTTTTAAAAGTAAGGAATCGTAGTGTGGGGATAAGGTATCACCACATCTGTAACCACAGTCAATTCGTACACCATTGCCACCAGGAAGATGCATTTGCGTGATTTTTCCAAAAGAAGGTGCAAATGATCGGCCAGGACTCTCAGCCAGGATCCTGCATTCCATAGCATAGTTTTTGAAACAAACTTCTTGCTGAGTTATTGACAATTTTTCTCCATGAGCAACTCTGATCTGTTCTTTTACCAGATCGATCCCTGCAGCCAATTCAGTAATCGTATGCTCTACCTGCAGCCTGGTATTCATCTCCATAAAATAATATGTTTCATCAGGCATAACCAAAAATTCAACAGTACCCACACCGATATATCCAATTTTTTTAGCAAGCCTAATTGAGTCTCTGTATAGCTTTATCCTTAACTTATCGGATATATTTACACACCTGGCTTCTTCAATGATTTTCTGGTTATTTCTTTGTATACTGCATTCCCGATCTCCCACATGAATGACATTCCCATAGGAATCTGCGAGAATCTGAACCTCCACATGCCTGGCATCCTTCAAATACTGTTCAACAATCAAGTCACTGCTTTTAAATGCTGATTCGGCCTCTTCCCGACAGAGTTCATAATTCACTTCAATCTGATCCTTGTGGGTAATGTGACGGATGCCCTTCCCACCGCCTCCGGAGGTGGCCTTCAGTACTACAGGCAACCCGATCTTTTCTATTGCTTCAATACACTCTTCCACCGACGAAACCACCGTATCACTTCCTCGTATAATCGGTAAACCACTCTCGTGGGCCACTCTTTTGGCATTATTTTTATTTCCCATGAGACCGATGATCTGACTTTTAGGACCAATAAATCCAATTCCATATTTCTCACACAGCTCCGAAAAATCTTCATTTTCCGCCAAAAAACCAATACCGGGGTGAATATAATCTACATCCTTCATGCATGCCAGAGACAATAATCTATATGAGTTTAAATAAGATTCAGCTGCACTGGCAGGACCAATACAGACAGACAGATCAGCAATTTCTGTATGCAGTGCATGCCGATCTGCCATCGAATAGACCGCCACTGTTTCGATATCTAATTCCTTTAAAGCCCGGATAATCCGAACCGCAATTTCTCCACGGTTTGCGACTAAAGTTTTCATATTTCTTCTCATGTCAGTATTACCTCAATTTTTAATAATGGCTGCCCATATTCAACTTCCTGCCCATCTTCAACCATAATCTCCACCACTCTTCCATCGACTGGACATACAACATTATTGTAAAGTTTCATGGCCTCTATCGTACAAAGAGAATCCCCCTGTCGTACCATATCTTCCGGACCTTCGGCCAGGGATTTTTTCAGATGTATGATTCCGACATGGGGGGAATTAACGACAACCAAATTATCCGATTTGGAAATCTCTTTTATTGGATCTTTACGATTTATGATGATATTATAATCATTTTTAAATGCACACATAGCTTCCGTGCTTTGAATTTTATGAAAACTCACCTCCTCCTCATTTGATTTAAACCGGAAAGAATCCAACTCCGAATTCTCACATATTTCAATGATGTTTAACAATTGTTCTATTAACAATTTCATCTCTCCTATATCTTATATATTTTTCCGATATCCCGGTATTTTTTTAATCGGTCCTCACGAATCTCCTCGCCAGTCTTTGACTCCAATTGGGTCAATGCTTTTAAAATGACTGTTTTTATCCTGTCAGTCAGCTGGGCCAAATCATCTGTTTCTTTGATAATATGATCTATGACCTGCAGACCATATAAATCCTTAGCTGTTATTTTCAGGCTTTCTGCGGCCCGGAATGCATAGCGCTTATCTTTCCATAAAATACTCGCACATCCCTCCGGGGATACAACGGAAAAAATGGCATTTTCCAGCATGATTATCTTATTGGCCACAGCTATTGCCAAAGCGCCTCCGCTGCCGCCTTCCCCAATTATCACGGCAATCACAGGTACTTTAAGCAAGGACATTTCAGATAGATTCCTGGCTATAGCTTCAGACTGGCCTCTTTCCTCCGCTTCCATGCCCGGATATGCCCCTGGAGTATCAACCAGCGTAATTACGGGCCGTGAATACTTTTCTGCCTGTTTCATAAGACGCAGCGCCTTTCGATAGCCTTCCGGAAGCGGCATTCCATAATTGCACTCCTGACGATTTTTATAGGTATCTCCTTTACATTGCATAATTACAGTAACCGGCTGCCCGTCAAGATATGCCAGCCCCCCGCGCACTGCTTTGTCATCTCCGTAACAGCGGTCTCCATGTAATTCATAAAAAGAGTCGAACAACAGACTGGTAATATCCATACAGCCAAATCTTGTTTCACTTCTCACCACCATTATCTTTTCCCATACAGAATTATCTCTATCCTTAGATGCTGACATTACAAGCCCTCCTGTCAAATTTCTGATGAAAGCAAAGGAGTTGATGAAGGATATCTTTAAGATCACGACGTTCGACAATCGTATCGATAAAACCATGCTTCAGCAAATACTCAGCTGTCTGATAATTGTCCGGAAGCGTTTCCCTGATCGTCTGTTCGATCACCCTCTTTCCGGCAAAACCAATTAAGGCTCCCGGCTCTGCAATAATAATATCCCCTAAAAAAGCAAAACTGGCACTGACCCCTCCGGTCGTAGGATTCGTCAGGACACTAATATACAATCCACCCTGTTCCGAATATTTTGCCACAGCCGCAGCAGTTTTTGCCATCTGCATTAGTGAGACTATTCCCTCTTGCATACGCGCCCCCCCGGAAGCTGTAAATATGATAACCGGCTTTTTTTCAACTGCAGCCGCTTCAAATAATCTTGTTATTTTCTCTCCCACTGCCATTCCCATGCTGCTCATCATAAATCTGGAATCCATCACGCTGATCATAACATCAATTCCCATGATGGAACCTCTTCCTGTAACAACAGCTTCCTCCAAACCTGTCGTTTCGACCGCTTTGCTGTATTTTTCATGGTATCCGGGAAACAGGATTGGATCTTGGAAACCAATTCCGGATTCGGTTTCCTGGAACGTTCCTTCATCTATAATCATTGCTAGTCGCCGATCGGCACTAAGATTCCCATAGCAACCGCAGCGACTGCATACGTTATGATTCATGTAATACCTTTTTTTCTCATGTACCTGTCCGCACTTATGACATATAATAAATATAGAAAACACTCCTTTCTTGGAAATAAAAAAGGAGTTGTACAATCCCTCTGACTTCCGTCATACAACGGTAGGAGGACAATTGTTCACAACAGCCTTTTTGAGCAATACCATATTTTCGAAATTTTCTCCGTCCATCTTCAGCAGATAATCTGCACAAATATCCACTTCCGTTTTCCTATCCAAAAAATCAAGCAGTACCCGCACCCTTTTTCTTCTTGGATTAACCTTTGTAATCACTCCAGTATAATTTATCAGCGGACCGTCCAAAATATATACCTTTCCATTTTCAACAAACACCGTTGATGCCTCAACAACTCCATCCCAGTTAATCAGATCAAGGATGGGCTGAAGCTCTCTCTTTTCTACTTTCTGAAATTGATCATCTGATTTCAGAAGTTTGAATATGGCAGAATGCCAATTCATCGTAAGGACAGTATGAATCCTTTCAATATTGTCTGTATAAATAAAAATATAACCCGGAAACATGTTTTTATATAATACCTTAAGGACGCCTGAATGATATTCCACCAACTTCCTTTTCGGTACAAGCAGATGATAAGCAATATCATCATAGTTTGACAACAAATCATTCACATATCCGCAAGCTATATCTTCCTGTCCCGTATGTACAAAATAAACATAATATCCTGTCTCTTTACGCATGGCTTCGCCATCAGCCTGTAAAACCAGACCGTTTCCCCCTTTCTATTACAGCCTCAAAAAAATCAGCTAGTCGAAACATAAACTGAGTTTCCGGAGCCTCTCTCTAATATATACCGGTGTCAGACACTCATGAAATATATCTTTATCTAATATACAGCATATTATAAACTCAAGCAATAAAGAGGGATATTTGAAAGTTTACAGGGATATTATGTCGATTTTTATAACACAAATTAAAATTAAAAGTATTGAATTGCTCCTTTTTCACTTAATTGGAATATGGATGTCAACCTTCATACCAGGTTGGATTAATCCTAAAACCTTTGGTCATATAAATCAAAACCCTTCCATGAATCCAACTTTTCCTTTGTGGATAAAAAACAGATTTCCCAAATATAATCATAGGTTTTATCAATTCCATCTAAGCTTCCAGTGCGGATAAAGACTGTATACCTTCCAGGTCTTAAATTTTTTAATAAACTTATTTGGCAGCCGCAGCCATTCTCCTTTTTTAATATAATTCTCAGCACCGCTTTTATATATTTGTAGATTTATCTCATATGGCAATCAATTAAGCAGGCGGATTAGAATATTGATATCTGTCCGGATGGCTGAAAACACAGAGTAGAGCTTATCTTCCATGGTTCACCTGATGAAATTGTAATAAATTGCGATTGCATAACTGCCAAATATTAAAAAAGCTCTAAACTTTGAAAAGTTAAAAAAGGTAGATCATAAAATATTAAATCAATTCAGAGGATTCATTCAGAGTTGTCGAATATAAGACGAGATTATCCACTAATGTGGAAGATAATATAAAGATCATATGAATATGTTGGATGAAGTTACTGATTTGTTGTTTGCGGTTGATTAAATGTATAAAAATGTTAAACTTGTTCCTTTAATATAAACCAGATATGGAAAACGTATAGTGCACGCTTCCATATCTGGTAACTTCATAGTCTGTAAAATATCCTAAGGCCTAAAGTTTATTCATTACTACGATTCACCTATATTACTTTTCCTCTTCTGCTTAAGTTCAGCAAGCAGCACATGAGGTTCTTCAGGTTGATACATTCCCCATAATGATGACGTCCCATCTGCATGAACTGCAACTCTAATTACAACTTCCTTTAATCTTTCCTCTAACCTTTTCATTGTTTCTTCCCCTTTTCCTTATTCTTTCAACTACCATCAACATTATAATTTGCAACAATGCGATGATGATTGTTAATGCCAATGACCTATGTGAAGCAGCAATACCAACACTAACTAAACAACACCCAATATACAGAATAAAGGACCGAACCTTGTTTGTATTACGGAGAGTCTCATCAATTCTCTTGTTTTTATGCGTAACTGGTCCAATAATAGAAATGATTCCTATACCAATTATTAAAGCTAATACTGTCAAGACATACAGATCAACCTCAATGTGTGCGACAATCAACATATTAACAATATAAGAAATCGAAAAAAATATATTACAGCTTAAATAACTATCAGCGTGAAAACCGCCAGTATATTGCCTGACTAAAATAAAGACAAGGAGAAATACGAAAGCATTTGAATATGTGCCAGTAACAGCACCTAAAAACAAAATTATTGATATCCCTATTATTTCTGATACAATTAGTTCTATTCCATAGACATAGCATGCATAATATTCGCTTGATATCATACCATTTCTTATCCATCTTCTTCCAACCATACTAGCAAATTGCCTGATCAAAAGCACACCCCTTTAATTGCAAATTTTATTTTCAATACCTTTGTAGTCTAATATAAACTTTGTGTTTAATCAATATTTTGGGATAATTTGCAAATTTTTGGGATATTTAGGATATTATATAGCTGGAATTAGTATCTTAATGCAGAAGTACTTCTCCATTTCATAGATATCAATATGCCCGTGATATTTATTAATTATATCATTGATCTGCCGGAATCCATATCCATGATCCCTTTTTTTGTTCTTTGTTGTATTAAGGCTGGGATTTTCTCCCAATATTGAGACTTCAATTGTATTTTTTATTAAATAGGTCTGATAACCAGCATAATTATATATTTCAATATGAATCTGCTTTTCCTTTTGCAGTTCCACGGCCTCAATCGCATTATCAAGAATATTGCAGAGTAATATGCACAGATCAAATTCCTCTATGTATGGTTTCTCGAAATCTTCGATCTGAGCAAATACTTTTATATCTTTTTTTTGGGCCTGACTTAGTTTATGATTAATTATAAAATTCAAAGTATAATCGGTTAGCTTTACAAAACTAGCATTTAAATCAGTGTTTTTAATCAATTCCACAATATAACCTTTTGCTTTATCATATTCCTTGTTCTCAATATTAAATGCAATATATGTCAGATGATTTTTGATGTCATGATTAATTCTTGCGATTCTGTCAACCTGCCGCTTGCTTTCTTCAAAATACTGCTTATCATGTTGATTCATTTGCTTTAGCATATAGTTTTCATTTTCGATCTTACTTTTTTCATTCAGCTTCAAATACGTATAGTAGTGAATGATCTGACTAATTACGATCCCGATAATAACCAATGTAATTTCATACCGCTCATCTAAAATGTCATTTCTAAGTGTAAGAAAAATAACTACAATTAAAACAATATTATAAATTGAGTTAATTAACATTGGCTGAATATTTTCACTATCATTTTTTATATTTTTTTCTTCTAAAAAAATAAAAATTCTGACAATTACCCATAGACAACTTTTAGAGATAAGACACATCACTATAAAAAGCCCATTAGATAGTATCAACGTTTCTATATTTTTATTCAAAAGCAATTGAAACAGGCTGAAGACCACGGAATTAGACAACATAAGTGTTCCAAAATAAAGAATACAGGACCAGAAAAGCCCGATTTTCGTTTTACTTTTAAATTTCAGGGCCACCATCCCAAAGTAAGAAGCAGTTATACTTCCTATCACCGCCAGAACATCAAAATGGTCGTTAAAAATCTGAGTGATCAGAAGTAAAGCTGGAAATAAAATCAAAAATCCAGGCTTTTCATTCCATTTATATCTGTTAAAGCGTAGCAAAAAGTAAACTGCCAGCAAAGAATCAAATATAATCAGGCTGAATTGAAATATTTTCATAATTATCTTTTATCTTAAACTCCTTTTATATTCAGAAATCAAATTATTTCGACGGCTTCTGCTTAGTGGAAGCGAAATTATCTTCTCACCACAACTGACCTCTACAACAGTTCCTCTGATAAGATAAACATATTTCAAGTTAACCAAAAATCCACTATGTACACGAACAAATCTTTCGCTCTCCAGTTGTTTTTCAATGGTTTTTAAAGTAGATCTGAATACATAGGAGTCTCCATCTAAAACTACCTTTACATTATTATGCAGAGATTCAAAATAAATAATATCATTAACTTTTACTTCCTTGTCTGTAACCAGATTTATAGGTATATTAAATGTTTCCATATTATTCTTTATTACAGATACAGCGCTGACTAATGCCTCATTCAATTCATTCAAATGAGACTTTCTGATGAATCTAAAGGGCTGGAATTTTAATGATTCATACACATACATATCCATGTTCGTGATAAAAAGTACTAATAGTTGATGATTATACATTCTGACTTCTTTTACCACATCAAACCCTTTTATTTCAGGCATCTCAATATCAATTAAAAGTAAATCTATATGAGTACTTTTGGACAATTTAACAACATCATTTGGATCAGTATACTCATAGCAAACAAATTGTACCAGTGGACTCAGTATCATATATAACTTTTCACAAATCAATTTTACAACGCTTGTTTCATCATCACAAACAACTATATGTATTTTCATATTCTCACCTTTATTGTAATGTATATTTATTATATATAATAGGATAATACTCCTGCATTTAATTCACAATAAATTCATTATAATATTTTTTATCTGTAAAATAAAGTATTGTTTGAATAATGAGTATTATCCGTAAAAAAGTATTATCCATAGATTCTCGATAAATAAGTATCTTTCATGAAAATAGTCAGTTAGCTTTTTTAATCTGTTTTCCATGTGTCCATATCCTCGTGTTGTCTCAGATTCGTGGTTACTTGCATGCCTGCATAAGCTGATTTACAAAATTACAGGTTTATCCCTCCTCTTTTTATCCTTGTCCCACAAAAAAAGTCCTCAATAAAGCACGAACAATTTCATTTTCCCTTTTTCATGCCATAATTTCCAATATCATATTCGAAAGAAAAATACCCTGCAGGTTTCGCACATCTTTATGTGTCTTACCTGCAGGGTAACATTGATCTCTGTTATTCTCTTTCCGTAAATTTCTCTACGATCTTAAGGAGGAGTTCCACCACCTTTTCCATGGACTGAACAGGGATGAACTCATATTTTCCATGGAAATTATAACCTCCTGTACACAGGTTCGGACAGGGAAGACCTTCATAAGACAATCGGGCTCCATCTGTGCCTCCCCGGATAGGGGTCACCTTTGGCTCTATTCCGATTTCTTCCATGGAGGCTTTTGCAATGTCGATTAAGTACATGTGAGGCTGTATCTTTTCCTTCATGTTATAGTAGCTGTCATTTAACGTAAGCTCCACGGTTCCTGGGCAGTAGCGGCTGTTGAGATATTCCGCCACCCTCTCCATAAACGCCTTTTTTGCTTCAAATTTATCTTTGTTGTGATCCCGGATAATATAATCCATACGGGCTTCCTCCACGGTTCCGTTCATGTGATCCAGGTGGTAAAATCCCTCATATCCTTCTGTAAACATAGGATTTTCCGCAGCTGGAAGCATGTTGTGGAACTCCATGGCCATGAGCAGGGCATTTCTCATCCTTCCTTTGGAAGACCCTGGATGGATGCTGGAGCCGTGCACAATGACTCTTGCAGAAGCTGCGTTGAAATTCTCATATTCCAGCTCCCCTAATCCACCGCCGTCTACGGTATAAGCCACATCAGCACCAAAACCCTTTACATCAAAGAAATCAGCCCCTCTTCCAACTTCTTCATCCGGTGTAAAGCCAATGCGGATGGTTCCGTGGGGGATCGACCGGTGGGACAGGAGATATTCCGCCATAGCCATGATCTCGGCAACTCCTGCTTTGTCATCTGCACCAAGCAGAGTAGTTCCGTCGGTTGTAATAATATCCTGCCCCTTGTAATTTAAAAGGTCCGGGAAATCGCAGGGTTTCATAACCAGGCCGGTTTCCTTATTCATCAGAATATCACCGCCGTCATAATTCTTCACGATCTGTGGCTTCACTCCTTCCCCTGAATAGGCCGGAGATGTATCCATATGGGCGATAAACCCAAGAACAGGTACAGCCTTTTCAGTGGTGGCGGGTATGGTGGCATAAACGTAGCTGTGGTCATCCACCATCACGTTTTCCGCCTTCATAGAGTGAAGCTGGGCAGCCAGTTCTCTTGCTAATACTCTCTGCTTTTCTGTACTGGGAACTGCCTCCATATCCTCCTTGGACTGGGTGTCAAAGGATATATACTTTAAAAAATTGTTCAATACTGCTGACATAAATCAATCGCCTCTTTTTCTAAAATTTTATTTTTTCATATTAATAATGGCTTTGATGGCGCCTGCTGCGGACCATATGGACAAGCCGTAACCGATGGCCAGATCAAGGAAAAATCCGTTCCACATATCCATATCAGACATCAGGCTTCCAAAGTTTGTGAAAATAAAGACCAGGGTTTCAAAACTGGCTTCATATTGAAAATATGCCCTTACCATGGATACTGCATAATCCAGAAGATTGGCCCCTGCAATCATTCCTGCTGTTATTACAAGACAAATGACGGCTCCCTTTTTGTCCAGTGAACCTCCAAGCTTCTCATAACCGCTTAAAGCCAGCTTCAGCATTACAAATCCTGCTATCCCGGCGACAAATCCCACCTGTCCTATAAGCACCCACAACCCAACTCCCAAAAGCGAGGCAAACAGTGCACCGATCACTCCAAGGAAGGGATTAGACGGATTCTGTTCAAGAGCAGCAGATATTTGAAGGGCCGCTTCCGGCTCCCCATGTTCCGGGCCAAGGGAATATCTATTTGACAGGAGATCTTCCTGTAATTCCTCTTTTTTATCCGCGATTTTCTTTTTCACCTGGTTGATCAGCTCCTGGAACGCTGCTTCCTTTATGCGTCCTCCTCTTTTTATAAAGGCAAGGGTATGGTGTTCCCCATCCTTTGTTTCAGCCGAAAGCCTTTTTTCTGTTACGGTGGAGGTATCGTAAATCCGGTCAACGGCCTTGTACGGGATGATATCAAACCCTTCCCCGTCAGTAACCATATAATCCTCTGTCAGATAAAGCAGCTTTTTTCCATATACAAGGGAAAGAGCCCCATCCAGCTGTTTATCCAGCTGAAGCAGCCTTTCTTCCGGCCATGCTTTTAATGTGGTGCGGCTCCTCTTTAATCTCCGGCTGTTAAGGTTCCATACCAGAATCAGGGTTCCCGCCAGCGCAGCCGTAAATGCATACAGAAAAATGACAGAAATTGTTTTCCAGGCATTGGATACCGGTTTTCTTGTGGTATCCAGATAGTATTCTCCAAAATAGTCCGAAAAATTAGCCTCTGTTACAAGTTCCTGGCCCCACATATCATTGTAGCTTTCTATGGCATACTTCCGGATATCTTCCTCAATGGGCGCAGACATACCATAAAATGCAGCCGGCTCCGGCGCTTCCTCGGACTCATCATACAAATAGGACTGGATCCTTAAATGCTCTTCAGACAGATCACCATGAACCTGTACAATAAAGGGCAAAAGCTCTTCGTCATAAGCAAAGTAATAATGATTCGTCTCCTTAAAATCCGACGCAAACTCCAGAGTCATCATCTGAGCCTTTAAGCTGCTGTAAATATCCGCTCCGTCATACACATGAAACTCCACCGGTTCTTCCTTAAGTTCCGTGTTTCCCAAAAGCTTCATTCCCATTCCAGCCAGAAAAAAGGAAAGGGCAATGATATACAGGAGAACCACCGGTATCACCCAGCGGTAAAGCTGTGTCATCCGTTTCATCCTCCGGGACATCTGTGTTTTCATACTCATGGCCTCCTTTTGTCTCAATTTCCTAATTATACCATGAAAGCAATGCCCCAAGCGCCGCTTTAGAGGCATTTGGGGAATGCAACAAGATAATGAACGCTTGGGTTCATTATACCATAGAGCATTCAGGCTGTCCATTGCTGCAGGTATCAAAAGACGCTGGAAAGGCATCAGCTTCCCAGCGTTTTATAAGGGTCAACGGTTAGATAATTCCCTGGTAATATCTTCCCATGACAGGCCTTTGTAAGCCATGAGCACCATCATATGATAAAGGAAATCTGATATCTCGTATTTTACTTCCTCTGGATTTGGATTCTTGGCTGCAATTACAATTTCCGTAGACTCTTCTCCCAGCTTTTTCAATATCTTGTCAAGGCCTTTGTCAAACAGGTAATTGGTATAGGAGCCTTCCTTTGGATTGGTCTTTCTGTCAAGAATTACTTTAAATACCTCTTCAAACACCTTTAAGGGATTGCTCTCCTGATATTCCTTTTTCACCAGATTCTGATAAAAGCAGCTTCTCGCCCCTGTATGGCAGGCGGCCCCGATCTGGTTCACCTTGGCAAGCAGCGTATCATTGTCGCAATCTAAGGACAGGGATTTCACATACTGGTAATGGCCGGAGGTCTCCCCTTTTCGCCAAAGGCTGCGGCGGCTTCTGCTGTAATAGGTCATGCAGCCGGTTTTTAAAGTTTCATGAAACGCCTCTTCGTTCATATAGGCCAGCATAAGCACTTCCCCTGTCCTGTAATCCTGGGTGATCACCGGGATCAGACCATCCTCATTCAGCTTAAACTGCCGGAAACTTACCGGACTTTCAAAGGTATCCACCCCGATCCCCAGGGATTTCAGCTCCTGCTTTAGATCCATGCAGTTCACCTCTCCGTCAAAGCTTCCCACCAGGCCCTCCACGTTTTCTATTACAAGGGCAAAGGCAAAGAGGGCCGCATCTTCCCCGCAGCCGGTGACCAGAAAGGCCTCATCACAATCTGAAACGGCCTGAAGCTTTTCCTCCGTGATTTCCGGATCTCCCAGAATCATGACAGAGGCTCCCAGCTGGGCATATTCTTTGGTCCGCTCCAAATACGAACAGTCCGGAAGATAAGCATAAATCTTATCGTCTCCGAACCGGTCAGCCGCCTCTTTCATCATATCCACATTTTCATCCAGGCTTACGTCGAGAAACGCTGCCTTTGCCCCTGCGTAAAGATATTTCTTCACATCCTCCAGCCGTTTTACTCTTCCCCCTAAAATCACAGGAATATCAGACAGTCTGGCAATTTCCTTCATCAGGCCGATGGTCCGCTCATGATCCTCCTCCGATTCCGACAAATCGTGGAGGAAAAGCTCATCGGCTCCGCTGTCCCCATAAAAGCAGGCAAGGGACAAAAGATCTTCCCCATAGCACATCTGACCGTCTTCAAGCCTGACGGCCTTTCCTTCCCGGATTCCAAAACCCGCAATCAGCTTTTTATACTCCATCATCATATCCTCCCCTGATGGCCCTGTTTTTCAAAGGCTTCAATAGCTTCTTTTAAATCGATCCGCTTTTCATACAGCGCCTTCCCGATAATTGCGCCATGAACACCCGCCTGATAAAGCTGCCTTAAATCCTCCATGGAAGACATTCCCCCGGAGGCAATGATGTCCATTCCTGTTTCTTCTGTCAATTTTTTCGTATATTCCACATTGGGACCGGTCAGCATTCCATCCCTGGATATGTCCGTATACACCACATGGCGGACTCCGTACTCTTTCATCCGGCTGCAAAGGTCTGATGCGGAAATTCCGCTGATCTTCTCCCAGCCTTCCACAGCCACCATTCCGTCCTTGGCATCAACTCCTGCCACGATCCGTTCCTGGCCGAACCTTTTCACCATATCCCGGATAAATTCCGGATTCTCTGCGGCCTTTGTTCCAATGATCACCCTTGCCACCCCCAGGGAGAGCATGGATTCAATGGCCTCTTCGCTTCGAATGCCGCCGCCTATTTCAATGGGTATGGATACCGTATCCGCTATTTTTTTGATCACCTCATCATTCACTGAGCGGCCTGCCAAAGCTCCGTCTAAATCCACCAGATGAAGAAATGTGGCTCCCTGAGACTGCCAGAGGGCAGCTACCTCCTCCGGTTTGTCAGAATAAACGGTGATCTCCTTAAATTCTCCCTGTTTCAAACGGACGCACTGCCCGTTTTTTAAGTCAATTGCTGGATAAAGCTGCATATATGATTCTCCTTTATAATGTTCCCTTTGTGGACAGCACTCCTGTGATCCTCTGGTCAGGTGAGGTTGCCTCATCTAAGGCCTTTGCAAAGGCTTTGAAAGTACCTTCGATGATATGATGATTGTTCTCTCCTGCCAGTTTTCTGATATGCAGGTTCATTTCTGAGGCATAGGAAACGGCATAGAAAAATTCTTTCATCATTTCTGTCTCAAAATCCCCCACCCGTTCCGCAGTGAGCAGAACATCATAGCTCAGATACGGCCTGCCTGATAAATCAACGGCGCAGAGGATCAAGGTCTCATCCATGGGAAGGATCATGCTGCCGTAGCGCTTAATAGAGGCTTTATTTCCAAGAGCCTGTTTGATGGCAGTTCCCAGGACAATGCCTGTGTCTTCAATGGTGTGATGGGTGTCCACTTCAAGATCTCCCTTTACCGACAGGTTTAAGTCAAAAAAACCGTGGCGTGCAAAGCTGTTTAACATGTGGTCGAAAAAACCGATTCCAGTGTGGATCTCAGCCTTTCCGGTGCCGTCTAAGTCAAGCTTTAACCGGATATCTGTCTCATGGGTTACCCGTGAAATGTCTGCAATTCGTTCCATTTTTTATCCTTCTTTCATTGCTTTATTGTTGGATAAGTAAATACGTCCGCAGTGCTAAATAAGTAAATAAGTCCGCAGTGGCGCTCGTAAAACCGCAGGTTTTACGAGCTCACGGGCATTCGCCCTATGGAATAGGCCATGATAAGATTTTCTTATGTGCAAGCACAACGAAAATCTTATCACGTCCTGTTCCGCACTGCTCATCGCTATCGTGGAAAGAACCGCACTTTTATAGAATTGGCATGGGCGGTCAGATGCTCTGCTTCAGCAAAGGCTTCAATATCCTCATGGATCGCTTCCAGGGCTTCCTTTGAGTAGTAAATGATGCTGGATTTTTTTATGAAATCATCTGTGCTGAGGGCTGAGAAAAATTTAGCCGTTCCATTAGTCGGAAGCACGTGGTTTGGTCCTGCAAAATAATCTCCCAAAGGCTCTGAACTGTATTCTCCGATAAATATAGCGCCTGCATTCTGGATCCTGGTCATGTCCTCAAAAGGATTCCTGGTGATGATCTCCAAATGCTCAGGAGCGATCTCATTGACTGCTGCAACAGCTTCTTTCATGGTGTCCGCCACCAGAATATAGCCGTAATTTTCCAGGGATTTCTCAATAATTTCTGTTCGTGACAGTTCTCTGGTAAACTGATCCACTTCTTCTGACACTCGTTCAGCCAGTTCCATGCTGGTTGTAACTAATATGGCGGATGCCAGTTCATCATGCTCTGCCTGGGACAATAGATCCGCCGCCACAAAACGGGGATTGGCGCTTTCATCTGCAAGCACCAGGATCTCGCTTGGCCCGGCTATGCTGTCAATGCTCACATGGCCGTAAACCGCCTTTTTTGCCAGAGCCACAAAAATATTTCCAGGCCCTACGATTTTGTTGACCTTTGGGATGGATTCCGTTCCAAAGGCAAGGGCTGCCACCGCCTGGGCGCCTCCCACCTTATAGACCTCGGTAACACCCGCCAGATGGGCTGCCGTTAAAGTGACCGGATTGACCTTCCCATCCTTTCCCGGAGGGGTTACCATGGCAATGCGGTTCACTCCGGCCACCTCTGCCGGAATGATGTTCATAAGGACCGACGACGGGTATGCCGCCTTTCCCCCCGGAACATAAACGCCTACGCTTTCTAAAGGCGTGATCTTCTGACCCAGGATAGTGCCGTCAGGCTTACTGTCAAACCAGCTGTACTGTCTCTGCTTTTCGTGAAACCGGCGGATGTTTTTCATGGACTTCTGAAGGATCTCTATGAGCTTTGGATCCACTTCTTTCATGGCTTCCTCAATTTCCTTTTCAGTCACCTTAAGGCTTTCCCCATTGATCTCCGCTTTGTCAAATTTCTTTGTATAATCAAATACCGCCCTGTCTCCATCCCGCTTTACAGATTCCACGATTTCCTGAACCGTATCCGCGTAAGTTTCATAATTATTGGGATCTCTTTTTAACAGATCAGCAAGAATATTTTGTTTGGAAGCTTCGTCCAGTTTTACAATTCTCATCGGTTCTCCTCCTGCAGCAGGATACGTAAATCATGGATCAGCTTTGTGATCCTTTCGTTCTCCCGTTTCATACTTACCTGGTTCACCACCATGCGGGCAGATAAGGGGGTAATTTCCTCCAATACCATAAGCCCGTTTTCTTTCAGGGTGGTTCCCGTTTCCACAATGTCCACAATGACCTCAGAAAGCCCTACAATGGGCGCCAGCTCAATGGAACCGTTAAGCTTTATGATCTCAACCGTCTGGTGTTTTTTGTTGTAAAAATAGTCCTTGGCAATGGCCGGATATTTGGTGGCCACGCGGATCCTTTCATGATGCTTTAAAAGCTCGACCGCCGACTGGGGGCCGCAAACGCACATGGTGCAATTTCCTATCCCCAGATCCATGACCTCATAAAGCTTTCTTCCTTCCTCCAGAATGGTGTCCTTACCCACCACTCCAAGGTCGGCTGCCCCATACTCCACGTAGGTAGGCACATCGCTGGCCTTTGCAAGGAAGAACCGCACGCCCAGTTCCTCATTGGTAAAGATCAGCTTCCGGGAATCCTTATCCTTCATCTCTTCACAGGTGATCCCAATTTTTTCAAACATTTCAAGTGACTGTTTCGCCAGCCGCCCCTTTGCAAGGGCAAAAGTCAGATATCTCATACGCTCCCCCGATTATTTTAAATATTCCGCCAGCGGTATCTCATCTGTACGGTCCAGAACAAGGTTCATGACCTTTAGGTCAAAACCGCTGTGATCCAGATACAGCAGATTATTTAAATCCCTGCGCCTTGCATAGGCCTGATACTCTTCAAGGGAACGGGATGGATCCTTTCGCTGAAGCTGAACTGCCATGCCGGAACTCCGGAAATGGTCAGAAAGGCGGATGGCATTTTCCCTGGCTTCCTTTTCATAAAGGATAATGGTGTTTACCACAGAAACCTCTGTCTCAATTTTCTGCCTGGAAAGAGCCAGCAAAAGCTCATCCACAGAGATTCCAAAGCCAACAGCAGGAGAATTCTTTCCAAACTGCTCCAAAAGCTTATCATATCTGCCGCCATTTACCACATAATCCCCGGTCCCATAGGTGTAAGCCTTGAAAATAATGCCGGTATAATACTGGTACTGGCTCAGCATCCCAAGATCATAGGAAATATAATCAGAAAGCCCATAATGTTCAAGGATCCGGTATACCTCCTCCAAACGCCGGATGGCCCTTAAGGCCCTTGGATTGGAGGTCAGTTCCCTGGCCGCCTGAATCTGTTCTAAAGAGCCGAACAGCTCCGGGAGCTTTAAAAACACCTGCTTTAGCTCCTTGGAAATGGGCTGTGCCATGACCAGCTCTTCCACGCCGAAATAATTCTTATTTTCAATAAGCTCCCTTAAGGCTTCTTCCATTTCCTCATCCATGCCGGCCTCTTCTATCAGCCCTTTGAAGAAATCAACTTCCCCTAATTCCACCTGAAATTCCGTCAGCCCTGCAGCCTTTAAAGCCCCGATCACCATAGCAAGGACCTCTGCATCCGCATCCGCAGAATCATCGCCGATAAATTCCACTCCAGTCTGACTGGATTCTTTCAGCCTGCCCTGATAGCTGGAATTATTAATAAAAGTCCTCTCAATATAACAAAGACGGATGGGCATATCCTCGTCCAGAAAATACTTGGCCGCGCATCTGGCTATGGCAGGCGTCTCATCCGGGCGCAGCACCAGCGTGTGGTTATCCCTGTCAAAAAACTTAAACATCTCCTTTGCCTTGACACTTCCCCGGGATTCGTTGAAAATATCAAAAAATTCAAAGGTCGGAGTTTCAATGTCCTGATAACCGCACAAATGGAAAACCTTCAGCATCTTCTCCTGCAGGGCAGCCTTTCTCGTACACTCAACTCCATAGATATCCCGGACTCCGTCCGGTGTATGTAACAGTTTATTTGCCATAACAACCTCCGTCTTCTGCTTCGCATCTCCACAATGAGCCGTCAAAAAAGCAGTGAAGAAAATTATTTTCACGACTCATCATTTTCCATCACTTTCTTGTAGTAAAGTGATAATTCGATAACGTGTAGTCAATTATAGGGGAAAAAGTGGTTCTTGTCAATCTCTTCTATCCAAATCTTTCTGGATCAGTTCCAGATAATGAACGAAAATATCCCGAAAGCTCCGGATCCGCCAGGCTTTATCAACTTCCTCATAGGTAAAGCTTTTCCGTCCTCCATCCTCCATCCGTTTCCAGAACCGTTTCAGCTGGTCAAAGGTCAGATAATAGATCTCATTCTTCTGGGTATAGGATAAAATGATAAAGGCAATGCCGCCCTGACTTTCAAATTCTTCCATAAATGCCACCTGATGAGGATGGATGTTCTGAAGGGGAAAGGTGCACGCCGAACATTCTTTTGCGTCAAAGCAAATCGGGATCCCCTGGACGGCCCCAATATAGTCCACCGTACTTTTCTGGTCAAAATAAGCCAGTGTAATATGGCGGCTTTCCTTATCAATGGAAATGGGTGTGATGGGCGTGGGTATTTTCTGAATCAAAGCCAGGCCTTTTTCCCGGTAGCTTTCATTGCTTCGGTTGATCAAATCCTCTAAGGCAGAGCCTCTTAATCCTCTTGTATTCCAGGTTCCCATCTTTCTATCTTACCTCCAATCCTTGCATATCTTTGAAAAGGTTTTGGGCAGAGGCGCATAAAAGGTGCGGCCTGATAAATAGGCAAGAGGCTCCGGCAGCTCAGGGAATGTTACCTGATAAGAATGGAGAAGCTGGGAATTGATATGGTAAAGTCTTTTTGCTTCCTCATTGACCCTGGTGTCCCCATATTTATAATCTCCTACGATAGGATGCCCGATGGAAGATAAATGAGCTCGGATCTGATGGGTGCGTCCTGTGATCAGAGTTACCTTAAGGAGGGTATAACCTTCATGCCACTTAACCGGCTCATATTCCGTCACAATAGGAGCGCTTCCCGGGACCTCCTGCTTATGGACCGTCACCTGATTAGATGCTTCCGACTTTGTCAAATAGCCGGTGATCACCTGTCTGTCTGTAATCTTATCCTTTACCACACACTGGTAATACTTATGAATGCTCCTGTCCTTAAAGGAGGCAGACATAAGCTGAAGACCTGCTAAAGACTTACCTCCTACCACTAAACCACTGGTATTCCGGTCCAGACGGTTGCACACGGAAGGCCGGAAACTCCTTAACTGGTCTGTGGATAACTGTCCGCTTGATACCAGATAATCGATCATGTATTCCACCAGGGATTCATCCGATTCCCTGGCTTTCTGGGAGAGCATGCCTGCCGGCTTGTTTACCAAAAGGATGTGCTCATCCTCATATATAATGTTTAAAGAGACTTTCTTTACCTCCTGAAGCTTGACCTGGGAAAATTTCCCAATGGTTTCATCAGAAAGAAAAAGCTTGACTTCGTCTCCTTCTACAAGCTTTTCCGAACCTTCGCACTTTTTTCCGTTTAAAGTAATGTTTTTCTTTCTCATCATCTTGTAAAGAAAGCTTTTTTCTGCCAGATTCAAATATTTGGAAAGCAGTTTATCCAAACGCTGCCCTGCTTCATTTTTCGATACAATCAAAGACTGCATGTTCTGTCCTTTCAATATTATTGCCGCGAATTTTGGCATAGAGGGATACCCCAAGGGTATTTCTATGACTATTGCCATGAGCTTTGGCATAAAGGTATTTCTGTCCTGCCGATTACATGGACAGGCTTTTTAACAGCGTAATTCCACGCTCCACGCTGCCGTCATCCCTGCACTCTGCTTCCGGTTTCAAGCCAGAAAGGCTGTTTAAAAATTCCTCTTCATCCAGAATGAGCCTTACATCCATCTTTAGCTGATGGCTGAGGAACATGTCCTTTAAAAAACATTCCGCCTTTCCAGTATCCAGCCTTTTGGCGGTACAGTAAGCATAGACGCCGGTGGGATGGACCGCAGCCGCATCCACCGGTATGATCGCTTCCCTTGAGGTGATAATCAGGTCGTAAAGCATTCTGCTTTTTCCTTCATGGGATGAAACCTTTTTATAAAGTTCCTCTGGCAGCGTTTTGTGCTTCCAAGAGGCCAGAAGGGGCGAAGCCCAATTGGCCACCGGAAGTACGGAAAGAATGGCTGTGACTGTCAGGATGTTTTTCCAGGATGAACTGTCTGCCATAGCCCGGGCCAATAGCTGTATGAGTATCAGGGCCGCCCCGGAAAGGACCTTCCCAAGTTCTGTTCTTCTGTGATAATTACGGTAACCGTACTGTCCCTTCCTGTATCGTTTCACTTTTGTAATCCTCTTCCTTTGCCTGCTGTTGTCAAGCGGATATTCATAATCCGCGACCTTTTTGATTCGGTTAAATGGCCTTCATTAACCCCTTCATAAGACGAAAGATTGCGGTGTGGGGCACTGTTTTGCATAAAAGCCGGAAGGCCTTCATGGTGGTTCCGTATACGGAAACCGGACGCCCCATCATGCTGTCCCTCAAAGCCAGACGCACCACCTTTTTAGGATTGGCCATCACCACCCGCTTATAAAGAGGAATCTTTCCTGTAGTTTCCGCAATATCGAAAAATTCGGTTCTCACAGGTCCCGGGCATACTGCCGTCACATAGATTCCCTTTTCCTTCAGTTCTTCATTCAGCGCCCTGCTATAGCTTAACACAAAGGATTTTGTAGCTGCATAAATGGCAAAACCAGGCTGGGGCAAAAAGGACGCTGCAGAGGAAAACTGTATGATCCGGCTGTTTAATGACATATAGGGAAGAACCATATGGGTCACAGCGCAGAGGGCTTTGCAGTTTAATTCCACCATGCCCATTTCATCCCCTATGTTTATGGTCCCTACATCGCCGATTTTCCCATAGCCTGCCGCGTTGATTAACCACTTTACATCCGGCTTTTCCTTTGCCAGGATATCCTGTAAGCTCATCAGCCTGCTGCCATCCGTTAAGTCAATGGCAAAGGACCGGACCTTAACCGGGACAAGAGGGGACAACTCCTCCAGCCGCTCCTCTCTCCTGGCAATGGCCCATATTTCTCCAATTCCATTAAAACGGTCAGCAATCTGCATGATAAATTCTCTTCCCATGCCGGAAGACGCGCCTGTTACAATGGCAATCTTCATAATTGATTCCTTCTTTTCTTTTATTTTGGATTTATTTTTTTCCTGCTTTTTTATGGACGTTCCTTATGGTCTTTTTCTTGTGTTCCCGGCGGTCTTTTGTCTCTGAAGCCAGCCTTCTATTCCCGCTGCCAGGATTTTTCCCTGTTTTATTGTCTGAGAAACCTCCCGGAGCACCTGCTCTTGGACGGATCAGGCACTTTTTGTCATATCCGATCAAATCGGTACGGCCTGCCAGCCTTAATGCTTCGGAAACCAATTCATAGTTCTTCGGATTCCGGTACTGGATCAGCGCCCTTTGCATGGCCTTTTCGTGAGGATTGACCGGCACATAAACCTTTTCCATGGTACGTGGATCATATCCTGTGTAATACATGCAGGTGGATATGGTGGAGGGAGTTGGATAAAAGTCCTGGACCTGCTCCGGCATATATCCTAGATCCCGTAAATATTCCGCAAGCTCTATGGCTTCCGAAAGCCCTGAGCCTGGATGAGAGGACATTAAATAAGGCACCAGATACTGTTTCATTCCAAGCCGCCCATTCATTTCGTTATATTCCTTCACAAACTGGCGGTATACCTGATTCCGGGGTTTTCCCATCTTTGAAAGCACCTTATCTGAAACATGCTCCGGGGCCACTTTTAACTGTCCGCTGACATGGTACTGGCAAAGCTCTTTGATAAACTTTTTGCCAGGGTCCGCCAGCACATAGTCGAACCGGATGCCGGACCGGATGAATACCTTTTTCACCTTTGGCAGGCTTCTTAACTTTCTCAGTAATTCAATATAGTCCGTATGGTCTGCTTTTAAATTCCTGCAAGGCTCCGGGAACAGGCACTGCCGGTTGGGACAGGCTCCCTTTGTCATCTGTTTCTCACAGGCCGGTGACCTGAAATCCGCCGTAGGCCCGCCTACGTCATGGATATATCCTTTAAAGTCCGGCTCTTCTGTCAAAAGCTTTGCCTCCTCCAGAAGGGAGTTATGGCTTCTGGCCTGTATGATCCTGCCCTGATGGAACGTAAGGGCGCAGAAGCTGCAGGCGCCAAAACAGCCCCGGTTGCTGATCAGGCTGAACTTTATTTCCCGAATGGCCGGAACTCCCCCAAGATCCTCATAGGAAGGATGATAATTCCTCAGATAAGGCAGAGCATACACCTCATCCATCTCCTCCATGGAAAGAGGCTTGGCCGGAGGATTCTGAACCACAAACAGATTGTCCTTATATGGCTCTACCAGACGTTTTCCGGTAAATGGGTCCGTATTATTATACTGAATATAATAGCTTTTTGCATAATCCATTTTATCAGCCTTCATCTTATCGTAAGAAGGGAGGATCTGGGCATCATATACGGATTCCAGGCTGTCCGTCTTATAGACCGTTCCATCGATAAAGGTAATATCCTTGATATCGATCCCGCTGTTTAATGCGTCCGCAATTTCCACAATGGATTTCTCTCCCATCCCATAAGAGATTAAATCTGCCTGGGAATCAATCAGGATGGAATGCTTTAACCGGTCCGACCAGTAATCGTAATGGGCAAGGCGCCTTAAGCTTGCTTCAATGCCGCCGATGATAACTGGAGCTTTCTTATATACGGACCGGATCAGGTTGCAGTAAACCGTAACCGCATAATCAGGACGCTTTCCCATGACTCCTCCCGGTGTATAGGCGTCCTGCTGCCTGCGTTTTTTCGAAACAGAATAATGATTTACCATGGAATCCATGTTGCCGCCTGAAACCAGGAAGCCAAGGCGGGGCTCCCCTAGAACCTGAATGCTTGCCCGATCCTTCCAGTCCGGCTGGGATATGATTCCCACCTTATAGCCATGAGCCTCCAAAAGGCGGCTGATAATGGCATGGCCAAAGGATGGATGGTCTACATAGGCATCTCCGGTGACATAGATAAAGTCACATTGCTTCCACCCTCTGATGTTCATATCAGACCGGCTCATGGGAAGATAATCGTGCATCATGATTTTTCGACCTTTCTTTTCAGTATCTGGTGATAGTCGTATATAAAGTAGTCAGCTAACTGCCGCTTTTCCTCTTCCATCTCTCTGGAAAATTCATCGTCAATGGCGCAAACCGTCATTCCCGCCCGCTTTCCTGCCAGAATTCCGGCAGGGACATCCTCAAAGACCAGGCAATTGGCCGGAGATACGGAAAGTTCTCCGGCAACCTTTAAATAAATATCCGGGGCAGGCTTTCCATAAGTCACTTCACAGGAGGTAGCCACTACCTGAAAATATTGCCCGATATTTAAGGAATCAATCACCGCATCCACCATCTGTCTTCCATTGCTGGTGGCGATTCCTGCCTTTAATCCCATTTGGGTGATGTATTTAAGAAAATCGCCTGCTCCCGGCTTTAACAAAACCTCATTCCTGTATTTTTCAATGGACATTCCCGTCCACACGTCTTTAATCTCCTCAAGGGATTCCTTTAGCTTGAAACGCTCTTTAAAATAAAAAGCAGTTTCCGAAAAGCTCATCCCTTCAATCTCCTTTTGCAGATCTTCCGGACATGCAAGCCCTCTGCTGCCAAGAAATTCTATATCAATGGATTTCCACATCCACATGGAATCAACCAGTGTTCCATCCAGATCAAAAATCACTGCTTTCTTTTGCTCTAACATTCTCTGCTTTTGTCTTCCTTTCCTTATTCTTGCCCATGCATTTTGGGCATAAAGGTATACCCGAAGGGTGTTTCCTTATTCTTTTAATTCCCGGATCTCTTCCTCTGAAAGCGGGCGGTATTCCCCTGGAATTAACGCCTCATCTAAGATCAGGCTTCCCATAGACATCCTCTTTAAGTATATCACACGGCACCCAATAGTTTCAAACATCCGCTTTGCCTGATGAAATTTTCCTTCCCGGATGGTCAGGTGAATTTCAGAAGGCTCTCCTTCCTTTCCCTGCTTTAACACTTCTAAATGGGCCGGCAGCGTAGGAGTTCCATCGGAGAGCACAAGTCCTTCCTCCATGCGTTCCTTTGCATCAGGCGGAAGTTGCCCCTCTACCCTGGCAAAATAAACCTTATCTACATGCTTTTTGGGAGACAGGAGCTGATGAGCCAAGTCTCCGTCATTGGTGATAAGAAGAAGCCCCTCCGTATCAATATCCAGCCGTCCCACCGGGAAAAGGTCCTCCCTTTTCCGTGACTTAATAAGGCTCACCACGGTTTCGTACCTGGAATCTTCCGTGGCGGATACCACGCCCTGAGGCTTGTTTAACATATAGTATTCAAACCGGACATAGGAAACCGGACGTCCATCAACAGATACCTGATGCTGTTTTGGATCAATTTTGCGCTCCGCCCTTTTCTCCGGTATGCCGTCTACCAGAATCCTGCCTTTTCTGGCCATTTCCTTGATCTGGCTTCGCGTCCCTTCTCCCATCTCTGTTAAATATTTATCAAGTCTTAGTTCCTTCATTATTGCCACCGCCATCCCGGATAGTATTTGTTTTTCAATGTCCCTCCGCCTCCTTTGGCAAAGCCCAGAGGAAAGCCTTCCACACAGACCAGGCACCAGCCTTTTATAGGTTCCTCCCCATCTTTTAAGGAAATGGTTTCCCCTTTTAAATAGCGGATCACCCTCTCATCCTGCTTTTCCCAGGAAATAGCCTGTTTGAACTCTTCCGGCTTTAAGACCATGGCAAATGCCTGTCCCGGCTCAAAACGGCCCTTCTTCATCTCTCCCAGGAAAAGTCCGGTCCTCAAGTAGCGCAGTCCATTTTTATTGTCCGGGAAATGTTCCGGCAAATAGTAAACCATATCATTCTTTATCCGGATACGGGAACGTTCCAGGGGCTTTGATACCATGGAAAGGAAATCAGAAAGTTCATCAGGCAGAGGAGGCTGTTTGCTGCCAGCCTTCCCGCAAGTTTCGTATCTTTCCGGGCAGCCTTTCTTTTTCAGCATTGCCATAAAATGCCCTTCTCCCCTGATCTTATGGGGAAAAAGGCGGAGACAGCCGGTAAGACCGATGCCGCCGTCAGCCCCTTCAAAAAGAGGAAGCTGAATCAACTCCATTTCCTCATGGCATTCCAGGGTCTTGCTGATGATATCTTCATTTTCACAGACAGAAAACGTACAGGTGGAGTATAAAAGAAGCCCGCCGGGAGCAAGCATGTCTACCGCCTGATCCATAATTTCCCTTTGGATCGCGGCATAATACTCCGGTCCGTGTTCCTCATAGCTTTTTACCATATCTGCATCCTTGCGGAACATCCCTTCTCCCGAGCAGGGAGCGTCTACCAGTATTTTATCAAAAAATTCGCCGAAGGCTTCCTTTAATTTCTTTGGTTCCTCGCTGGTGACACAAATATTTTCAATTCCCCACAATTCCAGATTTTTAAGTAAGGCCTTTGCCCTGGAATTGCTGATATCATTGGACACCAAAAGGCCTTTGCCTTTCAGTTTTGCCCCCAGCTCCGTACTTTTCCCTCCAGGCGCTGCACACAGATCAAGGACCTTGTCTCCCGGCACCACGGGAAGCAGGCTTGCCGGCGTCATGGCACTGGGTTCCTGGAGATAGTAAAGCCCGGCGTAATAATAAGGATCTTTGGCCGGACGTTCTTCTCCCTCATAGTAAAAACCGTTATGGATCCATGGAACGGGTTCAAGCTTAAGGGTTGTCATTTTAGTAAATTGTTCCGGGGTTATTTTAAGAGTATTGACTCGCAGCCCATAGAGCCGTTCCTCATCAAAGCTTCTTAAATATGCTTCATACTCCTCTTCCCCTAATAAATTTTTCATTCTGTTTAAAAATTCTTCCGAAATCTTTCGTTCTTTCACGTTGTCGCTCCTATATGTTAAGGAAGTTCCTTTTACTTTCAGCCCATCAAACAGCTGATTTACTGAATTCAGGCTGCACAGCCTTTCCTTCATTAAGTAAATTATGCCTATGTAAGCATCTTAATATAGCTTATGGAAATTTGCAAGGCAAGTTTTTAGCCCGTCCATCCGATTATCGGAAGCGCTTTTTGCTTCCGGTAACATACTAATACGAATATTTTAACCGGTATTTCTCCAGATATTTTAAGATCCAGTATGGATTGACGCTCATCTCCTCATTATGGTCGGTCCGCAAATAAATTCCCAAATGCAAATGGACCGGAAAATTGCCGGTAGTCCCCTCTACCTGGCTGTAGCCGGTGTCACCCATAAACCCCAAAAGCTCTCCTGCCCTTACTTCGTCCCCTTCCTTCCACTGCCTGCTGTAGCCGTAAAGATGGGCATAATAAAGATAGGCTCCTTTTGGAGTCCGTATCCCGATCCGCCAGCCACCCTTTTCCAGCCACCCCACTTTTTCCACCACTCCGTCGCTTATGCTCACCACCGGATAATGCCCTCTGGGCTGTTCCGTTCCCATGATGTCGCAGCCTTCATGTCCACGTTCTCCCCCATAAGTCCTTGTATCCATCCAGCCGTTTTGATAGCTTATATCCGGGGAACCGGATTGGACGGTTTGGGGGATCGGAAAATACTTTAAATCAGTTAAAATGGTCTCATAGGCCTGGCGAAGCTTTCTATACTCTGCCGGCTTTACCTTTAAAAGTCTGTCCGTATGGGTAGCAGGATCAGTGACCCCTGTCAGATCATATTGATGCTCCACCATTAAGGAAGTCAAAGTATCGTAATCCAGTAAATCCCATTCCACCACCATTTTCCCAAGCTTTAAGCTTCTGAAATCATCGCTTTCCCAGGTGTAAGCGTCAAGCTGGTAAAAGGTGGGATTATTATACAGGTAATCGATCATGGTTACCTGGAAAACGGAAAGGATCAGGATGAAAAGAAGAATCACCATCATATCAGTCATGCCATTTCATATAATTATATAAAACAATCTATTCAGGTGTACATGAAAAAATCCTTTTTCCGTCTGCTTTCCGTTGCCGCCTTGGTTCTGCTGCTTTTATTTCCGGCCATTGCCTTTGAAGGAGCAAGAAACGGACTTGTTTTATGGGGTTCTGTGGTCGTGCCCACTCTTTTGCCCTTTATGATATGCTCTAATGTCATTGTGGCCTTAAATGCAATCCGCATCCTCATTTTCCCTGTCAAAAGGATCCTTCACCGGTTCTTTTGTCTTTCGGATGCAGGAAGCTATACCCTTATTTCCGGTCTTCTCTGCGGTTATCCAATGGGAGCAAGGACCTGCAGTGATTTCATGGATAATAAACGAATCTCGGAAAAAGAAGGAAAATATCTTTTAGCCATATGCAATCATCCCAGCCCCATGTTTTTGTTAGGCTATGCCGCCGGAGGGCTTCCTCCATCAGTACCGGCCTGGCTCCTTCTTGCCTGTGTCTACCTGCCCATATTTCCTATTTCCATAGCAGCCCGGAGCTGTTATGGCATAAACGGGCCTGCCCAATCCCTTCCCATAACCAGAGAATCCGTGAAGTCCTTTGATGACAGCCTGATGGATTCCTGCGAAGTCATGGTGAAAATCGGGGGATATATCATGCTTTTTTCCATCCTGGCCCTTTACATAACTACGATTCCCATAGACCTTCCCCAGTATAAAGCCATTATCCTGGGATTTGTTGAAATCACCACAGGGATCAAGGCCGTTTCCCATGCCTTTTCAGGGATGTCCGGCGGCCTATGGATCGGGGCTGTAACCGCATTCGGAGGATTATCCGGTATCTTCCAGACAAAGAGTGTTATAAAAAATGCCGGATTATCCATCCGGCACTATGTAGCTTGGAAAGTACTTCACAGCTTCCTTACCATTATATTTTTTATTCTGTTGTCCCGTCTTCTTCTGCTTCTGCCATGGACGTGACTGCTCCTGTCAGCTCCTGGCGGTTAGAGGAAACAATGTCATAGCTTGACTGCATGGAAGTCATAAAGGCATCAAAACGGCCTTGTGCCCCTTCCATGGAATGACTGATTATGGTCTGAAGACTCTTTAACATGTCATCCGTATACTGAACAGAGCTTTGTCTGATGCCATTGGCGTCAGATACCGCCTGTTCCACGATCTGCTGGGCCTGGCTATTGGCCTGTTCAATGATATCATTGGCCTGGGTGTATGCTTTCTGCATGATCTCATGCTCATTGACCAGCTCATTTGTCTGAGCATTGGCCTGGGCCAAAATTGAATCCGCCTGCTGGCGGGCTTCATTCATAATGGCGTCCCGGTTACTGATGATCTTCTGATACTGCTTGATTTCATCCGGAATGCGCAGACGGAGTTCTACCAGAAGCTCTTCAAGTTCATCTCTGTTGACCACGATCTTACTGTTTGAGAGCGGCTGGTACTTGCAGCTGTCAATATATTCTTCAATTTCACCGATTAACTGTTCAATTCTGCTCATCATAATACGAACACTCCTTACTTTTATTTCATTCTATCTTCCATCTTCTTCATTACACGCTCCGCAACGCATGCAGGTACAAACGTGTTTATCTCCCCGCCATAGGCGGCAATCTCCTTCACAATGCTGGAACTCAAGTAAGAATATTTTAAATTCGTCGTCAAAAACACAGTATCAATCTCCGGAGCTATAACCCGGTTTGTCTGTGCGATCTGCAATTCATATTCAAAATCCGTTACAGCCCGAAGCCCGCGAATGACAGCATCCGCCTGATTAGCTCGTACAAAATCAACTAATAGCCCTCCAAAGGATTTCACCTCCACATTGGGAATATCTTTGGTAAGGCTCTTTAACATATTAACACGTTCTTCTACAGAAAACAACGGCGTTTTTGAATTATTATTTAAAACTCCTATGATCAGATGATCCGACATCCTGGCGGAACGTTTAATAATATCCAAATGGCCAAAGGTCACCGGATCAAAGCTTCCCGGATACACTGCTTTTCTCATATGATTTCTTCCTTTTCCTTAATTTTGTCCATGCTTTTTGGAAAAATTCCTATAGCTCTTTCTTTGCAGCAAACAAATGTTTATTCGTCTTATAATCCTTTTCCCTTATAATCCGGTATCCCAGATTGTCCAGATAATCAAAGGAGGTTTCCAAAGAGGCTTCCACAATAATGGCCGTATCTTCATCAATCAGGCTGGAACCGGACAGATATTCCAGGACCTTTTTTTCCCAATCATTATTATAGGGAGGGTCCATAAATACAAAATCAAACACATACCCTTTCCCTTCCAGTCTTCTAAGTCCTGTCATGACGTCGCAGTTCATCACAACAGCGCCGTCTTCCAGTCTTGTGGTCTTTAAATTCTCACGGATGCATTCTGCTGCTCCCTGGCTCTGTTCCACCATAACCGCCAGCTTGGCTCCCCGGCTAAGTGCCTCTATTCCAATGGCCCCGCTTCCGGAGAATAAATCCAGAAAACAGCAGTCAGGCATGTCCCCATGAATCATATTAAAAAGTGTTTCTTTAATTCTATCTGTGGTAGGCCGTGTATCCTGCCCCTCTATGGTCTTTAAAACAAGCCTTCTGGCTTTCCCCGCAATTACTCTCATAACAATTCCTCACTTTATTTTTCCAAACCATTATAGTATGAATTCGGAAGATATACAACTGATTCCTCAAAAAAATAGGAGCTGCAACTCCTATAACTGATTATCAGTTACGAAACTGCAGCTCCCGGTTTCCCTTCCATTATCCTTTTTTACTTGGCATAATGTTTATACAAAGGGTGTTTCTTTGTTTTTTTACAGATTATTTACCTGCCATCTGTCTTTCCTGGGCTTCGATCATCTTCTTAACCATATAACCGCCTACGGAACCATTCTGAGCGGAAGTTAAGTTTCCGTTATAACCATTGGTTAACGGAACACCAATCTCATTGGCAACTTCCATTTTAAAACGATTCATTGCTTCCTTTGCTTCTGGTACATTTGTAGTATTAGAGCTACCTGACATAATGATATGCCTCCTTTTCATCTATTCACCATGTTTTGTTTTTTTTAATAATTCATGGTGTGTTTTGTGCTACACTCCTATTATGGCTGGAATAGAATGAAATACACTAGAAGGTTTTTCGTAAAATGTTAATTTTTAGGAAAAAAATCGAGCCTTCATAAACATTCTCATGCAGATACATTTTTAGTCCTCTTGACCAGTCTCCAATATCTTCTCAATATTCGTTTTCACCAACTGGAAGGCAACCTCATTCATGCCGCTGTTTATGATAACATCCGCCATGGGCTTCGTAGGTTCTACATACAAATAATGCATCGGCTTAACCGTAGTTAAGTACTGTTCTACAACACCTTCGATATCCCGGCCTCTTTCCTTAACATCCCGGATCACACGGCGAAGAATCCGTTCATCGGCATCAGCTTCCACAAAGATTTTTATATCAAACATGCTCCTTAAGCGCTCATCTGCAAAAACCAGGATCCCCTCGACTAAAATAACCTTTTTAGGCTCTACCTTCACCACATTCTGAGAACGGTTGTGCATGGAATAATCATAAACAGGGCAATCAACAGCTTCTCCTGCCCGCAGCTTACGAAGCTGTTCCAGCAAAAGCTCTGTTTCAAAAGCTTCGGGATGGTCATAATTCATCTTCTTTCTCTCTTCAAAAGAAATTCCATCCTGCTTTTTATAATAATTATCATGATAGATAACCGCAATATCGTCACAAAATGCAGCCTTTAACCGGTTGGTAAAGGTCGACTTCCCTGAACCAGTTCCTCCGGCAATTCCAATTAATACACACTTCATCTTCCGTGCTCCTCCATTTATTTGCCATATAAGCCGCAAATCTTCATAAATAATCCAAGGGTCCAACCTCTTAAAAAAGAATTGAACCCTTTGATCGTTTACTCAAATACAGCTTCTTCCTCATATACAACAGTTTTTGGCTTTACTGCATTATAATAATTAGCAAAAGTAACCTTCATATAGGGATAAACATAAATATAAGCCAGGCCACAAGTGACAAGGCCCAAAAGCTGCCATAAAATAAAGGACAGCTCCAGAACAAAATATTCCCACTTATGCCCTACCATCATTTCCTTACTTTCACGGATGCACTGCATGATACCTTTACTGGGATCCTCAACCATAATAAAAATGGCCTGTGAATAGCGGTAAGCAGCTATGATTCCCGGAATGATAAGAAGTAATGCCCACAAGAAAGTAAGCAGGGACACCATAAAAAGCAATCCCAGGGCTTTAAAAAAATACCTTATGGAGCTGAATAAATCTCCGTATGACATAGTATTATCCCTGTTAGCAACCTTTAAACAGTAAGACTGATATCCGAACTGGATAATCGTACTGATAAGAATATAAATAATTAGAAAAACAATGCTGCTGGCCGCAAACGCTCCTACCTGGCCTATTTCCCCATAAGAGCCGGCGTTTTCTATCATCTCCTGCCATACATTCAGAAATCCCTGCACAACAGATAATACAACCGTAATGACACCAAAAATTATTGTGACCATATAAGGGCTTACAAGCGCCTCCCTCATGGCATCTTTTGCATCCATTTTTAAAGCTTTTCTACTCATTACATTCCTCCTGCTTCCTTATTCTGATAAATTTACGTAAATAAGTTTATCATTTGCCGTCGATTATTGCAAATATTTTCTGCAAAAAACATAAGATCAGATGATTTTAACTATAAATTAAGCTTATCATAGCTTTTCTCAAGGTACTCCTTTAACTTGCCCCTAAGCTCCTGGTGTTCCTCTTTTTCCAGCTCCGGGTCCTCCTCAAAAAGCCGTTTTACTTCATCTGATACGATCGTTAACAGATTGGCATCCGTAAAAATATCCCCAAGCTTAAATTCCAGATCCCCGCTCTGCCTGATACCGAAAACATCACCGGGTCCCCGAAGCTTCAAATCCTCTGAGGCAATAAAAAAGCCGTCATTGGACTGATTTAAAATATCCAGACGCTCTTTTGTCCCCTCCTGGTCCGAGGCTCCTACCATAATACAGTAAGACTGGTATTTTCCCCGCCCTACACGCCCTCTCAGCTGGTGAAGCTGAGCCAGGCCAAAGCGCTCTGCATTTTCGATCATCATAACCGTTGCATTGGGAACGTTTACTCCTACCTCGATTACAGTGGTGGATACCAGAACCTTGATTTCCCCACAGGCAAATCTCTCCATGATCCCGTTTTTTTCTTTTGGCTTCATTTTCCCGTGAAGATATTCCACAGAAATCCCCGGAAGCGCTTCCCTTAAGGTCTTCGTATAATCCACTACATTTTCTGCATCAATCATCTCGCTGGCTTCCACCATGGGGCAGATCACATAGGCCTGACGTCCGCCTGCGATCTCTTTCCGGATAAACTCATAGGCTTTCCCCCGGTAGCCGGTATCCACAACACAGTTTTTAATGGGCAGACGGTTAGCAGGAAGCTCGTCAATGACAGAAATGTCCAAATCCCCATAAATGATAATAGCAAGGGTCCGCGGAATGGGCGTGGCGCTCATTACCAGAACATGGGGCTCCTCACCCTTTTTCCCCAGCATTTCCCGTTGGCTGACCCCGAACCGGTGCTGTTCATCGGTAATTACCAGCGCCAGATTGTCGTATACCACCTTCTCCTGAATAAGGGCATGGGTTCCGATAATGATATCCGCCTCATGGGAAGCAATCTTTTCGTAGGCAATCCTTTTTTCCTTTGCCGTCATGGAGCCCGTAACAAGTATGGGTTTTTTGTTGATCTGATGCATGGCAAACAGCTCTGTCATGGACTCAAAATGCTGCTTTGCCAGTACCTCCGTAGGCGCCATTAAGGCTCCCTGATATCCGTTATAAGCTGCCTGAAGAAGGGCGAGTATGGCGATGATCGTCTTGCCGGAGCCTACGTCTCCCTGAATAAGGCGGTTCATGACATGCCCTCCTGACAGATCGCCGTATACCTCATTTAAAACCTTTTCCTGGGCACTAGTAAGGGAATAGGGAAGGCTTTTCTTTAAAGACTCCACCTGGGGGGAGAGATTTAAAATATAAGCGCTTTTTTTATCCTCTCTTTTGTCTCTTAAACGCCGGACCGCCATGAGAAAAAGAAAAAACTCATCAAACACCAGCCTTTTTCTGGCAAATAGCAGTTCGTTCCGGTCCGTCGGAAAATGAATATGTTCAACAGCAAAATTATATTCCGCCAATTCGTGTTTTTTGCGCAGATCAAAAGGCATATAATCCCGCACCATGCCCCGAAGGCTTAAGGCCTGCCTTTGGGCTCTGACAATGGTTTTATTGCTCAGTCCCTTGGTCTGGCCGTAAACAGGCTGCATGGAATGAATCACCTGTTCATAGGCCTCTGCCGTAAACACCTCAGGCTGTTCCATGGTCAGACGTCCCTTTTTCTTTACCACCCTGCCACGGAAAACAGCCCTCATTCCCGCTTTTAAAGTGGAGTGAAGGTAGGGCATGTTGTACCAGGTAAGCAAAAGGGTTCCCGTCACATCTTTTAAAGTCGTTGTGATGACCTGGATGTGGCTGTACCGTTTTACATCCGGAGTCTTGTAAAGCATTCCGGCTACGCTCATCACCTGATCCGGCTTAAGATCCCCAATGGGACAAGGCTCCTCATAGGTATCATAAGCTCTCGGATAATATTCCAGAAGATCCCCAACGGTTATCACTCCCACCTTTTGAAACAATTTTCCTGTTTTTTCTCCGATTCCCTTTAAGGAATCAATTGGCTCCCGGTTCAAAGACAGGTTCCCCTCCTCTCTTTTTCCTGCACAGCAAAACCGGGCAGACAGGCCTCGTCTGCCCGGTATAATAAATGCCGCTGGCTCTTTTTATTCTACAGATATAAGATAATAATAAATCGGCTGTCCGCCTGCATGAAGCTCTACCTCGCAGTGTGAAAACAGCTCTTCCGCTTTTTCCTTAAGCTCTTTTGCATCCTCTTCCCTGACATCCTTGCCGTAATAAACGGTCACTAATTCAGATTCTTCTTCCACCATGGATTTAAGGGCTTCCAGCACCGTGGATTCAATTTCTTTTCCAACCGCCAGAATTCCATTATCCCCCAACGCCATGATATCCCCTTCCCGGATCTCAATGTCATCGATCATGGTATTCCGGACCGCATAGGTAACTTGTCCGGTTTTTACACGGGACATCTCTTCTGTCATGATCTTTTCATTATCCTCCGGTGATAAATCCGGAGCAAAATTAATGATGGCAGTGATTCCCTGAGGTATGGTTTTTGAAGGGATCACAATGACCTTCTTATCCTCTACCAGGCTTTTTGCCTGCTCGGCCGCCAATATGATGTTTTTATTGTTCGGGAGGATGTAAATGGTGTCGGCATTAACCCGTTCAATGGCGTTCAGCATATCCTCTGTGCTGGGATTCATGGTCTGCCCGCCCTGGATCAGATAGTCTGCACCGATCCCCCGGAATATTTCATCAAAACCTTCTCCGGCAGAAACGGAAATAAAGCCGTAGGGCTTTCTCTGCTCCGCCTTTTTCTCGCTCTCAGCCTTCTGCTGGGCAGCCAGCTTTTCTGATTCTTTAATCAGTTTTTCCTGGTGCTCTTCCCTCATATTATCGATCTTCATGCGGGATAAAGAGCCAAAAGTAAGGGCCTTCTGGATTGCAAGTCCCGGATCATTGGTATGGACATGGACCTTTACCACGTCATCGTCGGAAACAACTACGATGGAATCGCCGATGGATTCCAGATATTCCTTAAATTCATGCTCCTTTTTATCATCATAGTGATTTTCCAGGTTAATGATGAATTCGGTACAGTAACCGAACCGGATATCAATGTCAGCAGACTGTGCCCCATGGGCTGCAGCTGAAGCAACCGGCTGCTTTACAACCTCTACAGATAAGTTCACCTCTTTGCCCATCAGGCAGTCAAAGGCGCCCTTCATTACCTGCATAAGCCCCTGACCACCGGAATCCACTACTCCGGCCTGTTTTAAAACCGGAAGCATCTCCGGCGTCTGGCTCAATACGTAATCACCGTGATCGATCACCTTCTGGCCGAACTCAAGAATATCCTCTGTTTCGGTAACCAGCTCCGCAGCCTTCTCTGCCATTCCTCTGGCTACAGTAAGAATGGTTCCCTCTTTAGGCTTCATTACCGCTTTATAAGCAGTTTCGGTTGCCCTTACAAAGGAATTGGCTAAAACGGTGGCAGTCACCTGATTGGCGGCAGCGATCTCTTTTGTGAAACCCCGGAACAGCTGGGACAGGATCACACCGGAATTTCCTCTTGCTCCTCTTAAAGAACCGGAGGAAATCGCTTTTGCTAACGATTCCATGGTAGGATTCTCAATGGCAGCAACTTCTTTTGCCGCCGCCATGATGGTCATGGTCATGTTGGTTCCGGTATCTCCATCCGGCACTGGAAACACATTCAGTTCGTTAATCCATTCTTTCTTCGCTTCCAGTCCTTTTGCTCCTGCCAGAAATGCCTTCTGCAGCATTTTGGCGTCTATAAACTTCATACCCACGGGTAGTTTCCTCCTTAATCAATCACTCTTACGCCTTCGACAAAGATGTTTATCTTATCTACTGTCATACCTGTGAATTCTTCTACTTTGTATTTTACATTTTCAATCAAGTTATCCGCCACCGCAGAAATGCTGACCCCATAGGCTACAATTACATGGAAATCGATGGTGATATGGTTGTCCTGGATGTTCACATTAATTCCGTGAGTCAGGCCTTCCCGTTTTAAAAGCTTAACAAGTCCGTCTTTCATACTGACAGCCGCCATGCCAACGATACCAAAGCATTCCACTGCAGTCGTTCCGGCATACATAGCGATAACATCAGGGCTTACCTGGATCTCGCCCAGTCTATTGTTAATATAACCCTTCATAGTCTTTACCTCCGTTCTTTCTGTCTGATTTGATTATACATGATTTTTCCAAAAAAAGAAACAAATTTTTAATTTTCACTTGCAAATCCATGTGTTTTCTGTTATCATACATTTGTTGTGGATTTTTCAACCATAAAAAGTCCAAGTCGCTTTTAAGGAGGTGCAATCATGGCTAAATGTGCAATTTGTGAAAAAGCTGCTCACTTTGGCAACGCAGTGAGCCATTCCCATAGAAGATCCAATAAGATGTGGAAAGCAAATGTAAAGTCCGTTAAAGTAAAAGTTAATGGCGGCGCTAATAAGAAGATGTACGTATGTACTTCCTGCTTAAGATCCGGATTAGTTGAAAGAGCTTAATCGAAGGAAACTCCTGGCTGGCATCAGTCAGGAGTATTTTTTTGTCATTTTATCATGAGGCCTGCCCTCTTAAAAGGCTGGCCTCATTTATTTTAACAGCATTGCTTGCTCAGCAGCAGAACAGGTTATATCCCAGAACCAGACATCCAATGATAAACAGGATCGTTACGATAGTCGCCGGGATAAAAAGCAGGATTGCCATGCCTGCTCCAAAGCAGAACAGCATAAGTCCGCATACTCTTCTCATATCATCCCTCAATCCATTCAGGCTATATGACATCCTATGCGGCTTATCCCTTTCTTATTCTTCCGCTTTTTTCTTATCTTCTGCAGCGGCCATCTCCTCCGCCACCTTTAAGGCTTCCGGAGAAACCTCTTTTGTACCGCCGGCAAATTTATTGACAAAATCCGGAACCATATCCAGAATTTTCGTTACAGCATCCTGCTGCTTGATATTTACCAGCTTTGTTACTCCATTCTGGATGATGAGCACCGCACTGGGACTCATCTTTGCATGCATGCCTCCTGCCCCGTTATGCTTTGCATCTCCTGCAAAAGATCCGGCAGCCATGCCGCAGGTCACATCCACCAAAGGCAGGATGATCGTATCATCTACCTTTACCGCATCTCCTACCACAGTTTTTGTTGCCACAAAAGAATCCATTCCCTTAAACAGCGACTCTACTGTAGATGTAAAATTATTCTCTGCCACGTTAAGCAATTCCTCCTTTATGAAGCCATCCCTTTAATAAACGCCTGAAATTCTGATTAAGCAGCATACGCGATCCAATGAAAAGAACTGTCCCCGTACGGATCCTGCCCCGAAACCTTCCTTCAGCCGTAAACACAGTCCGGTCAAAAACAGGATACAGGTTTAAATGCTTATGACAGAGCGGATAAATAACGCTTGCATAGGTGAGCACTTGTCCGGTCAGATACGGGTCTTCAAAGCCAAAGGTTATGTTTCCCTTTCCCCGGCGGGGAAGGATATGACGGATCAGTTTTTTCCCCTGCCTAAAAAGCAGCTTTACGGTTTTCTGGTTCTCCTTATTGGAAATCCAGGCATGAATCTCATCTTTTTTGTCTTTTATTGTTCTCAGTGTATCACAGATCCGCAGGAAAAAAAACTTAAGTTTTGTAAAAGCCATAAGAACCTTTTTCCTGGCCCTTTCATACAGCTTCATAATCCCGAATCTTTTTTTCTTTTTGGGTTCTTCCTTTGGAAGCGGAAAATTCCTTGATTCCTCCTTTGGAGGCGGCAGGGTCCTGGGTTTTTCCTGAATCCTGTCATGGATTTCATCTTTCACTTCCAGCGTTTCTTTTATGGGTTCCGGTTCCATGACTTCCATGGCCTGAACCATGATCTCCTCCGCTTCCTTAAGCTCTGAGTCCATCTTCTTGGGCTTTCCAATGCGAAAGCCAAATAACCGGACCCTCACAATTAAGTCCTCCTCGTACTGGGCCGACACGGAAAGGATATGTAGAAGCCAGGTAATCCTGGCTTTTCCCTTCACCTTTCCGTCATAGGATCCTTCTGCCTGGTACCGGACCGGGACCAGAAGGACCAGCAGAACCACAGTGAGGATAAGCCCTAAAACAATAAGCACCAGCAGCCCTAAGATTTTAAGTATAAACAAAATTATATGAAGCATGAACACCTCACACCTTACCGGCTTCTTTCCCTGTTTTTGCCCATGCGTTTTGGGCATACAGGTATCCCTGTCCCTCTATAAAAGCAGGCAGATCAAAGCCTCCTGTTTTCCTGTACATATCACTAATGATATTTCCTGCCACCTCTAATGCTTCCCAATATCCGGACGCAATGCCTAAAATGAGTAATTCCTCATCCCGGTAAAGGGGCCATAAAAGCGTCATTGCCGGATAGATATCAAGTATATTATTCCCATTTATGGCAGGCGTAATCACGTAAATCCCTGACCCAGGTTTTGACCTGCGGATTCCCTGAATGATCCGGTAACGTTTCTTCTTCGCTTTCTCGCCTACGTACAAACGGTCAAACCAGCTTATTTTCATCATCCATCAGCTCTTCCAATAATTCCTTGCAAGTTTCCTTTTCCGCTTCATCCAGGCAGCTTTTTAAACTTCCTTCGATATATGCCTGTATTTCCTCAATCGAATTAAAATAGACAGGAAGGTCTGATAAAACCTTAGCCATGATGGCCCGGGTCGCAGGCCTGGAAACACCGGAAAATAC
>JAISYJ010000112.1:0-20509 GCA_031270005.1 Hungatella sp. | reverse complement strand
GATTTTATGATGGAACGCCGTGTGCTGGGAAACTAGCACGCACGGTGTGGGACGGGGGAAAAACTGGAGATGTATTAATCATCGTATTAATATGTCAAAAGTTTACCTATCGTCATATGAAAAAGACTGAATTTACCGGATCAATAAGACCTTTTGAGAAAAGATCCCAAAGGGGGTGAAAACATGGAGATAAAGGCACAGGACCCGCCCTCTGCCGCGGCTGCTAAAGGTGAATCTGCGGCTGCAGACATTCAGCGGGCTGTGGTGGAAGAGGACATAAAGGGAAGGATCCAGGCCAGTGAACGGTTTGTGGAAGAACTGAGCCGGAGCGTCGAGGAAAACCGTGAGAAAAAGAACGAGGAAGGCAGCGAAAACAGGAGAGAAACCAGGACACCCCGGGATACTGCCGCCCTGTCAGATGAAAGTGCCTATTGTAAACTAAGCCCTGAGGAGCTTTCTGATCTTGATAAAATGTGGGGGAAGGAAGAGGCTGATCTGGCATGGGAGGACATCCTGGCGTGGAGTCCGTCTGCTGTAAAGCCGTTTCCTGAGGAACTGGAGGGCCTTGCAGCGCTTTATAAGGAGCTGCTCCAGGCCATTCTTTTGAATACCACAGCAGGAGTGCAAGAGGATCAGCTTGCCGCCCTGGAAGCTGCTTTATCGGATATCCTTATAAAGGTACTTGAGGGCCGCATGGGAGAATTGGAAACCCTTTTTGGTAATTTCGGATCCCAAAGCTCCATATCGGCCTTAAAGGCTGCCCTTTACCGCAGTGTAACAGGAAATACTTTAAGCAGCGGGGAGCTGGAAAGGGTTTTTAAGGAACAGCCGGAAAATGCCGGAGATACAGTTAAATTAACGCCTGGCAGCATTAGAACTCCGGTAAATGAATCTGGAAATGAAGCAGAACAGGGAATGATCTATCAGCCTGCCGGGGAAGGACGGATAAAGAATGATCCCCGGTATACCTGGCGGATTCGAAGAGAGACTCCTCTGTCCGTGCTGGAAGGAAGGGGTATGCCCGGCAGTAAGACAGATAAGGCTCATGGCGCCCAGGCTTCCATTTCCTCCATGGGGAAAAATACGGTTTATTCTCCTGCTGATCTCGAAGCGGCTGAGGGATTTGCCGGGTATATGAACAACAGGGGAAATTTATTAAGGACCTCCGGTCTTTCCGGAGGAAGTGAGGAGCTTTATGGGTTTCTGGCCGCATTGATGGCAATTAAATCCCAGACCTTTGGAGCTTATTCCGGGATCAATAAAGGACTGGCCTCTGACCTTAGGGAGTCGGTAGACCGTATGATCGATTTCCACATACAGGAGGCATTTAAGCAGTCTGAGGGCGTTATGAAAAGGCAGGGAGGAAGAAATACACTCTTTCAGCCAAGAGCTGCTTACAAGGTCTATTATTATATGATGAACCTCTATCAGACCACCAGGGATCTGGCTGAAACAGCAAACAAAGGAATAAGACATGCCTATCAGCAGTTCTTAAAGAAAAAGGAATATCTGGAAAACAGGGAAGATTCCGGATCCTTTTTTACAAAGGAAAAAAATGATCCAAGGGAGGACTGGAAAGAGGGAAAGCGGATTGTAGAACGGGATTGGAAGGAATTTCTGTCTTTTATGGGAAGAGAGGATTTAGGCGGGATTCCCCTGGGAATCCTGGAGTTAAGCCCCTGGGGAATGCTTGCGGAACCGGAGCATACTGCCAGAGGAAGGGGAGGTGTAACAGGCCCTGTTTTCCTGGCGGGAGCTTTGGCCGTAATTCTTATTCTGGTTTTATTTTTGTTCTTTTTTTAAAACTGTTTTTATAAATGCAAATTTCTTCTTTACAGAAACACTTTAGTGTGCTACCATGGTAACACATGAAAAACAAGAGGAGGATGCAATTATGAAAAAAGAGATTTTAATAGCGGCAGTGTTGGGAGCGGCAGTCCTGCTTAGTGGCTGTTCCGGGCAAAAGAGCGAAGTTACGGCTTCCACGGCTTCTGATACCGCAGCATCAACAGCAAAAGAGACTGGAAAAGAAACAGAATCAGCTGCCAATACATTTACCGTTGGATTTGATCAGGATTTCCCGCCTATGGGCTTTGTTGGAGACAATGGAGAATACACGGGCTTTGATTTAGAACTGGCTCAGGAGGTGGCAAACCGCCTTGGCAGGAAATTTGTTCCCCAGCCCATTGCCTGGGATGCCAAGGACATGGAGCTGGAATCCGGAAATATTGACTGCATCTGGAATGGCTTTACTATTACAGGACGTGAGGACGGCTATACCTGGTCAAAGCCCTATATGGAAAACAGCCAGGTGTTTGTAGTGGGAAAGGATTCCGGCATCAAAACGTTAGCTGACTTATCAGGAAAGATCGTAGAAGTTCAGGCGGATTCCTCTGCAGAAAAGGCACTGCAGGCAGATGAGAAGCTTTCCGGAACCTTTGGAACCCTTCAGACAACGCCGGATTACAACACTGCGTTTATGGATCTTGAGATGGGAGCGGTGGATGCCATTGCAATGGATGTAATTGTGGCAGGGTATCAGATCGAACAGAGGAAAGCGGATTTTATTATACTGGATGAAGCCCTTGCTGCTGAAGAATACGGCGTAGGCTTTAAGAAAAGCAATGATACCTTAAGGGATCAGGTTCAGGAACAGTTAGACGCCATGGCGGCTGACGGGACTCTTAAAAAGATCTCGGAAAAATGGTTCGGCAAGGATGTAACCAAGGTTAATAAATAAAGATAAAATGGGTTCCGGTCCCGCATTTATGGGCCGGACCTCATTTTGAAAACATGGAGGAGAAATCATGGCTTTAACAAAGATAATTTCACAATTGGCAGGGGGAATGTGGGTCAGCATCCAGATATTTGTGGTAACGCTGGTCTTTTCTCTGCCCCTGGGACTTTTAATATCCTTTGGAAGGATGTCAAAAAATCCTGTCATACAGGCCATTGTTAAATTCTATATTTCTGTCATGAGGGGGACTCCATTGATGCTGCAGCTGATGGTGGTGTATTTCGGCCCCTACTATTTGTTTGGCATAAAGGTGGGGAATGGATACCGCCTCTGGGCCGCATTCATCGGCTTTGTCATCAACTATGCGGCGTATTTTGCAGAAATATACAGGAGCGGGATCCAGTCCATGCCGGTGGGACAGTATGAAGCGGCAAAGCTTTTAGGCTATACAAAGACCCAGACCTTTTTCCGCATCATATTTCCCCAGGTGGTGAAACGGATTCTGCCGTCTGTGACCAATGAGGTCATTACCCTGGTCAAAGATACCTCTCTGGCTTTTTCCATCAGCGTTTTAGAGATGTTTGCGACTGCCAAGGCCCTGGCCTCTTCCCAGACCAGCCTTATTCCTTTTGTGGCGGCAGGCCTGTTTTATTATATTTTCAACCTTATTGTGGCAGTAGGGATGGAATACTTAGAAAAGCGGATGAACTATTATCAATAGGAGGAAGAAAAGATGTACTTACTGGAAATGAACCATGTGAAAAAAGCGTTTGATGGCCAGGGCGTGCTTCGGGATATTTCCCTGTCGGTAGAGGAAGGCGAGATCGTATCCATCATCGGTCCATCCGGTTCGGGAAAATCCACCCTGCTTCGGTGCGCTACCATGCTGGAACAGATGGATGGAGGGGAACTAAATTATCTTGGAGAAAAGGCCGCATGGGACGGGCCTGATGGAAGGGCTGTCTATGCCAAAGGGGAAAAGCGTAAGGAAATACAGAAGAATTACGGCCTGGTGTTCCAGAATTTTCATTTATTTCCCCATATGACGGTTTTAAAAAACATTACCGATGCACCGATCCATGTGCAGAAACGGGATAAGGAAGAGGTTTTTTCTGAGGCAATGGAGCTTCTTAAGAAGATGGGACTGGAAGATAAGGCAGAAGCATATCCCTGCCAGCTTTCCGGAGGACAGTGCCAGCGGGTAGCCATCGCAAGAGCTCTGGCCTTAAACCCCAGGATCCTGTTTTTTGATGAGCCGACTTCCGCTCTGGACCCGGAGCTTACGGGAGAGGTACTAAAGGTCATTAAGTCCCTTGCGGACATGCACATTACCATGGTCATTGTGACCCATGAGATGGCCTTTGCCAGGGATATATCAGACAGGATTATTTTTATGGCTGACGGAGTGATCGTAGAAGAGGGAAGGCCGGAAGAAGTATTTTCCTCAAGCAATGTACGGACCCAGAGCTTTCTGGGGAGGTATGGGGAAGGGTGAGAATAAGAAAGTTTTATTAAACCCAAGGAACCCGTTGAAATGCTGCCCCTATATAGGACATTGAAATATAACAATTCCTATATGGGGGTATTATTTTTCAATTTACAATATTACAAGGCATAAGAAGCTATAAGCTGACCAATTTGCACTATATCGCTTGTACCAGTGAATTCAAACTTCACTTTTCCAACACTGCTAAAGTAAAGCTCCAACTCACTATCCAGATCAAATACTCCAGAAGTTTCAACGGAAAATACCTGTATTTTGGAATAGGGCAGAGAAGCATAGTCTTTCTTTTTACCGGTCATTCCCTGAATATTTACAGAGATAATGCGCTTATTTGTAAAAACGATGTAATCACGGATTCCTTTATAGCATCCTATTATTTCTTCGCCAGGAATAAAAAGATTAGCAACGTCACTTGCAGTAGAATTATCCACTTTTTTTAGTTTTGCAAAAGAATCATTTTTAAAATCAATCATACTCATTTCTCCTTTTTCTTTTGTTTGTGATTAAGCCTGTATTCTTCTTCAAGTATTCATACACATCAAAAACATTTATTCCTATAACCACTAGGTGTATAACCAGTCATTTTTTTAAAAACACGGCTAAAGTATTTCTCATCAGTATAACCCACATCTTTGGATATCTGACTGATGGACTGATGGGTGGTAGTGAGGTATTCTTTAGCTTTTTCTATACGGATATTAATTAAATAATCACTAAAAGAAACGCCTACTATATCGCGAAAACTATGGCTAAAGTATCCATAGCTTAAATTGGCTTTTTGGGCCATATCTGATACGATGATAGACTTGGAAAAATGATTATCTATATAATTTTTAATTTTTAATATGTCATGAGTAGTCTCTTTGGAGTAAGAATTATCAGGAAGTTCAAGATCAGGTTTTGAAATTTTACTTGCAATTCTTTCTAATATACTGTGAAAGTTTTCTTTGTCAAACTCTGTTTTTACTATATAATCAATAACCCCCAGTCTAAGCATCTTTTGAAGTAAATTGAATTCAGTGTGCATAGTGAGAATAACGTAGTTTAAATGTGGATAGAGTGGCCGCGCGGTCTCTATAAAAGTCACACCGTCCATAACAGGCATCTCGATATCTACTAGTACTAAATCAACTGCGATATCCTTTAATAATTCTAATGCTTTCTTTCCGTCTGATACATCTGCGACTACTTCCATGGCATAAGAAGAAAATGGCATAAGTAATTTGATCCCTTTACGAGTGATAGGGTCATCATCTACGATTAAAACTTTGATCATCATAGTCTCCTTTCATTTGAGGTATGGTGATTTCTATATGAGTTTTTTCCCCATATACACTGCTAATATTAAAACAATAATGGCCAGAATAGAAATCATCAAGCGATTGAAATATATATGATAAGCCGATACCAAAGTGTTCGTCGCTTTGCTCATCTTTTAAATCTATATACGGCCTGTTACAATACTGTTTGCTATTATATAAGATGATTAGTTTGTTAAGGGTATCTGCATCTATTCCAGTGCCATTGTCATTAATATGTATGGTAATATGATCATGTACAACTACATGAATATTTATTTGCATATTGTCTTTGTATCCATGTAGAATGGAATTTTCGATAATTGGCTGCAGTATAAACTTGGGACAAGCATAATTTAACAGATCATCATCAGGTTCTTTGGTTATATTGAGGGAAAAATTATATCTGACTTTTTGTAAATCGGCATAATAAGTAATAGTGATTAATTCTTTATTTAATGTGGTACTTATATTATCTTTATCTAAATTATAACTGAGTAAATGAGATAAAGACTGAGTGATATTATCTATCTCTGGTTCATCATTAATCAAGGCCAGCCAATGCAAAGTGTTGAGTGTATTCATAATGAAATGAGGATTGATTTGGCTGCGTAATTTTTCAAGCTGTATCGTGTAGTTGATTTTCTCCTCTTCTTTTGTCTTGTTTAAAAGATAATTTACTTCTTTCTGTAAACTTTTAATACGTACGAATAAATTTTGATATTCAGGAATATTAGTCTGCAGTTCGCCGCTTTGCATATCATCGGAAAGAAAGCTATTTAACTGCTTTTCTACTAAAGTGAGTGGTTTATAAGTACTCTTAAAAAATACAATTCCTACAATAGATACAATAATAAGCAGCAGTATACTGGAAATTAAAAAGTTAATGGTAATAGAAGACAATTCCTTATTGTAAGTATCATAGGAAATCGTACCATATATACTCCAACCTTGATTAGCTGCATGGGTATAGGTATACTTTATATTTGTATTATTTTGAATATTATTCTTGGATTGATCGGAAGATCTAAAGTATAAATCGTCAAAGGAACTGTATGCTTTGCCTAAAATTTTAGAAATTGAATAGAAACCAGATTCTATAGATATCATATACCGATCTTCGGAATCTAATTTTAATCTTCTATTGAGAATAATGACAGGTCTGTTAATAAAATGACTTTGACTTTGCCTTGGTGCTATAAAGGATAATTCGTCACCACGATATAAATAGTCATTATCTGTGCGTACGGTCAAATTCTCGCTAAGTGGAAAGCTGGAAAATACTACTTTATCATCTTTGGTATCATAGATATATATAAGGCCAATGTCTTCATTGGCCATAGTAAGCAAGTTAATAGTATTACGTAAATTTACATAATAATTATTCTTATCTATAATATTAGCGGAACTTATATAGTCTAAAAGATTGGACTTAATGTCATTACTTTGTGATAACTGTTCAGAAGTAAGAGTTAGCTGCCATATCACATCTTCCAGCGAATTGGAAGCTTCATAAAGAGTACGGCTATAATTATCATTTATCTTAGTTCGCATACTATTAATAAACTGATATGTGATAAAAATATAGGTAGAGATACTAAGCAATATCAGTAATGAACAAAAAATAAAAATGCGCCCCTTAAGAGAAACCTGCAAGATCTTCATGGTAAATAATCCTTATTCTATACAACATTTTTGACTGGAAACAGTATAAGTCATTTTGCAGTTTAGTCTGTAAGCTATAAATCAGGCTGAATCAATGTCATTAAGTTAATCGGAACGTGATACCCCATAGGGCATTTACGCCGCGAGCAATACAAAGCAATCCACATTATTTTAGCTTAATGACATTGCAGGCTGAGCAGTTATGAAATTACTGCCTATATTATACAAAAATCTACATTTTAAGTCAATTGTTTGGACATAAACAATAAAAAAAGGTGGACTATTTTGCTTTGAAAGTAAAATTTGAATAAAACCAAAGGAAATAAAACTGAAAAGTACACTATAAAATCAAAATAAACAGTGTTAAAATTGTGAAAAAGTTGTAAAGTATTTGTATGAGTAAAGGTAATTATTCATACATTGATTGGACAATAACTATAAATTTAATCATGGGTTCTGGGAATAAGTATGAAAGATTCCGAGAAAACATTAATCTTGAATGGAGGAAATGTATGAGGAAAAAAATCGTAAGGTATGGAGCATTGATGTTTGCAGGTAGTCTGACAGTTTTAAGCCTGGCTGCTTGCGGAGGCAGGACAAGTACTGCTAATAGTGGCAAAACCGCAGAAAGTACCAATCTACCGGTAGATGAGAGTGGTAATCCTAGTGCATTGGGTAAGTATAAAGAGCCTGTGACTGTGGAGATAGTACAAAGTATCAATCCTACGCAATCGTTTCCAGCAGGTCAAACCGTAGAAGATAATCAATATACCAAGTATGTCAAAGAAGTTATGAATATAGATATAAAGATCAAATGGCAGGCTGCAAATGGTGATGATTATACTCAAAAACAAAATCTGGCAATAGCTTCCAATGATTTACCAGATATCATGAGAGTAGGCCAAACTCAGTTTAAAGAGCTGGCAGATTCTGATCTTATTGAAGATTTGACAGATGTATATGCAAAATATGCCTCTGATACGATGAAATATGTCTTAGATACAACGAAAGGCGAAGCGATCGAGACTGCAACAATGGATGGTAAGTTATATGGACTTCCTGGAGTTACACCAGAAGCAGATAGCTACAATCTTATGTGGATTCGTCAAGATTGGCTGGATAAGCTTGGGCTTGAAGTTCCTGAAACTGTAGAGGATTTACAAAAGGTAGCGCAAGCATTCGTAGATAATAAGATGGGTGGAGAACAAACAGTAGGTATCCTTGGAGCATCGGCTAATAATAATCTCTACAACAATTTCCTCTCACCAGCAAACAATCTTTTGACATTTGATGCTATATTCTCAGCTTACAAAGCATGGCCAGGCTTTTGGATCGAAGATACGAATGGGGATCCTATATATGGTTCTATAACGCCAGAGACAAAGGAGACTTTGGCAAAGCTTCAGGAAATGTATAAAAGTGGAGCCCTTGATCAAGAGTTAGGTGCCAGAAAAGATGCAGATGAAGCATGGAAATCTGGAAAAGCAGGTATACTATTCACTCCTTGGTGGCAGGGATATAGCATAAAAGATGCATTGGTTAATGATCCGGAAGCATCATGGATCGCATATGCATTGCCACTGGAAGAGGATGGGAAATGGTATCCTAAAATGGCCAATTCTACATCTACTTTCTTAGTAGTTAGAAAAGGTTATGAACATCCAGAAGCAGCAGTGCTTTTAAACAACTACCTGCTTCGTGATGAAGCTACTTTTGATACTACGGCAGTAGATCCACAATATTATCCAGGGCGTGTAGTTATGTCTCCGGCGGATGAGAATGCATATACTGTTACACAGCTCAAAAAAGTATTAAATGGTGAAGCACCCGATGACTATGATAAAACGATCTATAAGAATCTGACGAAAGATCTTGATTCTTTAAAGAATGTTAAATTAGAACCTTATGATGATTTAAGAATTGCTACATGGAATCGTGATGATGATAACTTTGGCAGAATTTATAGTATGCTATGTGGCTCTGCAAGAGTAAATGAAGCAGATGAAGCAGGCAATATCGAAAGAGTATATAGTAAGATCTACAATCAAACGACTACTATGGAAAAGAAATGGGCTAACTTAAAGAAGTTAGAAGATGAAACATTCTTAAAGATTATCATTGGGGAATCTTCTGTCGATGAATTTGATAAATTTGTAGAGCAATGGAAAGCAGAAGGCGGAGACGAAATCACCAAAGAAGTTAAAGAATACGCAGCGAAATAATTCGTCAAAGATATTTGCATGAATGAGTTAAACGCTATATGATATGTGAAGTCCCAGTGTGTTTGATGAATTGAATCAATGCCTGGGACTTTACTTTATAAGGAGGCAGCATGGATAAAAAGAATGCAGCAGCTGTAAAAGTCACTAATAGGAAAAAGAGTGGATTAAAGCCTGTTACAATGACATATTGGGTAATGGTATTTCCAGCAGTTATATGGATGGTATTCATCAATATAGTGCCTATGCTCGGTGCTCTTATGGCATTTCAAGATTTTAAACCAGGAAGGGGGATATTGGGTTCGGAATTTGTAGGCTTAGAAAATTTTAAGTATATGTTTGAGATGAGGGATGTAAGGCAGATATTCTTAAATACTATTATAATAGCTGTATGGAAATTAGTACTCAATATCATAGTTCCTGTATCATTTGCACTTTTACTTAATGAAATTAAAAATGCACTCTTTAAGAAAACGGTACAAACCATAGTGTATCTGCCGCATTTTATCTCATGGGTCGTAATGGGAGGTATCATATTAGACGTATTTGCGCTGTATGGTCCAGTGAATAATATATTTTCGGGTCTGGGATTTACAAGGACAGTATTTTTTACTAAACCTGCTCTATTTAGAGGTATGGCTGTAGGTACAGATGTATGGAAAGAGTTTGGATTTAATGCAGTTGTATATCTGGCAGCACTCACAGGAATAAGTCCTAATCTATATGAGGCGGCAGCCATAGATGGAGCCGGCAAATGGCAGAGAATGTTACATATCACGCTTCCAGGTATTAAATCAGTTATCGTACTTATGAGCGTACTGGCCCTTGGCAATATATTAAATGCTGGATTTGACCAAATATATAATTTATACAATCAAGCGGTATATTCAACTGGTGATATAATAGATACATGGGTTTATAGAGTGGGTCTTAATAATCTTCAATTTTCACTCGCCACAGCAGTGGGTCTTCTAAAATCAGTAGTGGGATTTTTACTTATATCTACATCATATTATATCGCTTATAAGAAAGCAGATTATAGAATCTTCTAAGGGGAGGAAGACATAGTGGTCGAAAAGAAAACGTTGGGCTTATGTTTAGTTAAAGCTTTATTTGTAGTCATATTAGTTATATTAGCGCTTAGTTGCATCCTTCCACTTTTATATACGCTGGCACTTTCTTTTAGTTCTAAATCAGCAGCAGAAGCGGGATTAGTTGGATTTGTACCTGTAGATTTTACTACGTATGCTTATGATGAGATTATGAAAGATAAGAATTTTTTTCACTCATTTTGGGTATCGATTCAAAGAGTAGGATTGGCGCTTATTATATCGTTGAGTGTGCTTATATTAGCATCATATCCACTTGCAAAGTCAAAGAAAGAATTTGCACCTAGAAATATGCTTATGTGGACTTTTATATTCTGTATGATGTTCTCAGGTGGTACGATACCCTGGTATATGGTCATGAAAGATTATGGTTTGACCAATCGTGTATTTGGTCTGGCAGTATGTGGTGGTATACCAGTATTTAACTTGATTCTCATGGTCAATTTCTTTCAGGGAATACCTAAAGAATTAGAAGAGGCTGCCATGGTAGATGGTGCCGGACCATGGTATATCCTATTTATAATCGTAGTGCCATTATCTAAAGCAGTTATCGCTACAGTAGCATTATTTACTTTAGTTGGACAGTGGAATGAATTTTTCCAGGGCTTGGTGCTTTCTACAGGTGCAGATCACTATCCATTACAGACTTATATCAAACAATTAGTATTTCAGGTAGATACTTCCACCTTGACAGCAGAAGAAGTAAAACAAATGTCTACTATGTCAAATACTACTTTAAATGCAGCGAAGATATTCATTTCCATGGTGCCTATATTATGTATATATCCATTCTTACAGAAATATTTTGTATCTGGAATTACGCTGGGCGGTGTGAAGGAATAGATGCCATTCTGCCTTAAACGTTCTAAACATTTCTCTTTAACAGATCATTCTGTTAGTGATATGGAGAACATTAAAAGGTATAAGCTTTGTGTGGAGCTATAATCTTACAAAGTTAAGTATATAAAAACACATCATTGGTATGGTTGTAATACATAGGAAAAACCGCCTTATAAAGGAGAAGTACCTTTATTTAGATATACAGGAGTGGGTAATTTAAAAGCATTGATAAGAAGAGGAGTAATAGAATGAGAGGTATAAAATATAATAAAATAGAAAATACATCTGAAAATTTTAAAATTGAATTAAATAACGAGGGTAAAATAATATCATTATTGCATCCAAGAGATAAATATCAAATGAACTGGGTAAGGGGAACGAATACTTGGGGGAGTATCAGGACTGAATTAGATTTAAGTGTAGACATAACACGTAAGTTTACGGAAAAAGGAGCATTTCGTGAAACATATACATTTACCAATGACACTAAATATGATATATGCGCGGTAGGGACTATGCTGGGAATTTATACGACATTTCCAGATTATTATACAGATTCAGTGATCTGTACTACTACGTGCTGCAATACTCATATTTGGTGTGGTGGTGCCAGCAGCTATATCTGTGCACTGCGAATGGGCGGAGGGGATATAAATTTAGGATTAGTATTAGTAGAAGGTTCTCTGAAAGGATATAGTGTAGAAAGAGATATCAAAAATAGCAGTAATGAACGCGGGGATTTTATACTTCACCCAGACAATATTCATCTAAAACCAGGGCAGTCGTATACGATATCATGGGAATTATTCTGGTTTGAAGATAAAGCAAATTTCGAGGAGAAAATCAGTGATTATAAAGATTTTATCACCATTTCTTCTGATCATTTTGTAGTATTAGGTGATGAATGTATAAGATTTAATTTAAAAGTAGGCACTGGTTCGCAGGAGAGTAGTATTATTGGAATTTCTGATAATTTTGAAAATATTAAAATTATCAGAGATAATAAAAAAATTCCATATATATTTGAAGATGGAGTATTTAAGATAGAAGAAAAACCCACAGAAGTTGGAGAATATATTTATGATATCATATGGAATGGTAAAACTGCTGGAGCTAGATTTTTAATATGCTCCGATATTATGACATTGGCAAAGAAACGATTAGAATATATAGCAGATAAGCAGCAATGTTACGATACAAATAGTTATCTGGATGGCGCATATCTGGTTTATGATACAGAAGAAAATTGCCAGTATTATGGTTATTTCCCAGATCACAATGCAGGGCGTGAGAGAGTAGGAATGGGAGTAGCAATGGCACTCTATCTGCAACACTATAAAGATGAAAAATTAGAACAAAGTTTAGATAAGTTTCTGACTTTTGTAAAAAGAGAGCTGATGGATGAAGAGACAGGTGTTGTCTATAATGATGCGCAACGTAATGCGGATTATAGAAGACCATATAACTTTCCCTGGATTAGCCTGCTGTTTATAGAGACATTTAAATTAAAGAAAGATAAGTACTATCTGGAACTGGCTTATAAAGTAATAAAGGCGTATTATAAAGATGATGGAGCGAAGTTTTATGCGATAGGTATACCTATGTATGAATCTATAAAGCTTTTTAGAGAAAATGGCATGGAGGATAAGGCGGGAGAACTTCTGGAACATTATGAAGAACATGGGATGAATATTGCCATAACAGGGAAACATTACCCCTCCCATGAAGTAAAGTATGAGCAAAGTATCGTGGCACCTGCCGCTATATATATGTGTGAACTTTATATGATAACTGGTGATGAAAGATATAGGAAAGCAGCACTAGAACAATTGGAAGTGTTAGGTTTATTCCAAGGTTCACAACCAGATTATCATTTAAATGAAGTAGCTATAAGACATTGGGATGGATTTTGGTTTGGTAAGAAGAGGCTGTATGGAGATACATTTCCCCACTATTGGAGTGCGCTTTCGGCTATAGCGTATCTAAGAAGTAAGGCAGTAATGAAAGATGATGAGTCTGATATGAAGGCTGTAAAAAAAGCAGATTATAGAGATAAGATAGAAAAGACATTTCGTGGTGTACTAAGTATGATTCATGAAGATGGAGGTGCTAGTTGTGCATACCTATATCTGATGGAAGTAAATGGAATAGAAGCAAATTATGCTGATCCGTGGGCCAATGATCAAGATTGGGGACTTTATTTTAATTTGAAATATCTGTGGGAAGATAAAGAAAAGCATTGACCTATATCGTGAATGTCATTAAGTTCATAATATGTTATCTCTAACCTGGAGATGGGCTGCTGCATAAGCAGTCGCAGCTGGTGAAGCCAAAAGTCTCTAATCCCATGACTATAAGCATATAAATTACCATTTTTAGGCAATTTATAAAATTTATTAAGAAAAAAGATAAAGATTTTTCACAATCGGATGGTATACTTAATGTGAAATCATAGGTGATTTAGGAAAGAAAGAAGAGGAAGCTTATGAAAAAAACATGGATTATGGCATTGGCTGTTTGTGCAGCAGTTTTATTTACGGCCTGTGGAAAATCGGCAAAGAATACGGAAAGCGTGGCAAATACTGTAACGGAAAGTACAGCTCCCAGCTCTGAGAATACAGAAGAGGTAAGTCAGGTAGCGCCGGGCAATGGGGCAGAATTTAAGATACTGGTGGGCACGGTCAAAAAGGTTGGAGATAACTTAGAGAGCTTGACTGTGGAGAGCGGCGGCAAGGAAATGAGTTTCGACTTAAGCGGTACGGTAGTGGAGACCTCTTATGCGCTGGAGTCGGAGTCAAAGGTGGAGGTTTCCGTTATCTATAAAGGAGAGATCTCCGGTTCCGATGCCTCAAATGCCAAGCCTGTCCTGGTATTGGACGGGCAGCAGAACATGAAGGTGCAGGAGGTGACCGGAAGTGTGACAGACCAGGCCATGAGCACCTTTACCATTAAAACGGAATCCGGCGAAGAGATCGGGTTTATAAAGGACAACTGTGAGGGACTGGACAGCGATGTGCTTGGAACCGCTGCCGATGACAGCAACGGAAGCGGAGCTATGATAAAAGTGACCTATGTGACTGTGACCTATGATGCAGGAAGCAAATCCAACTTCCCCTTAAGGGTGGAAGCCGTAAAGTAAAAAGATTAAAATCCCGAATATGCAGGTATCATTTACTTAAGGAAGTCAAGTAAAGAGTAGAAAAAGCTTGCAAATTCGGGATTTTCATGTACAATAATAGAGATGACAGAAGAAGGGGCCAATGGACCCCTATTTTGATGATTTTGGCTATCTGGAGGCGGACTGGAAACAGGAAGGGAAAGCAGCCGGAGGGCGCAGCGAACGATAACCAGATTGCAGAAAGGGAATTTAAGATGATTAGTGCACATAACGTAACATTAAGACTCGGGAAGAAGGCATTGTTTGAAGAGGTGAACATTAAGTTTACCGAAGGCAACTGCTACGGGATGATCGGCGCCAACGGCGCGGGAAAGTCCACCTTCCTTAAAATACTTTCCGGTGAATTGGAGCCTACAAACGGCGATATCGTCATAACGCCGGGACAGAGGCTTTCCTTTTTAAAACAGGACCACTTTAAATACGATGGCTTCCAGGTGCTTGACACCGTTATCATGGGAAATGCCAGACTTTATGAGATCATGAAAGAAAAAGATGCCATCTACATGAAAGAAGATTTCACCGATGAAGACGGCATCAAGGCAGCGGATCTGGAAGGTGAATTTGCTACCATGAACGGCTGGGAGGCGGAATCCGATGCGGCAAACCTCTTAAACGGCCTTGGAATCGAGACAGATCTTCATTACAAACAGATGAGTGAATTAAACGGTGCAGAAAAGGTTAAGGTGCTTCTTGCCCAGGCTCTGTTCGGAAATCCGGACATCCTGCTTCTTGACGAGCCTACCAACCACCTGGATCTGGATGCCATCGCATGGCTTGAGGAATTCCTCATTAACTTTGAAAATACGGTTATCGTGGTTTCCCATGACCGTTACTTCTTAAATAAAGTCTGCACCCATATCGCGGACATTGACTACGGAAAAATCCAGCTTTATGCAGGTAACTATGATTTCTGGTATGAGTCCAGCCAGCTTATGGTAAAGCAGATGAAGGAAGCCAACCGGAAAAAGGAAGAAAAGATCAAGGAGCTCCAGGAATTTATCCAGCGTTTCTCCGCCAATGCCTCCAAATCCAAGCAGGCAACTTCCAGAAAGAGGGCACTGGAGAAGATCGAACTGGATGACATCAAACCATCCAGCAGGAAATATCCATACATTGATTTCCGTCCGGCCCGTGAGATCGGCAATGAGGTTTTAAGTGTTAATAATTTATCAAAAACCATTGACGGAGTAAAGGTTTTAGACAATATCTCCTTTACCTTAACCCGTGAGGATAAGGTTGCCTTAGTGGGACCCAATGAGATGGCAAAGACCGTTCTGTTCAAGATTCTTGCAGGAGAAATGGAGCCGGATGAGGGCGATTACAAATGGGGCCTTACCACCAGTCAGTGCTTTTTCCCGAAGGACAACACAGCGGAGTTTGATAACGATGACACCATCGTTGACTGGCTGACTCAGTATTCTCCGGAAAAGGAAGCCACCTATGTGCGCGGATTCCTTGGCCGTATGCTGTTTGCCGGAGAGGATGGAGTGAAAAAGGTACGGGTATTGTCCGGTGGAGAAAAGGTGCGCTGCATGCTTTCCAAGCTGATGATTTCCGGCGCCAATGTGCTGATGCTTGACGAGCCTACGGACCATCTGGATATGGAGTCTATCACAGCTCTTAACAATGGTCTGGTAAAATTCCAGGGAGTTCTGATTTTCTCTTCCCGTGACCATCAGATCGTTGAAACAACGGCTAACCGCATTATGGAGATCGTAAACGGACAGCTGATCGATAAGATCACCACCTATGACGAGTACTTGGCAAGTGATGAAATGGCTCGTAAGAGACAGGTATTTACCTTAACGGAAGAACAGGTCGAAGAGAACGAATAGCAGAAATAAATATTTAGGCAGACGCCGCAGTTTTGGCAGGAGGAATATCAGGCCGGAACTTGGGCGTCTGTTTTTTTGCCTGGAACGGAAATTGCCGGTGTTTGCCGGTTTTTCGGGAATTATTGCGCATTTTTTCCTCATGACGTATAATCAAACTTGGAAAGGAGGTGAGAATCATTGATACCATAGATTATTATGCCTATGCGTCCTCTATGAGAGGCTGGAATCCACAGTTTAAGGCGGTGACGGCGGTGGCTTCCCTGCTCTTTTGTATTGGGGCAAATGACAAAAAGGTGTCGGTACTGGTGCTTTTGGCCATGGCCGCAGTCACCATACTGGCAGGCGGGATTCCCTGGAAAAATTATATGGGCCTGCTTAAGATCCCTCTTGCATTTCTCTTTTTGGGGACAGCGGCCATTGTCATTGACCTGTCGCCGGTGCCCCATGGACGGGTGCTTGCTTCTGTTCATGGGGTTTACCTGTATCTGACGGAAGGCGGGCCGGACCTGGCCCTGGGACTGATTTTAAAGGCGCTGGCAGCCTTAAGCGCCATGTACATGCTGGTGCTTTCCACTCCTGCAAGTGAGATCATCTGTGTATTCCGAAGGCTTCATGTTCCCAAAATAATTTTGGAGCTGATGAACATGATTTACCGGTTCATTTTTGTGATGATGGATACCCAGTGTTATATGAAGCAGGCAGCTGAGTCAAGGCTTGGTTACTGCGATTTTAAGACCTCCTGCCGCTCCTTTGGAAGTACGGCTGGAAATCTGTTCGTTGTTTCCTTAAAAAAGGCCAATATCTATTATGATGCACTTACCGCCCGCTGCTATGACGGGGAACTTTTGTTTCTGGAGGAGGAAAAGAAGGTAAAGGGGTGGCAGCTTTGGACTGCAGCCGGTTATTTTCTGATCCTGGTATGGGTGCGTCTGCTGGTTTAATTGTGTGGCAGAGATTACAGACGAAGGAGGTGCGGGAAGATGGAGGAAATTCTTTTGCAGGCGGAAAACCTGTGCTATTCTTATGGACAGGGAAAACAGGTGTTAAGGGAAATCAATATTACCGTAAGAAAAGGAGAAAAAATCGTTGTTCTCGGTTCTAACGGTGCGGGAAAATCCACCTGCTTTCTCAATTTAAACGGGGTATACCGTCCCGATTCCGGAAGAATCCTTTACCGCGGGAAAGAAATAGGGAAAAAGGATTTAAATGAGCTGAGAAAAAATGTGGGTATCGTTTTTCAGGATGCGGACAACCAGATCATCGCTTCTACGGTCTTTGCAGAGGTATCCTTTGGCCCTATGAATCTAAAGCTTCCAAGAGAGGAAGTGAAGAAACGGGTGGAGGATGCCCTGGAATACATGAATTTAAGTTCCATGAGGGACAGGCCGCCCCACTATTTAAGCGGAGGAGAGAAAAAGCGGGTCAGCATAGCGGATATCATTGCCATGGAATCCGAGGTGATCATATTCGATGAGCCTACGGCCTCCCTGGATCCGGTCAATGTGGAAATGCTGGAAGGGGTTCTGGATAAGATGAATGAAATGGGGAAAACTCTTCTGATTTCCACCCATGCTGTGGATTTCGCATACCGTTTTGCAGACAGGGCGGTGATTTTTGCCGGTGGCCGCATTATTGCCGATGGGCCGGTGAGAGAAGTGTTTGAAGATGAGGATGTATTAAGTCAGGCCAATTTAAAAAGGCCCATCCTCCTGGAGGTTTATAACAGTCTGGTGAGGCACCGCATTTTAGCAGCAGGCGGGAGCTCTCCTAAAGATGCCGGAGAGCTGGAAATGCTCTTGGAGGCACAAAGAAATTGACAGAAAGCTATTAAACAGCTACAATACAAAAGTATTATGTGAAAGGTGCCTGTGAAAATTCTCCGCAGGATAATAGGGAAAAGGGTGTAAATCCCTTACGGTCCCGCCGCTGTAAGTGGGGAGCAGGGCTCAATAAATCACTGGGAAACCGGGAAGAGGAGCTGCTGTGTTGATGCACGAGTCAGAAGACCTGCCTTTCATAAGGAAGTTCGATTTGCCTTTGGCTCATCGAACGGCTGATTTACGAAATTCAGGCTGCGCCTTTATTAAGTAAATTATGCCTGCGATGCATCCGGTTACGAGCGATGACCGGATGCCGGGAAGTCTTTTTGTTGTACAAAGATTTGCCTCGTAAGCGCCGGTCTGATGTGTGGGAATCATCGGAATTTGGTGCTTATTTTATTGGAACACCCTTCGGGTATACCTTTACACCTGATAAAGCTGGGTGGGAAAACAGAAAGGAGAATGAAAATGAGTAAGAAAGAAAAAAGAGTCATGAAACTTGTCGTCGCATTTGCCCTGGCCTTTGGAATTGTTCCAAGCGCCTATGGAATGCATATTATGGAGGGGTACCTTCCTGTGGGATACTGTATTGCCTGGGGAGCCGTCTGTCTGCCGTTTCTGGCAGCAGGATTTTTCTCCATCAGGAAGAGGCTTCAGGAGAACCGGAAGACCATCACCATACTGGCCATGTCGGGAGCCTTTATTTTTGTCATATCATCCTTAAAGATCCCGTCCGTAACAGGAAGCTGTTCCCATATGACAGGAACCGGCCTTGGAGCCATTTTATTCGGGCCGTCAGCGGTCAGCATCCTGGGAATGATCGTACTGATTTTTCAGGCCATATTACTGGCTCACGGCGGTCTTACATCGCTGGGTGCCAATACCTTTTCCATGGCAATTGCAGGTCCTTTCGTGTCTTTTGGAATTTATAAATTATTAAAAATGCTGAAGGTAAACAAAATGGTCAGCATTTTCCTGGCAGCGATGATCGGTGACCTGTTTACATATTGTGTGACCAGCATTCAGCTTGCGCTGGCTTACCCGTCGGAGACAGGCGGCGTCTTTGCTTCTGCTGTTAAATTTTTAGGGGTATTCGCACCGACTCAGCTTCCCCTTGCAATTATTGAGGGAATCCTTACCACAGTGATCATTATCACCCTTGAAACTTATGCCCTTCCGGAGCTGAAAGCAGTTGGATTTTCAAAGGAGGTTCAGTAATATGACCAGTAAAAATAAAAAGATCGTAGTAACTCTCCTGATTTTAGCCTTTCTGATTGCAGCGGTCCCCCTCTTTGCATTAAAGGGAGCCGAATTCGGCGGTTCTGATGATGCAGGAAGCCAGATGATATCGGAGATCCAGGGAAGGTCATATGAGCCATGGTTTACGCCGGTGATGGAAACCTTCATCGCCGGAGAGCTTCCCGGAGAAGTGGAAAGTCTGCTCTTTTGTATCCAGACCGGTATCGGGGTAGGCATCCTGGCCTTTTTTATGGGACGGTTCGTGGAACGGAAAAAGTGGCAGGAAAAAGGGAAATCGGTTATGAGCAGGTAGCGAGGCGGATTGCGAATATCCGCTTGACCAGGATAAGAACCTGATTGAGGGTGTCTCAGAGGAAAAATCGTCTTTGAGGCACCCTCTTCCACCAGATTCTTAAGATCTTTTCCAGGGCAACCCGCACTGAAATTTCCTGATTGCAATATTTATTATGTAAGCATTTCATTTACATTAATAATTGCGCTCAATATATTGGAATCATTGTTATAGTTACATTTATCAATTCTAGTCGTTATAAATCCTTGGTCTCCCAAATAGCTTTTGCATATGCTTTTAAACTTTTCTTTGACAGCTTCGATAAACCAGGCTTCTTCTGATATTCCTCCATCGCTTCCTTGGCTGTTTTGTCTCCCTTTAAATATTTATCACATACTTTGCTCCCATAGATCGCTTTATCTTCCGAGGTTATCTTATTATTATAAATTTCAATTAAAGCTGTCATTGAGGAATCATTTCCTTGCTGGTCAATTTTTCCAGTCTTAAAATTCATAAATGACAGGCTGTGAAATTCTCCTGCATAGCCATCCTTACCATAAACACCCACCGGTGCCTGTTCCGATCATTAAAAATGCAGAAGAGCTGCTTCCTTTTGCATTACCCATTTTAAATTCACAAAGGCCGGTAAATAAAGCTAGCGTAAAGTTTTATTCGGATAATGGAAAATAAATAAAAAGAGAACACCACTTTGTGATAAAGTATTTAGCGACAAACTAATACAAACAAAGGATTGGTGTTCTCTATGATTAACA
>JAISYJ010000047.1:0-32462 GCA_031270005.1 Hungatella sp. | reverse complement strand
GAAACACTCGCCAGATTGATGATTTCAATATCAATTACTTTTTGAGGTATCCATTTTTCCGGATGCTTGTTTTGGTGCGCCAAAATGAGGATTATCCCAATATTTTTTTCACGTTAATTGTTTTTCACAAATTCCGGATCTATATTTTTGTCAAACTTATCTATGAGCTCAGGCTCCAGCTGACCAAGGCTTATATAGAATTCGCCAAGCTCCCTGGCAAAACTTCCCAGTTCACGATTGCTCCAGTCTTCCGCTGTGATAAACTGAACTCTGCCTAAATCACTGACACAGCTTTCTCTTGTAGTCTCTGCACCTGCTTCTTTTAAAAATTCTACCATCAGATCTGCTGCCATATCAGTATCTTCATTCAGTGCCTTACAGGCCTCCATAATACAGTTTAAGTATTTCTGAACCAGTTCCGGTTTTCCTTCCACTGCTTTTCTGTTAGCAACTACCATATCTACATATCTTGTACCAAGATCTGCCAGATTGCCTACCTGAACCATACCGTCATCCACTGCTTCAAAAAATGTGGGAACGTTAAGGGCTACCGCATCACACTGATTTGCCTGTAGCGCCTGATAAGCCTGGGCAGTATCCATATTAACAATATTTACATCTGTAATTCCAAGTCCCAGCTTCTCCAGCCATTTTAATGTGGTAAAATGCTGAGCGGTCCCTATTGGCAGGAGAATCGTGGCTCCCTTTACAGTCTCAGGACTGCCAAGTACATTGGGGTAAGAAGGGTTATAGCCCTTAGCACCTGCAATAGCAGAATCAGGCTTTACAAATACTCCCAGGCCATCAGTAGACTCCAGAACTTCTCCTATAATCATCATGTCATAATTTGCCACACCTGTCACTGCTGCTGCACCCATTGCTCCAACATCCCATAAATCTGCTGCCAATGCTTCATTCATCGGCGCACCTGTTGCAAACATAACTGTTTCCATTTTAAAACCGGCTTTTTCATCCAGCTTATTCTTCTTAATATACTCTGTGGGCAGACTGGTGATAAACGGCATCATTGCAACTCTTAACACAGGTAAATCTCCTGCTGCCTCTGTATTTGAATTTCCTCCGTTTTCTTTTGACGGAACAGAAGCATTTCCGCCTCCCTTTCCACAAGCAGACAGTACCATGGTCAGAGCCAGAGCCGCCGCTGCGATTTTCATTACTTTTTTGCTTTTTCTCATATGACATCCTCCTCGTTTAATAGATTGTAACATTTTCCCCTATCCTGTTTACAAATGGAAATACGAATTCATCCGACTTGCCGCTTCCAATTCTTTTTTCTTCCGTATTTCCTTCTTGTATTATGATTATATAACAGACATGGTACCTCTGCTTTTTTATTATTTTATTTTTCTTTTGATTTTCGGATGGATTTTGTTAAAATGAAATTGTTGACTTTTCTAATTTTGACATTTGTTTTGTTATTATGACAGAATTCTGATGCTGCAGGATTCTCCTCCCGGGGTGGCTGCACCGTTCCATCCTTTTTTGCGAAAATTATGATATAAAAAAGAGGACCGCTCCGTTAACGGCTGGCGGTCATAAAATATTATCCCCTCTTCTTAGAATCCATATCGTTCCAGTATCTCCGAAGGACACTGGTTTTCCTTCATACGTTTTCTCATGAAATGGATCATTCTTTTTTCTGCTGCTACATCCTCAATGGGCGATTCCTGATTCGGATCTTTTTCTAAATCAAACAACATCGTAGGATATGTATTTTGCCCGGCTTCTCCTCCATAGGGAATCTGCATGACAGGCAGTTCCTTTGTAAATGAAAATCCATCTGACAAAGTCATCAGCTTTAGCTCCTCCTCTTTTATAAAAGCCCTGCGCCCTCCATGGCGAGTCGGCATCAAAGTATACTGATAAATCTTTGTTTCATAATTCACAGGACTTCTCATATAAACATAGCGCCCGTCCGTACAGTTTATCTGGCCTCCGTAGATTCCGAAAAGAGCAGCTTCCCGTATGGCTTTATCTTCCCGAAGCACAGGCTGAAGAGGAATTCCCTCCATATCCTTTGGAAGTTCCAGCCCAAATTGTTTCAGTATGGTTGCAGGCAGATCAATGGTCTGCACCAGACTTTTTACCTGTTTCCCCTTTATTCCGGTGACCGGGTCCCATATGAACAAAGGAATCCTGGCCACTTCATTATAAAACGGACAGTGGCATTTGGCCCATTGACCATGTTCAGACAGGAGAAACCCGTGATCTGTATTAACAATGAGCATAGTATCCTTCCACATATGATACTCATCCATCAGATCCAGGATCTCCCCCAGTTTTTCATCACACATAGACAATAAGGCTCCATATTCTGACCTTAAATGAAGAATTTCCTCAGGTGTATCACGCTCATCAAGTTTTCTGTAATCCGGCCAGTCATAAACCGCTCCATGGTAAGTATGGGGAAACAGATTTTTAAATTTATCATGAGTAAAAAACGGCTCATGGGGATCAAAGGTTTCGATCTGCAAAAACCACTGGTCTGTATTGTGGTTGGTCCTGATAAATTCTTTACCGGCTTCAAATGTTTTGCTCTGGGGCTGCTTCTCTTCTGTCTCTAAATAGGATCTGTTAATAAAATCCTGGGGAACCCAGTTGTGCTCCCAGCTGTCAGCAATTCCATCACATCGGTTTTTATATTCCTTGGGAGACTTATTCTCTCCTGCAACCCCTTTCCATGCATCTCCCTCCTGTCCCCGGAATCCTTCCCATGTTCTGTATCTGGTATGATAGGTTGCCCCGCCATCTTCAAAATAATGGTAATGATCGGTAGCAATATGGGTATGAATGCCATTGTGATTTAACAGCTCAGGCATGGAATCATCAAAAGGCTCTAATGGCCCCCAGCTTCGATGGAGAAAATTATATCTCCCTGTGTGCAGTTCCCGCCGCGCAGGCATACAGGGTAGGCTGCCGGCATAACAATTGTCAAAAGTTACCGAATGTTCTGCCAGTTTGTTAAAATTAGGTGTCTTTGCAAATCTTCCTCCATAGGACTCCAGCATATTTCTATTTAATGAATCAAACATGACCATCAATACTCTCATGATTTCTTTTACTCCCCTCTTCTGTATTCATAGGGATTGACCCCATAACGTTTTTTAAAGGTTGTGGAAAAATAACTTACATTCGGGTATCCTACCGATTCCCCGATTTTCTGAACACGTTCTGTTGTGTGGGACAGCAAATAAGCAGCTTTCTTAAGCCTTATCTCAGAGACAAAGGCACTATAGGTACAGCCCACCTCTTCCTTAAAGATTCTGGATAAATACTCAGGGTTTAAATGGACCTTCTGGGAAAGCATTTCCAGGCTGATGGCTTCGCTGTAATGCTTTCTCACATAATCAACGGCTGCGGCCACTCCTTTGGACAATCGTCTTTCATCTACATCCTGATATGCCAACACATTTTTGATAAACTCCAAAACCAGACACCGGGCTTCTGCATAGTCTGTGGTTCTGTAGACCCGGTTTTTTTCTTCTAAAAGCATATGGTGCATCAGCTGTGCATCCTCTTCTGCAAACCGCATATATGCCATTTCCATTGCATCGCAGCAAAAGGCAGTGAACCCACTGATAGGGACTCCTGTATCTTTCCTGGCTTCTTCCATGGTTTCTTCTGTTCTTCCATAAAATTTGTCACTTTGCACATCATATAATTCCCGTCTTTTCTTTCGGAAAACAGACTCCCACTTTGATTCCTTTTTTCTGATCTCACTACCATTGCTCTTAGACTGCCAAACCTTTATTTTCCCTTCATAATATCCCATTCCAAGACCATAAACCGCCTGAACAATGGCATCGGGCACACTGCCTAAACGTTCCGTTATGGTGCTGACTCCTGCCATACAGCCGTTATTTAATACTATTGCAGATGCATACTCATACAAAAGCTGATTCTTCTTAAGCTCTGTTAAATCCCTTGCCAGATTCCCAATGATCACATAGGTATATCTGTCATACTCAAAGCTGGCTACATGACGGACATAAGCGTTCTGAGGCAGGACAAAATCTTTCATTAAATCCTGTTTCCAGACTGCTATGGAAAACAGTCCTCCATCCCTCCATCTGATATTACACTCTCTCAGCTGCCTGATATCATCTTCTTCCAATGGGCCGTCTTTTCTTAAAATGTCACTGATTATGGAGTGCTGCTGTCCTGTACTCTCCGTTTCTCCGCGAACTTCTTTCGTACCTGCTCTTTTTATTTGCAGTTCCAGCTTGGATAGCATCTCCTGAAAGGACTGTTGATTCATCTCTGTTTTCAGCAGATAATCGTCACCCCCCTGGCGGATGGCTTCCCGCACCAGATCAAAATCTGCAAAAGCAGTCAGCAATATGACGATCGTTCTGGGACTTAACCTTTTAATCTCCTTTAAAAGCTCTAAACCTCCCATGAGAGGCATTTTTATATCTGTAAATACGATATCAGCCTCATTCTCTTTAAAAATTGACAGAGCCTGTTCTCCGTTATGCGCACAGCCTGCCAGCTCACATCCCGGATAGCTCTGAATACAAAACTGCAGCCACTCACAAATCATTCTTTCATCATCTACAATCAGTATTTTCATGCGAAATCCTCTTCACTAATATGCTCTCTCCTTATAACAGGAAGCTTTAAAGTAACCGTTGTCCCGATTCCTGATTCGCTTTCCACAAGAAGCCCATAAGAATCTCCAAAATTGATTCTGATTCGATTTAACACATTTAGGATGCCAATGGAGCCGCCGGTACGGTACTCTCTGTCCTCCAGCTGGTCTCTCAGCTGCATAAGCTCCTCTTCGCTCTGACCGACTCCATCGTCGGAAATGGTAATCAGAAGACAGTCCCTGCATATGGCAGATTCGACCACAATCAGCCCAGGCTCCTCCTTTGCATTAAGTCCATGAAATATGGCATTTTCCACGATCGGCTGAATAATAAGGGAAGGCACAAGGCACCCCTTAGTCTTTTCCTCTATTTCACATTCAAAATGCACCTTATCTCCATAGCGGATCTGTTGAAGTACCAGGTATTTTTTCGTATTCTCAAACTCTTCTTCCAGCAAAATGAAATCCGTATCTACTGACAAAGTCCTCTTTAGCAAGTCTATAAAAGCTGACATCATTAAAACCGCCTGCTTGTTATTCCCCAGCTCAATCATGCACTGAATGGAAAACAGGGTATTATAAAGGAAATGTGGATTGATCTGGGCCCTGAGAAAATCCAGTTCTGATTTCCGCTTTTTTATTTCTTTTTGCTTTACACTTTCCATCAGTTTTTTTATCTCTTTTGCCATCTCATTAAAGCTGTTTTTCAATTGATTGACTTCTTCATAGCCTTTAATGTCGCTGATCACATCAAAATCACCCTGGCGCACCTGATCCATCAGACTGCACAGCTTCTGGATGGGCTTTGATATTCTGCCAGATAAATAATAAGCAGCTCCTGCTCCTGCAAAAATACAGAAGCTTAACAGCAGAAGCAAAATGGCAATGGCCTGATGGAGAGGCTTGAAAATCACAGAACAAGGCATCTCTTCTACAATTGTCCAGCCTGTCTCAGGATCATAGTAATTGGACAGCAGATAATCCTGCCCCAGTTTCCTGATCATATTGTACTGATTTACCCCATAAAACCGCCTGAAGTTTTTAACCCCAATGAAGTTTTTACCAAGCAAATCCTTATCTCTGCTGGATACAATATTTCCTTTTTTATCAAAAATATAAAAATTGCTGTTTTCCTCTACAGAACTATATAAACCCTCCAGATACTTTTCATCGATATTAACCAGAATCGTACCAAGTATATTGCCCTCCTCATCCATAACCTGACGAAATGCACCGAATACATAAGGATTTTCTATGCCTGTGCTGTCAAACTTTTCCTGAAAACTGCTGATAAACACCATATCATCCTCAGAATCATAGCTTTGCCTGTACCATAACTGGCTTTCCAGTCCCTGAAAATCATAATCCCCTTTTCCCCTTGAAGAGTACTGAAAACCATTACTGCCCAGAATTACCACATCATAATTCAGACCTATATCATGAAAAACCCGGTCATAGGTCTCCTTTAATTCATTAAGATAATTGATGGCCTTCTGCCTGCTTTCTAAAATCTGATCCTTTTCTTCAGACAGATAGCTTCTCATATGCTCATCATAGCGATAAAGATTGGATATGGTAATCGTATTGCTTTTTATGGTATTGGATCGTTCTGAGATCTGCTTTAATACATCCAGCCTGCTCTGTCCGATCTGATCCAACATAAGGCTCTTGATCCCTAAGAATAAAAACACAACAAAAAGAAGGGAGATCAAGGCAAACGTAAGCCCATACCCCAGGCGCAGCTGTGCCTTAAGGGTCCTGAATCCCTTTTTCCTTTTATTCCATTCCTTTTTCATCTTTTCAATGGGTATTCTGCAGCTTTTCTTTAATATATTCATCGCAGCTATGAGACGCTTTCCCCTTACTCCAGACTCCCGCCAGATTGATCTGCCCAGAACCGTATACAGCCTCTTTCGCACCATCAATCTCCGGGTTTACATAGTTTAAAAACCACTGCTCCAATTCATAATTCAGTTTATCTTTTATTCTTGCCGCTTCCCCGTCTTCAGATATAAGAAGATTGTTCCTCTCTCCCGGATCTTTCTCTAAATCATAAAGTTCATTATGCCCATAAGGATAACGTTTGATAAACTTATATCTGGTTCCCCGTATCATTCGGTTCGGCCCGTATTCATCCAATACAACAATGGATTCTGACTGAATAAACGGCTGTCCCATCATAGCCGGAAGAAAGCTTCTGCCTGGAAGATGACCTGTGAAGCGGTTTTTTGCTCCGGCATATTCCAGCAGAGTGGGCATTAAATCATAAGCAGAGACAAGAGAAGTGTTTACCTTTCCCTGAGGAATGCTGCCCGGCTGGCTGGCAATAAAAGGAACCTTAACTGAGGATTCATACATATTGATCGGAAAGGTGCCATTGCCTTTTCCCCAGAAACCATGATGTCCGCAGCTGAATCCATTATCACTGGAAAACAGTATCAGCGTCTCTTCCCTGATACCCAGGCGATCAAGCTCATCTAGAATACGGCCGATATTCTGATCCATTGCGGTGACTGCCGCATAATATCCTATCTGATTAGCTTTTAAATCCTTCATAACCTCTTCTGTTAAATAAATATGATCCGGATGCTTTTCCTCCATAGGGCATGACAAAAAGGAACAGTCCTCATAAATTTTTGTGTACTCTTTTGGATGGTTGTTGACCCATGGGGAATGAGGTGCCGTATAGCCCACATGAAGATAAAAAGATTGCTTGCCTGCATATTCATTGATAAAAGATATGGCATCATCGGTTATCACGTCAGTGACATAACCAGATTCATAGATTAGTTGTCCTTCTTTATAAAAAGGAGCATTATAATAGGGGCCTCCGCCAGATTTGTGCGCAAACCAGTGTGTAAAACTCTTTTGAGAAACAGAACTCCTGCCAACGTGCCATTTACCGGACAGACCACATACATAACCTTCCTCTGCCAACACATCGGTATAAGCGGTCTGACCCGCCAGATATTCTATATCCTCCTGTTCTTTATTATCATCGCGAAGCCAGTCGTGCACCCCATGCTGTGATGGAATTCTTCCGGTTAAAAGAGAAGCCCTGGCTGGGGAACAAACTGGGGAAGCACAGAAGAAATTGTCAAAGCGGATTCCTTCTGCTGCCAGCCTGTCCAGGTTTGGCGTAAGTATCTCCTGATTCCCGGCACAGCCCATAGCCCAGGCACCCTGATCATCTGATAGTATAAAAATAATATTAGGTTTATTTTTACTCATTTTTGTTCTCCTTACTATTAGGTTATAATAGCTGCGGCAAGTCGAACATTTATCTTTAGTATATATGATATAGAATCAATTGTAAAGACGCATTTTATGTCGCATTTTATACAAAAGCATCTCCTGACCATAGTCAGGACCATCGGCCATGCCGCTGAGCGGATTGCTTATATATCGTGCACTTTGTATACACAATCGGATCACGGCACATAAAAAGCGCCGGAAGGAGTCCGACGCTAATAGAATGTGCATAATTGATTCAATTAATTTTACCTGTCCAGCAAAAACGGGTCTTCCGTCTTACAAAGGTAATTTTTAAGCTTTTCCCGGTATGCCAGAATTTCAGCCCTTTTGCAGTCCGGCTCCAACAGTTCCGGATTTTTCTGGTAAGGATCTTCCTTATTATCATAAAGATATTCCTTTTGCTCCTCTCCCGGAGCATAACCGTTAAAAATGACATAGGTATAACGTTTGTCCTTAATACCTCTCCAGCCATAAGCCTTATGGGTCAGCCCCTTGCCGGAAAACGCCTTTACCGCATCTGCGCCGCCTGGATAGGAACAGATCAACATGTCCTGCGGTTCGTTCTCATCTTCTCCGAACATACCTTTCACATGACTGTAACCCTCGCACGTTTCAGGTATGGAAAGCTCCAGAAGTTCCAGAATGGTCGGCATATGGTCCGGACTTGCAAAGATTCCGTCATTGTCCGCAGCCTTAATTCTTTCCTTCTGACGGATCATAAGAGGAATATGGATGGACTCCTCATACCAGACATTTTTACTCATCAGTCCATGGGAACCAAGCATTTCCCCATGGTCCGCAGATAAGACAACAATGGTATTTTCCTCCATATTATGATCCTTTAAATACTGTAGGATCCTTCCAAACTGTTCGTCGATTCCATGGATTGCGGCAAAATATTGCCTGGTCTGGGTTTCCAGAAGTCCGCCCTTTTCCCGCATCTCTTCCGGTACGTTTTCCCGGTAGCGGACTTCTAAATCCTTAAATTTATCATAATACCGGTCCGGCACCAGTTCATAAGGAAGATGAGGCGGATTATAGGATAAGTACAGCGCAAAAGGCTGCTCCTCTCCTTTCCTGGCTTCCATGTATTCAATGGCCTTATCTGTTTCAAATTCCGCAGACCACTTTCCAGGTTTTATTTGCGTTTCATCATCCTGCCAGTAATGAGGATCCAAATGGTCATCCCAGGCTCCATAAGACAGCCAGTAGTCAAATCCATGCCTTCGCTCCCCTGGCGGCGTATAAGCATCCCAGTCTTTTGCACCTGATTTAGGACTTAAGGAAAAGTTAAGCTCTGAAGCATCCAGATGCCATTTACCGATATATCCGGTGTGATAACCTTCGGTCTTAAGTACATCTCCGACGCAAAGCTCCTGAGGTCTTAGCATGACCTTTTCTTCCAGTCCTATCTTGCAATTGGTCCACATCCCCACACGGAATGGGTATTTCCCTGTCATCAGAGAAGCTCTGTGAGGAGAACATAATGGGTACGTACTGTAAGCATTGGTAAACCTCATGCTCTCCTGTGCAAAGGAGTCAATATTTGGAGTCACCACCTGGTCCATGTTCATAAATCCCATGGCATGAGCCCGCCACTGGTCGGCAAAGACATACAGCAGATTTGTTTTCATTTTTTCCTCCTTATTCTACCACAGTTCTTACCAGTACAGCTCCCAGTCCTTAGAAAGCCTGGTAAGAGCCTCCATGTAAAAATAGTCACCCCAGGTATTGCACTCATCTACGCCCCGGTTCGTACAGGTATTCTCTTTAGAATCCCTGGCATAGGTGCCATGAAGCAACAGTCCGTTGGACTTTTTATAATCCTTATTGGCACAATGATCCGCCAACGCTCTAAGCATACGGTCAGCCGCATCTAAATATACCATGGCTTTTTCTTGATCCAAATATTTTGCCATTTCCAGGATTCCGCAGACAGCAATGGCTGAAGCGGAGGAATCTCTTGGCTCCGTGCTTCCTGTGTCAAAGTCAAAATCCCAGTAAGGAACCAGATCATCCGGCAGGTGTTCGATAAAATAATCCGTTACGCTGCAGAACAGATCCATATATTCTGTATTTTTTAAATACCGGTAACTTAAGGCGATTCCATATATTCCCCAGGCCTGGCCTCTGGCCCATGCGGAGCCATTGCGGTTTCCCTGATGGGTCACGCCATAGGTCGGCTCCCCGGTCTCCACATCAAAGAAATGAGTGTGGTAAGTGGAATGATCAGGACGAAGAATGCATTTCATCGCAGTTCTTATATGATTTTCCGCCTTTTCTTCATAAGAAGGATCTCCTGTTACTTCGGTTGCCCAGTAAAGCAGGGGAAGATTTAACAGACAGTCAATGATCAGCCTGTATTCCTTCGGTTCTCCTGGATTTCCCCATGCCTGAAGAAATCTTCCTTTTTCCCGGTAACGTTCCGCCAAATGGTCCGCTGCCAATAACGCCGCCTTTTTTGCGTGTTCATTGCCGGTCAGCTTATACGCTGCCACACAGGATAAGCTGAATAAAAATCCCATATCATGATGGTTAACGTCAATTTTATTTTCAATTCTGTCAAGAAAGCTTTCTACCTGAACTTCTGCCGCTTTCCGGAACGCTTCATTGCCGGTATGCTCATACGCCAGCCAGATCACTCCTGTCCAGAATCCTGTTGTCCATTCTACATTTTCTGTTGCTTCATAAAATCCGTTAAAACTGTTGGAAGATTGGAATTTATCCGTAAATACCGATAGATTTTCTTTGACGATCTTTACAGCATCATCAAGAGCTTTTTGAACCATACCCTCTTCCATTCCAGGATAGGTTTTTATTTGTTCCAATGTCTGTGCCATATGATTCTCCTTTCCTCCTAATGTCCATCTTTCTGGACATAAAGGGATACCCGCAGGGTGTTTCCTCCTATTGTCCATCTTTATTGGACATAAAGGTATACCGCAGGGTGCTTCCGCTTAGCCCTTGATTCCGCTGGCAGCAACGCCCTCTACAAAGAACTTCTGGCAGCTTAAGAATACGATGATGACCGGGACCAAAGAGCATACAGAGGCGGCCATGATCCATGCATAATCCGCTCCGAACTGGGATATAAACATCCGGATACCAAGCTGAATGGTCTTTAATTCTTTTGTCTTTAAATAGATCAATGGTCCCATGAAATCATTCCATACATTTGTAAAGGTAAAGATCGTCAGGGTTGCCATTGCCGGTTTGCCAAGAGGAAATACAATTTTTCCGAATATACCGTACTCGTTTAATCCATCGATCCTGGCAGCTTCACATAATTCGTCAGGAATGCTGATATAAAACTGGCGGATCAAAAATACACCGAAGGCAGAGAAAGCCTGCATCAGGATCAATCCTAAGTGAGTATCGTTAAGTCCAAGCTTGGAAACCAGAATAAACTGGGGAACCATGTAAACCTGCCATGGAACGGCTATGGTGGTAACGTACATAAGGAATATTAAATCCCTTCCTTTAAAGCGTGTCTTCGTAAAACCGTAAGCAGCAAAGCAGCTGGTGAACAGCTGGATTACGGTCGTAATGACCGTCAGCTTGGCGGTATTGAGAAAGAAGGTCACAAGCGGCAGCTTCTTCCAGATGATTTTATAGTTCTCCCAATGCAGCGTATCCGGCCACCATGTCATAGGTATGGAAAATACGTCTTTATTAAGCTTTAAAGAGGAAATCACCATCCAATAAAAGGGTACCAGCATAAAAAGGGATAAAGCAATCAATCCCAGATATAGAAATATGTTCAAATTCTTTGTTTTTGTTCTCATCGCTTTCCCTCCTTACATCAAATCTTTCGACCACTTCTTTTCACCAGCAAACTGAATCAGGGTGACAATAAGCACTACTGAAAACAGAACAAGTGCGCCAGCGCTTGCCGGTCCAAACTCCCAGCTTGTAAATGCCTTTTCATAAATATAATTGACCAGAGTCTTGGTGGCATTACCAGGACCTCCGCCTGTCATTACATATACCAGGTCAAATACTTTAAAGCATTGGATCGTCAGCATGATCAGCACAAAGAATGTGGTTGGAGTCAGCATGGGAATGGTAATATAACGAAGCTTTTGAAAGCCGTTGGCTCCGTCTATTCCTGCCGCTTCATAAAGAGAACCTGAGATTCCCTGAAGCGCTGCCAGATACACGATCATATAGTATCCCATGTATTTCCATACACTTACCACAGAAATAGCCACCATGGCCCATTTCACATCTACTACCCATCTGGGGGGCTTGGAAATGCCGATGAATCTTAAAAATTCATTGATCGGTCCAAAATCCGGCTGGAACAGCATATTCCACACCGCACCTACTGCTACGATGGAAGCAATATAAGGGAAATACAGTGCTGTACGGAAAACAGCGATCCCCTTTAACTTATTATTCAACAGGACTGCCAGCAAAAGCGCCAGTACTAAGGTTGGGAGTACCGTAAGCAATGCGTATTGAATCGTGTGAATAAAGGATTGAACAAAAATCCTATCATTGAAAATTTGAACAAAATTACTTAATCCTACGAATTTCATGGGAGTACGGGAACCATCCCATTTCATAACACTTAAAACAAAAGAAAAGATGACGGGAATGAATACAAAAATCGCATATCCGATTAAATTGGGTAGAATAAAGGAATAACCAATCAGGTTACTTCGGATTGCCTTCATTTGATGAGACTTTAGTGTCTTTTTTACTTCTTTCATACAGGGTTAACCTCCTTTTCACCTGCTTTTTGCCACAAAAAGAGCGCCTTGCCATAATATTTAGAAAAGGCGCTCTCCGGGCAATCAATTTTTACCAGCCCTTGATCTCCGCAACACGCTTGTTCAGCTCTTCGATTCCCTGATCAACGGTATACTGCTTAATCATGATCATTTCATGAACTTCTTCAAGCAGATTTTTGATTTCAGTAATCTTCGGATCTAATGGACGGTCAAATATATAGTGGGTATAAGTCAGCGCTTCAACATTTGACTCTCCCTCTGGGAAGAACTGTGCAGAAGCAATTGTCTTTAATGACTCTTCTGTTTGGATACCGGTAAATACGCCCTGTTCAGCTAAAATGTTAGCCGCTTCTTCGCTGGTTGCAAACTTTACAAAATCCCAGGATAAGTCAGGCTCATCAGTGTAAGCACTGATTCCGACAGGAGTGAGAGCTCCTACTGTGTAACCGGCTTCAGTATCAGCAGGATGAGGAATCCTTGCAATGCCCCAGTTAAAGGAAGTTTCATCTGATGCCTGAGACTGGATCATAGTTGCAATAAACCAGGAACCCATTGGCATCATAGCACACTGCTGATTTTTGAATACAGATGAATAATGGATATTAGCTGTTTTTAAAGTGGAGAAATCCTGAATATAACCATTATCCTGTAAAGCAAGAGCTTGCTCATACCATGGCTTTAAGAAGGAATAATCCTTTTCAACAACTGTGTGTTTGCCATCCTGAACAGCCCAGTTTGATACAAGTGCCTGCCAGGTGTGGTTATGTCCGCCATAAACCTTTGAACTGCCTTCACCAGATGTCATCTTGGCTGCAATATCATAATACTCATCCCAAGTCATATCATTTGATGGATAAGGAACACCTGCCGCATCAAAAAGGTCCTTATTGTAGTATAAGATATACCAGTCAGAACGGTATGGAAGTCCGTAGGTAGCTCCGTTATACTGAAGCTGCTCTGCTGCACCATTGTAAATGGATAAATCCAAATTATCTTTCTTCATGAAATCATCCAAAGGAAGAAGCTGATTTTTATCTGCCATCTGGAGCATGGAACCCATGTCCTTTACCCAGATTACGTCTGGATCCGGCTGAGCTGCAGATAAGCTGATTCCCAGGGAATTGTTGTATTCATCGGCTGATGTATCAATAACATTAATTTCAACATCCGGATTTTTTGCCATGTAAGCATCAACTACTGTCTGGAATGTCGGTGATGTATCATAGTCCCATGTAGTAACGGAAAGTACTTTCTTTTCTCCTGTGCTTTGTGCTTTTTCATCTGATTTTGTTGTTTCTGTCTTATCAGTTGAACTTGCAGCACTGCTCTCAGTTGTTTTGCTGCCACCACAAGCAGTTAAAGATGCGCATACCATTCCGGCTGCTAACACCATAGCTAAAACTCGTTTTAATCTCATTAGCTTGAAACCTCCCTTTTTTTAGAACTACGCGCGTATGTGTTCTTTGTGGTATAAGGATAACAGATTTAAGACAATATCGAAATAAACGATTTGCATAATTCTATTATTTTTTTTACTCATAACCGTTTTTCACGATACCAAACATATACTTTATTTAGATTTTTATACTTTTTTAAGATTAATTTTTATATTCGTTGAATTTCTGAGTAATAAAGGATATGATACTATTAAATTTATTCTCGTGAAGGCAGCGAGTCAAGGTCAAGCTTATTTAACTTTGACAACTGCTCACGGGGTTTAGAAAGGATCTCTGTCATGCCCCGCACATTCCAGTATAAGCTTCTTCTATATAATCTTCTGGTAGTTATAAGTATCGCCTGTGCCGTAAGTTTTTATAACTATCATTCCTATTATAAGGATGCCATTCAAAACGAAACGGAAAACTCAGTTAACCGCATACAGATTCTGTCCGACCGGATGGAAGTTGCTTATGAGGAGATGGTCAATATCATTGTGACCTGTTCAGAAAGAAAGTCTTTATTTTACACACCTTCCCTGAAACAGTCGGAATACGGAGATGCTGCTTATATCAAGCTGTATGCCTCCAATGTACTTAGGGACTTCTGCGCAATTTCAGGTTACAGCAAATATATCTATAAGATCACTCTTTATAGCAACGGAGAAATCCTGCAAGCAGGGAACGCCTACGGCTCCTCTTTCGATTTCAGAGACATTCAAAATGCGCCCTGGTTCCACGATATGCTTTCCAGAGAGAATACCCAGTACCTCCTCTCCCTGGAGGACAACCCTTTTTCTCCAATGAATTACACCCCTAAGCTGCTCCCTCTTCTTAGACCATTAAAATATTCCTCAAGCAGCAATCCGGAAGATGCCTGGATATTTCTGGCGATTTCTCCCCGTCTGTTTTCCGATACACTGGAAAGCATGGGAGATGGACAGATCCTCTTTGCATCTACTTTAGATGGAAGTATCATTTCTTCTGTGAATGGAAAGGATTATGATGTCTCTGATCTGCTGGTCACTCTTAAAAACTTAAAAGAACCCCAGGGCAACTTCCGTACTTTGCTGAATGGAAATGATTGTATCATCTCTTATCAGAGGCAATTAATCAGCGGCCTGATCTTCTTTCAGATCCTGCCAATTTCAGACCTTAACCTTGACCATGGCATGATTGGGGGTACCATTGCTCTCATATTCTTTTTCTGCTGTGCCATCGGCCTTACCTTGTCCTGGTTTATATCCCGCCAGCTAAGCGCTCCCATCAGCCGTTTGAAAAAACGACTGGAATTCATTTCCATGGGAAATTTTAATCCGGACCGCTCCATTGAAACAGATGATGAAATCGGAAGCATAGGAAAGCAAATCAACCAAATGTCTGACCGGATCTCTGATCTTTTGGAAACCAGAGTTCAAAGCGAAAAAGAAAAAAAGGATTTGGAAATCAAAATGCTTCAGGCCCAGATCAATCCTCATTTCCTCTATAATACACTGGATTCCATCAAATGGATCGCAACCATGCAGAAAAACAGCGGGATCGTTCAGGTGGTCACTGCCCTGTCCTCCCTGCTAAAAAACATGGCAAAGGGATTTAATGAAAAGGTAACCCTTCGTCAGGAATTGGATTTTTTGCAGAATTATGTTATTATAGAGAAAATCAGATATATTGAACTTTTTGATGTAACCACAGAGGTTGATCAGGAAGTATTATACGATGCCAAAATCGTGAAGCTGACCCTTCAGCCCATTGTAGAAAACGCCATCTTTAACGGAATCGAGCCAAGCGGAAGAAACGGGCTGATACAGATACACGTTTTTGCTGAAAACAGTGTTCTTTATATTACCATAAGGGACAACGGCATCGGCATTTCCCCGGAAGGCATTGAAACGCTGTTAACAGATACTTCCCGCATCACGAGAAGCAATATGAGCGGAATCGGGCTTCCAAACGTGGACCGGAGATTAAAGCTGGTTTACGGAGAAGAATACGGAATAAAGCTGGAAAGCGAATTAGACCAATACACATTAATTACCATTGCCCTTCCTTTGGAATTTTAAGAAGGGCCGACAAAGGGGTATAAAGACAGCATGTATCGAATTATTATTATAGACGACGAGCCGCTCATTCTGGCCGGCATCGCTTCCCTGATCATATGGGAAAACTATGAGTGCACAATTATAGGAAAGGCAACCAACGGCCCTTCCGCCTATGAAATGATCATGGATCTTCATCCGGATATCGTCATAACGGATATCCGGATGCCCGTGTTAAGCGGGCTTGATCTGGTGGAAAAATGCAAAGAAAACGGCTGTGACTTTGCTTTTATTGTATTAACAAACTTAGAGGAATTTCATCTGGTAAAAAAGGCCCTCTCCCTGGGCGCCTCCGACTATCTGGTAAAAATCGATCTGAATGAAGAAGCGCTTGTGAACGCTTTGGAACGGGCCAAGGAGGCCTGCGATTTACTGGTCAATAAGCAAAACCGTCTCATGGACAGCCAGCTTAAGAATAACCAGGAGGATCTGGCAAAGACAGAGTTCCGCCGTCTTTTCCTTTCCCAGGAGGCAGTATCTGATATTCCCGAAGAACTGGAGAAGCAGTATCCGGCTCCATTTGTTATCCTGTTTTCCTTAAGCCCTATCCACATCGATTTTGAAGCGGGCGGGGGAAGCTATGATCTGCATTCCGTCAGCAGGCAGCTTATGGATATACTTGGCGGAATCGCAGCGAGGTTTTTCTTTCATTACACGATTCTGGAATACCGGCAGGATACGTTTCTCCTTACGGCCTCCTTTAAAGAAGAAGCCTTTTCACAAAACCTTATAAGGGAATTCTGTCAGAAGTTCAGCGTTGCTTTAAAAACTTACTTTGAGCTTTCTGCCGTTTACGGTGTCAGCCGGACAAAAGAAAAGATTTCAGAACTGCCCCAGGCATTCTCAGAAGCCTCGACAGCACTGGAGTATTACTACTTTGACTCTTCATCCCAAGTAGTTTTTTACGACGGACAGAACTCTCATTTCAGTCAGGCAAAAAAATTCAATATCAATGTATTCAAAAAAGATCTGGCTGCTTATATAAGCCAGAACGACAGTGAAAAGCTTGCTTCCATTTTTGAAGAAATCATCACCCTGTTCCGGGAAAACAGGCCCCGTAAGGAACAGGCCACCAGCGCCTGCATCAATATCTACACCTATCTCTATTCATTTTTTGAAACTGGGGATGACAGCTATCAGGAGATCTTTCCTTATACCATTAACATTGCCGAGCAGCTGAATCATTTTAACAGCCTGGAGGACATCCTGGAATGGCTGAGGAGCTTCTGTCAGAAGCTGTGCCGCCTTTTGGAAGACCGGAAATCCACTCGTTCCGACAAGCTGGTGGATCTGGCCAGAAGCTACATCAAGGAGCACTACATGGAAAAGCTGACCCTGGCCGATGTAGCCGAAGCTTTAAACATCAGCTCCGGACATTTAAGCAATACTTTTAAAAAACTCACAGGAACTACCCTGTCAGATTATATTGCCCAGGTTAAGATTCAGCATGCCATGGAGCTTATAGATACCCACCAGTACCTGATGTATGAAATCTCTGATAAACTGGGCTTTGATAATCCCTATTATTTCAGTAAAGTATTTAAAAAGGTTACGGGCATATCCCCAAGAGAACACGAAAACCGGGTCACCTATCCATTTACAGATGAAGGGAGTTAACTATGCCACCAGTTAATCTTTTGATCAAACCGGCCTCCGGCATGTGCAACATGCAATGTCAGTATTGCTTTTATCATGATATCACGGAAAAGCGAACACAAGGCTCTTATGGCTTCATGTCGGAGGAAACGTTAAAGAATGTTTTAAAAAAAGCCCTGGACCACGCAGACACTGCCTGTACCATTGCTTTTCAGGGAGGAGAACCTACTCTGGCCGGCCTTCCCTTTTTTGAACAGGCCGTAAGATTTTCAAAGGAATATAATAAGAAAAATTTGGATATACATTTCGCCCTGCAGACCAACGGCTATGACCTTGGCCCGGAATGGGCGGAATTTTTCGCAAGAGAACATTTTCTGGTAGGAATCTCCGTAGACGGTACCATACATACCCATGATGCTTACCGGAAAAACGGAAACGGCAGTGCCACATTTTTAAACATCATGAAAACAGTGGATAGCTTCAACAGATATGGGGTGGAGTATAATATCCTCACAGTGGTAAACAAAAGAACCGCGTCCTCCATTAGAAAAATATATCAATACTATAAAAAAATGGGCTTTTCTTATCTTCAATTCATTCCCTGTCTGGATCCCCTGGAAGCAGCCCCTGGTACCATGGAATATTCTCTCACTCCGGAATTATACGGACAATTCCTCTGTGACCTGTTTGATTTATGGTATGATGATTTAAATGCCGGGAAGGAAATCTACATCCGCCAGTTTTATAATTACCTCTCTCTTCTATTGACCGGTAATGCAGAATCTTGTGACATGAACGGTTTTTGCAGCATTCAAAACGTCATCGAAGCCGACGGTGAAGTATATCCCTGTGACTTCTTTGTTCTGGATGAATTTAAGCTGGGGAATTTAAACAATACCGGTTTTGATGAAATACACAAAAAAAGAATGGAAATCGGTTTTCTCTCTTCCCAGAAAGCGCCTGACAGCCAGTGCCAGGCCTGTTCTTACTTTTCTCTGTGCAGGGGAGGCTGCTACCGGCACCGTATCATGTCCATGGAAGAAACCAGCCGCAATTACTTCTGCAAATCCTATCAGATGTTTTTTGACCATTGTCTGCCAAGGCTTATGCAGGTAGCAAGAAATTTTAATCATTCATGAAAAACGTTTTAAAGTCTGATACGGCATTATGGGGAAAGATCATGTTCTGGTCTTTCCCCTTTTTTTGTATTCTAATGCATGTTCCGGACATGTTTAATGAACTGCCTTCTGATCGCTTTGACTCCTACTCCGGTTTTATTTTGTTTTGATGGCTTGACATACTTAGATTGTCTAGGTATAATAATTACTATGCTTAGATTGTCTAGGTATAGTGTCAGGAGAATGACAAATACTGAGAAAGGGGAAATCTTATGGACAAACGCTATATGGCTCTCGGCACTTCTATGCTGGTGCTGAAGCTTCTGAAAGAGCAAAGCATGTACGGATACCAGATAATACGTATACTGGAGCAACAAAGCCAGAATGTATTTAAACTTCAGGAAGGCACACTCTACCCAATTCTGCACACCTTAGAACAGCAGGGAGCAGTCACCAGTTATCATCAGACTGCAGACAGCGGCCGCAGCCGTAAATATTATGCAATAACCTCTCATGGGCAGAAGATGCTGGAAGAAAAATCAAAAGAGTGGAAGGTATACCAGACTGCCGTCAATCAGGTGATGGGAGGTGTTCTATTTGAATAAACAAATTTCTGATTCTGCAGTCTCCCATTTTTTGGAAGAGGTAACAGAACAGATTTCTTATAAACCGTTACGCCCCTCCATTTATCAGGAGCTGGAATCACATATCAAGGACCGGATTGAGGAGTATGAATCCCAGGGACTTTCTCACGATGATGCGGAGCATAAGGCTCTTCGCGGCATGGGGGATGCAATTGCCATCGGTACTGGGCTGAATGAGGCCCACAAGATTCAAAAATCCCCTAAACTTACCTTCATCACCGCTTTGCTGCTTTTAGCAGGCTTTCTTCTCTCCTGCTTTTTGCGATGGACACCAGAACAGATGTCAAATGGCTTTCTTTACTACATTCCGGGAGGGATTTTACTTGTATTTACAGCATTAAAAGGGTATCCCTTTTTAATGAGGCACAGAAAGATACTGGCATCATTAATCTGCCTGTTGTATCTGGCTCAAATAGTGATATTTTTCCTGACACAAGCCAGCGGAATGCGGATTGGAATTGTCAGTACTTCTTATTTTGCCACATTACTGTTAGTTCCAGTAATTACAGTGCTGCTGTATTGTTCCCGCCATAACAGAAAGAAATTCCTGGCAGCCACTCTTGGATGTGCAGGTGTATGGATGCTTCTCATGTATACATTGGGCCCGTATCATTTCAGTGATACTTCAGGAGCCATTTTTCTACTGAGTATCCTTGGAACCGTGTGTTTTATGATTCACCGCGGGATTCTTTCCGGAAAGAAAAAATATCTTTATTCCGGTACACTGGCATTTCTTATTCTTCTCGGAAGTCCGCTTTTTTTAACACCTTCCGGCCGAGAAAAAACAGAAGCTTTTCTATCACCACAGTCCGCGATTCGCTCCACCTGGGATGATACATACAATGGGATATTGATTCAGGAGCTGCTTTCAAGAACTCCTCTCATCCGCGGTCTTGAACTCTCCCCGGAGGAACTGATGGATTACGGTACTGGTGCATGGTATTTTGCTTCCCGTGATCCACGGCATATTGGCATAGATGCCACGGGGATTTATACCGACAAACAACAGCAGGAATTTCAGGATAAAGTGGAATCAATTCATAATCAAGGAGGCAGACCTCGATATATCCATTACCAGGCAGACGATGTGGTCCTTTGGGATATCCTTCCTCAGCACTATCATAATAATTACTTGATTGCAGTATGCATCTTCCTGTTTGGATGGCTTCCGGGACTGGCAATAATAGGAACCATTGGCCTGTTTTATTGGATCCTTTTTTCATATATTAGAAGAATCCATGGGAATCTGGCTTCATCTCTTGCTTTTGGCTGTGGCCAATGCTTACTTTGGCAGGGAATATTTTATCTGTTGGGAAACTTTGGATATCAATATGCGATTTTTCCCAATCTACCCCTGATTTCAGAAGGACAGTTAAGCATACTCCTCAATATGTTACTTCTTGGGCTGGTTTTTTCCGCATACCGTTATGACCGCGTAATAGAAGAACCTGTAAATTACAGGCCAATCACATCCGGCTGAGCAAAGAGCCAAAAATAATACACATGATATTTAAAACTTTAATATAAGAAATAAAGAAGTACCGGAACGTGTTTTTCCGGTACTTTTTTGGACCTGGCTAAAATATCATCTTTTTCTCCCGATTTCTGCACTATCTTAATTGGTGGGCCTGGTTATAAAAAACTACCAGCTTAATATTGACAGTCTTAATATTAAATTTAAAACCCTTACTCTTTTGGATTCGGATCTGGGAGCCACGAAGTATCTAAATCAGCTCCTTTAAAAACTCGTCTCAATTCATAAGATTTTTGCATATACATATCATCATCAGGATAATAGCAGGTATCTTCACTTTGGTTCGTTCCAATATCCAAAATTGTCAAAACTTCGTCACTGGAATTATAGAATGTATGGGCAATACTTTTCCCTGCCGGTTTAGCTATAAAGTCTCCTTGTCTAACGGGTTTCTCCTCCTCGTTTAAGCGTAAAGTTCCCGTTCCGGAAAGGATCATAAAAAACTCTTCCTGCTGTGAATGACTGTGATATCTTGTGCTGTATGCTTTAGGTGGAACATAATCAATATTCACATAGATTTTCTGACTTCCGGCAGCATCCCCCAACAACTTTGTTACCAAACCTATCTCATCATCCCAAATATACGGTTCAGGTAAATTATCCACGTTAAAGATATCCAATTAAATTTCTCCCCTCCCTGTTAAAATCATTCTTTATGAGTAGAATATCACACGTCCTGCTTACTATCAATATTAGTTTTCCAATTTATAGCAATTATCCGTTTTATTTTTGTAAATCGTTTAATGGTTAACCTACTATATTTTTCAGATCGTCTGGTATATAATTTAATCAGAATAATAATTAGGAGGCGCCACATGTTTACTTATCTCGCATTGTTTTTGCAGTTATTTGAAATTTTTAAGTATGTCGTTTATGTTTTGGTTTTCTTATGCTGTATCAAGTATTTAAGGAAATAACAACATTATTTCACGGTTTCAACTCCTCTCACAGTCCTATCCGGAAAACCTTTCATTAGCCTTAAAGATGGCAGTTATTGAAGCGCATTTCTATATATCGAATAGGAATACGTCTTATAAAGTCATAAAAGCACGGGATCCCGTGCTTTTATTTGTATATCGTTCTTATTTTGTAAAATAGACAATGTAAAAAATCCTTTACCGAAAATATGGAAGCTTAATCCGCATAAGTCCCTTTTGATTTAACCAGTTTGGGCCGGTAACCCTGGGCCGTAAGTGCTGCCATAATGGAATTCTTATGTTCCGTGCCAAATGCTTCCATGGTTATGCGAAGTTCCACTGCCGCGTTCCGGTTAATGCTGATAAACTGGTTGTGATCCAGACGGATGACATTTCCCTGTTCTTTTGCAAGAAGCGCTGATATTTTTGCAAGCTCTCCTGGTTTATCTGGAAGCAGAACAGAAACCGTAAAGATACGGTCTCTCTGCATCAGGCCCAGCTGGACGATGGAAGCCATGGTGATCACATCCATGTTTCCTCCGCTTAAGATAGAGACAATTTTTTTATTGTCCACATTCATGTGCTTTAATGCCGCAACCGTCAGAAGCCCTGAATTCTCCACGATCATCTTATGGTTTTCAACCATGTCAAGGAATGACACGATCAGTTCGGAATCCTCTATGGTGATGACTTCATCCACATTTTCCTCGATGTAGGGAAATAGTTTTTCTCCCGGGCATTTTACCGCAGTTCCGTCTGCAATGGTGTTGACACTTGGAAGGGAAACCACCTTACCCTGTCGTAAGGATTCCTGCATACAGTTGGCACCTGCCGGCTCCACGCCGATGATCCTGATCTTAGGATTTAACATCTTGGCCAGAGTAGAAACTCCTGCACAAAGACCGCCTCCTCCAATGGGAACCAGGATATAATCAACCGTAGGAAGTTCCTTGATGATCTCCATGGCAATGGTTCCCTGTCCGGCTGCTACGTCCAGATCATCAAAGGCATGAATAAAGGTAAGCCCCCGTTCTTCCGAAAGTTTGTAGGCGTAATTGCAAGACTCATCAAAGACATCACCTTCTAAAATGACCTCCGCTCCATAACCCTTGGTACGGTTTACTTTCATCAGGGGGGCCGTGGTGGGCATAACGATGGTTGCCGGAATGCCGGCCAGCTTTGCAGCATAGGCAACGCCCTGGGCGTGATTACCTGCTGAGGCAGCAATAAGACCTTTGGATTTTTCCTCTTCAGTCAGGGTGCTGATTTTATAATAAGCTCCTCTCACCTTGTAAGCACCGGTATACTGCATATTCTCCGGCTTAAAATATACCTTATTGCCGGTTTGGGCGGAGAAATACTCACTGTATACCAGTTTTGTTTCCAGGATAACTTTGCTAACGGCTTCCGATGCTTCTTCAAACTTTTCAAGTGTCAACATACTTTACGCCTCTTCTTTCTCTTCAACGTGAAACAATGCGCTTACAAATTCTTTTGCATTGAATTTCTGCAGGTCATCAAGTTTCTCTCCTACCCCAATATACTTTACAGGAATCCCCAGCTCCGACTGGATAGCGACCGCAATGCCGCCTTTTGCGGTTCCGTCAAGCTTTGTTAGGATAATTCCGGTAATATCAGCAACTTCCATAAATTGTTTCGCCTGGACAAGAGCGTTCTGTCCCGTGGTTCCATCCAGCACTACCAGGGTTTCCCGGTAGGCTTCAGGGTATTCCTTATCAATGATCCGGTTGATTTTCTTTAGCTCTTCCATCAGGTTTTTCTTATTATGCAAACGGCCTGCGGTATCACAGATTAAAAGATCCGCATGTCTGGATTTTGCCGCTGCCACCGCATCATAAACAACTGCCGCCGGGTCGGAACCTTCCTGTTGGGCGATGATGTCTACTCCGGCCCTCCCCGCCCATTCACTAAGCTGCTCTATGGCTGCCGCACGGAAGGTATCCGCAGCAGCAACGATCACCTTTTTTCCGTCATCCTTCATCTGTCCAGCCAGCTTGCCCACTGATGTGGTCTTTCCCACTCCATTCACGCCGATGATCAAAAGAACGGAACTCCGGTTTTCAAATTCGTAGGCATTTTCTCCCAGATCCATCTGTTCCATAATGCTGTCCATGAGAAGCTGTTTACATTCCATGGGATCCTTGATGTTTTGTTCTTTTACTTTCTTTCTCAAATCCTCCATAATGGACATGGTGGTCTGGATCCCTAAATCCCCCATAATCAGGATCTCTTCAATTTCTTCATAAAACTCGTCATCAATGGCTGAAAAACCACTGAATATGGAATCTACGCCTGCGATGATGTTATCCCTTGTCTTCTGCAGCCCGGCAACCAGCTTACCAAAGAATCCCTTTTTCTCACCCATAGTCGGCCTCCTTAACTTTCTAAATCTTCTTCAATCAGGTTTACAGATACTAGCGTTGAAACGCCCTTTTCCTGCATGGTAATACCATATAGACGGTCTGCAGATATCATGGTACCACGCCTGTGAGTAATAACAATAAACTGAGTATATTTCGTCAGTTTATGTAAGTATTTTGCAAAACGGTCCACATTGGAATCATCAAGGGCTGCTTCGATCTCGTCAAGCAGGCAGAATGGAGAGGGCTTTAAGTTCTGGATGGAAAACAGCAGCGCAATAGCCGTCAATGCCTTTTCCCCACCGGAAAGCTGCATCATATTCTGAAGCTTCTTGCCAGGCGGCTGGGATATGATCTGAATCCCTGCTTCCAGGATATCCTCATCCTCCACCAGCTCTAATGTGCCCCGTCCTCCTCCGAAAAGTTCCTTAAATACTTTATCAAACTCCTGCCGTATCTCCCGGAACTTTTCCTCGAATTGTTTTCTCATTCCTGTATCCAGTTCATCGATGATCTTTAATAAGGTGCCCTCTGCGGCTATCAGATCATCGTGCTGGGTCTTCATGAATTCATAGCGCTCTGATACCTCCTTGTAATCCTCAATGGCATTGACATTGACATTGCCAAGCTTCCGGATCTCCTCTTTTAAGGACTGGATCATACGTTTGATTTCAGGAAGTGACGTCCATTCCTGGTTCTTTAAATCCTTTGCAGTGGAAAAAGTCAGTTCATATTCATTCCACATGTAATTGACATGACTCTCCATCCACTCGTCAAGCTTTTCCTTCTGGCTTTGCAAACGGAACAGTTCTTTATCCAAAAGGCTGATCCTTCCCGTAAGCTCTTCACGTTTCCGGAACAGTTCCTTCTGCTCCCTGGAACTGGTCTCTTTTTGTGTGGACTTCTCATTTATGATGCCTTCCAGTTCTTCGGAGTATACCTTTTCTTCCGCGATCCGGCCCTTTAATGCTTCAATTTCTTTTTGTTTCTCTTCGATAATGGAGTTAGAACCATGAGTTCCGTTAGAAAGTCCGGCAAGCTCTTCCTCCAGACGATGGACTTCTTCCTTTACACGCCGGATATTTTCCAGTTCAAAATCATCCTTTTGCTTTAAACTTGAACTTTTCAGCTGGACAGACGACAAGTTCTTTAAATACTGCTCTCGGTCAGATCTGGCCGTTTCAAGCCGGCCGTTTAAACGTTCCAGCTCCCCGACCGTTTCCTGATTCTGCATCTCCAGCTTATCAACGGCTGAAAACAGCTCCTGCTGGCTGGCACTGATTTCACGTATCTGCACTTCAAGCTGGCCGTTTTCCCGCTCTAAGTCTCCGTAAGATTCCTTGATTTCTTCTTTTTTATCTTCAATCCTGCGTATATTTATTTTAACCGTATTTTGCTTTAAATAAAGCTGCTGTTTTTCCGCCCGGATCTTTTCCAGTTCTTCCCTGCTTTCCCCAAGGAGTCCCTCGCTTAACACCAGTTCTTTTTCCAGCCGTTCCACATCGGTAAGAGCCTTCCCGCAGATCTCTTCCAATTCCTCCATCTCACGCTTACGCCCTAAAAGATTGCTGGAATTTTTAAAGGCACCGCCCGTCATGGATCCGCCTACGCTGAGAAGCTCTCCTTCCAGCGTTACGATCCTGAAAGAATACTGGAACTTTTTTGCAAGTGCAATGGCGTGTTCAATGGTATCCACCACAACCACACGGCCCAGCAGATAATTTAAAAGGCCTTTATACCGTTCTTCCGCTTCCACCAGGGTACCCGCAACCCCCAATACTCCAGGTTCCGCAAGAGCCTTATCCTGGCGGAAGGAATCCCTGTTGCTGACGCTGGTTAATGGTAGGAAGGTGGCTCTTCCATACCGGTTTTTCTTTAGATATTCAATAAGCTGCTTGGCAGTTTCTTCGGAATCAGTAACAATATTCTGAATGCTTCCGCCAAGAGCAGTCTCAATGGCAATTTCATATTTTTTCGGCACCTTGACCAGATCCGCTACAACCCCGTGAATTCCATGGATCCTGTCCCTTACCTCCATGATACGGCGAATGCTGCCGCCATAGCCTTCATACCGCTCTGCTATGTTTCTTAAAGACTCCAGCTTTGTATAGCTGGTATGATATTCCTGTTGTTTGTCATTTAAGTTCTTGTTAAGCCTTTTGACCTCGCCTCCCAGCTCCTCTGCACGGTTTTCAATGAACGCCTGGGCTTCCTGGCTTTCTAAGATGCTGGTTTCTATCTCATCCGCTTCCTTTTGAAGAGCTTCCAGCCGTTCATCCTGCTCCGACTCATCACTTTTATACTTTAAAAGCTTCTGGCAAACCTCGGAACGGCGTACATTCACCTGTTCCAGCATGGTTTCATACCGCTGTTGTTTTGCGGTTAAGGAAGCTTTTTCATTGAGGATATCAATGATGCCGCTCTTTCCTTCCTCAATCTGCTGTTCGAAACGATGGATTTTCCCATCTTCTGAATTCAGGACTTCTTCCGCATCTTTCAGTTCGTTCACGGCGGCTTTTACCTGGTCGGCAATCAGGGAACGTTCTTCCTCATAAGTAGCGGTCTGAGCCATTTTCATCTGGATCTCAGCATCGATAGCCCTCATGCGTCCGGCAATATGCTCCGCATTCATCTGTTCCGTGTTGATCTGTTCCTTTAGAACGCCTATCCGGCCTTCCAGGCTTCCCATTTCCATGTTGGATTTATTTTTCTCATTTCCAGCCCTGCTGATAGCCTCTTCAAGCTCCGCTAAATATGTATCCAGAACATCATATTCTTCCCTGATGCCCTCTGATGACTGCTTTGCCTCCTCCAGATCTTGAGCTACAATGGTTTCCTTTGCCTGGTTTTCCTTCATCTGTACCTGGATTCCCTCAGTCTCCATCAGGAACTGGTTAACATCATACTTTTTTAAATCTTCTTTTAAACGGAGATATTCCTTTGCCGCCTCGGATTGCCTTGCCAGGGGGCCTACCTGCTTTTCAAGCTCTGTGAGAATGTCGCTCACACGGATGAGGTTTTGCTTTTCATCTTCAAGCTTCTTTTGGGCGATGAGCTTGCGCCGTTTAAACTTGACAATGCCTGCGGCCTCATCAAATAATTCTCTTCGCTCCTCTGGCTTTCCGCTTAATATCTTATCAATCTGACCCTGCCCGATAATGGAATACCCTTCCTTACCGATTCCGGTATCATAGAACAATTCATAAATATCCTTTAAACGGCAGGCACTGCCATTGATCATGTACTCACTTTCGCCGGAACGGTAAACCCTTCTTGATACCGTTACCTGGTCGTAATCAATGGCAAGATGATGATCGGAATTATCAAGGGTAATGGCAACATAGGCAAAGCCCTGAGGTTTTCTCAGTTCAGTTCCGGAGAAAATCACATCCTGCATGTTGGAGCTTCGAAGCTGCTTTACCTTTTGTTCGCCAAGCACCCAGCGCACAGCATCGGCGACATTGCTCTTGCCGCTGCCGTTAGGGCCTACGATGCCGGTGATCCCATTATGAAATTCAAAGACGATCTTATTGGCAAAAGATTTAAAACCCTGGATTTCAATACTTTTTAAATACATAGTTCACGCCGACAGGCTCTACCGGGCCTGCCCTTCCTTTTCCTTATTATTGTCCATGTTTTCTGGACATAGAGGTATACCCGAAGGGTGTTTCCTTATTATTGTCCATGCTCTTTGGACATAGAGGTATACCCGCAGGGTGTTTCCTTATTCTTAAGACTGAGAATCCCATGATAGGCAGCCACCTGCTCCGCCGCTTTTTTTGTCCGTCCGGTCCCCTGACCGATTATCTCCTTGCCTATAAGGACCTGAGACTCAAATACCTTGTTATGATCCGGTCCCTCTTCCCGTAAAAGCACATAGCTTAAGGGCTCGTCCGTCTTGCTCTGCACGATCTCCTGTAAGATAGTCTTGCTATCATAAAAGAGCTGCTTATGTTCCAGATCATTCATGATGAATCGAAGGATAAACTCTTTTGCATTAGCAAAACCACCGTCCAGATAAATGGCCCCAATCAACGCTTCCATAGCATCAGATACGATCGATGCACGCCCTCTGCCTCCGGTGGCTTCTTCCCCCTTGCCCAAAAGCAAGTATTCTCCAAGCCTTATATCCTCTGCACAATAGGCAAGAGTCGGTTCACAGACGATGCTGGCGCGTATCTTTGTCAAATCCCCCTCCGGTCTTTCCGGATACTTGTGATACAGACAGTCACTGGAAACCACTTCCAGCACAGAGTCTCCCAAAAATTCCAGGCGTTCGTTGCATTCCAGCTTATTTAACCGGTGTTCATTGGCATAGGAGCTGTGTGTCATTGCCTGTGTCATGAGATGGCTGTCCGAAAAACGGTAGCCGATACGCTCCTCTAATTCTTTTAATTTCCTGCTCATCATACACCTCTTCTCATTATGAAAGAAGGTGCTGCGGACAGACTAAAAAGTCCCCGGCAGCACCCACATCTATTAATTTAAAGCATTCTTGATCTGTTCTACTGCATCACTGACACTTACGATGTTTTCTGCCACTTCTGTTGGAATCTCAATATCAAATTCCTCCTCAATGCCCATAATGATCTGGAACACATCAAGGGAATCAGCGCCAAGGTCATCCACAAATGTGGAGTTCATGAACACCTCATCCGGCTCAATATTTAACACCTCTGCAATTATGTTCTGTAACTTCTCAAATTCCATCTCTTTTCCTTCCTCTCTCCTATTCTCGATTTTCATCATTCTTTTTCTTGATTTTCATCATTCTTTTTAAGACTTTCTCTTATCTTATCATTAATTCCCTGTTCTTTGAAGGTCACGCACTGAAGTATGGAGTTTTTCACTTCTGTTGCCTTTGAATTCCCATGGGTTTTTACAACCAAGCCATTCAGTCCCAGAAGCGGCGCTCCGCCGTGCTGAGATGCATCAAATGATTTTAGGCTTTCCTTCAAAGCAGGTTTTACAAGCAGGGCTCCAATTTTGCTCCTTAAACTTCCCATCATACCGCGTTTTACCTTATCGATTAAGGTTGCTCCTACTCCTTCGTAAAGCTTCAGGATTACATTGCCTACAAATGCCTCACAAACAATGACATCTGCACCGCCATGCGGAATCTCTCTGGCTTCAATGCTTCCGGTAAAATGGATATCCTTGCACTCCTTTAACAGCGGAAAGGTTTCTTTTACAAGCGCATTTCCCTTTTCCTCTTCTACGCCGATATTAACGATAGCCACTCTTGGATTCTTTATTCCCACTACATGCTCCATGTAAAGGGATCCCATCCTGGCAAACTGTACCAAATGGGACGGTCTCGCATCCACATTGGCTCCGCAGTCAATCAGCAGGGAAACGCCTTTTTCCGTTGGGATAAGCGGTGCAAGCGGTGGTCGTTCCACCCCTCTTATCCGTCCGACAATCACCTGTCCGCCAACCAGTATAGCGCCCGAACTGCCAGCCGATACAAAAGCATCCGCTTGCCTTTGTTTTACCAGATCCATTCCCACAACGATGGAAGAATCTTTCTTCTTTCGTATGGCGTTAACCGGAGGTTCATCCGTCTCGATTACCTCTGACGCATTCACAATCTGTATCTGATCCTTTCGAAACGTATGCTTCTTCAGCTCTTCCGATACCATCTGCTCCTGCCCTACTAAGAGAACCTGGACTTCTTGATTCGCGTTTACCGCCTCTACGGCTCCGGCAACCATCTCCACCGGTGCATAGTCGCCGCCCATGGCGTCAACAGCTACTTTTATCATCGTGATTCTCCTTTCACATATCGCCTAAGATAATCTATTACATAATATACTAAATATTATACTATAAATCAATAATAATATTGAGAAATTTAAATGCTTCTGGAAACCATGCTTTTTTCCACCTTTTTCATAACGTACAGATAGGAAATTCCCGTAAACAGTGCAGCACTGACCCAAGCTGCAGGGTCACAGGCACAGGATAAGGGAAAGCTGAGTAAGCGCATGGCCAAAGCAGCAGTCACAAGCCTGGCCACAAGCTCCGCAACTCCGCCCATCATGGGAAGAAGGCCATAGCCGCAGCCCTGCATGGTATTTCTGAATATGAAAATCGTTCCCAAAGGAATATAAAAAGCAGCGCACAGATAGACATAGGTTCTTGCCCACGGCAGCATAGTCGTAATATCCACATCCCCGGAAAAAAACAGCCTTAAAGCAAAGGGGATCGTCAGACAGATGACAGCGGAACAGAGCAAAGAATAGACACTGCTTATCCTAAGCGCAATCTTCACACCATAACGGATTCTTTTAATATCTCCTTTTCCGTAGTTCTGCCCGGAATAAGTGGCCATAGTCTGCCCCGTGGCAAACATCCCCTGGACCACAAGATTCTGAAACTTGTTGGCAGCCGTATACGCCGCAACAGCCGTTGAACCGAATAAGTTAATGGCTGACTGCATGATTATGGTTCCTGAAGCTGTGATCCCAAACTGGAGGGCCATGGGAATCCCCACAGAAAGCTGATGTCTTGTATCCCCACTGGTAAGCTTCCACTGGTTCTTATCAGGAGCCAAAGCCGGGACCTTCTTATAGATGTATATAATGCAAAGAACCGCAGAGATCCCCTGTGATACATTCGTGGCCCATGCAGATCCTGCCACTCCCATTTGAAAGACGATAACAAAAAGAAGGTTTAATACTAAATTCAATCCTGAGGAAAACGCCAGAAACAGGAGAGGTACCCGGCTGTTTCCTACTGCCCTCAAGAAGGAAGAAAACAGGTTATAAAATATATTGGCAACAATACCAATACAAATGATCGAAATATAGGTATAAGCATCTGCAAAAATGTTATCAGGCGTATTCATTAACCGGAGCAGAGGCTTCATGAATAAAAGGCTTATGGCAGTCATGATCATTATGACAAACACGGACAGGATGGTGCCATTGGCTACGGAATGCTTTGCCCCCTTTTCATCACCCGCCCCAAACCGCTGGCTGGTGAGGACCGTAAATCCCGTACTCATTCCCTGAGAAAATCCAATGACTAAAAACATGATGGTTCCCGTAGAGCCAACCGCAGCCAACGCATCAGGCCCAACAAAACGGCCTACAACAATGGTATCCACCATATTATAGAGCTGTTGGAAAATATTACCAAGGAAAAGGGGAAGCGTAAATTTTAAAATGACGGAAAGAGGATTTCCTCTTGTCATATCAGTTTCCATAAATTTCATCCTTTGTTCACGTATTGCTCCAGCTTTTTCCAGGTGGCGCAAACGTTATTTTACCATGTTCCTTGTCCGTTGTCACCGTTCTTTTAAAAAAATATAGAAAGTATCATTCATAAACCGCAGCCATAGCAGCTCCATAATCTCCGATCCTCTCCCCTAACTGGGCAGGCAGGATTCTGCATGCAGCTGCGGAAGGTGCAAGAGCCTCCCTGCTGATTTCCTCCCACATGGAGACTTCCATGAATTCGTGGGTTCTGGCGTATATACTGCCGGCTACTATTACCTCCGGATTCAGGATATCTATGAGCATGGATAATCCTCTTCCGAAATACATTCCCGACTCTTTTAATAATTCTACGGCATCTATATGACCTGCCTTTGCGGCCTCTGCCACATCCTTTGCCTTGATATCCTCCTTTTCCCCAGTCTGGAAGGAGGCCTTTTGCCCCTCCTTTTCCATCTGTTTTGCTTTGTCGATTGCCATTTGCCGGATTCCTCCGCCGCTGCAAAATCCTTCTAAGCTCCCCGCCTTGCCATATCCAACCGGTCCGTCCTCTTTCAGGCGGACATGACCGACTTCTCCTGCCATGCCGCAGGCACCTGTGTATAAACGTCCATTTAAAATCAGCCCTGCGCCAAGGCCGGTCCCAAAGGTGAGGAATATCATGTGAAGAGATCCTCTGCCGGCCCCATACTTCCATTCGGCAAGGGCGCAGGCATCGGCATCGTTTAACATCCTGGCAGGCATCTGGAGTTTATCCGACAGATAAGAAACAATGGGAACTGAAACCCAGCCCGGCAGGTTAACGTGAAAAAAATATTGGGATAATCCTCATTTTGGCGCACCAAAACAAGCATCCGGAAAAATGGATACCTCAAAAAGTAATTGATATTGAAATCATCAATCTGGCGAGTGTTTCA
>JAISYJ010000035.1:0-11625 GCA_031270005.1 Hungatella sp. | reverse complement strand
CCCCAGTCCGCCCCCCGCCCCCGGCCACCCCCCCCCCCGGCCCCCGCCGGCCGGGGGGGGGCCCTGTTTCTCTACGCTTATTCCGGAACAGGCTGTCTCAGATGCCGCTGGGGATACAGTCTGTTTTATTGGTGTGCACTCTTTAAGGGCTCCGGCATTCTTCCAATAGGATAAAGCCCGGGCTACATCCGCTTCTGTATGGTTTAACGCATCCGCAATCATGGAAACGGTGATTTCTTCCCCTTCATGGCGCATCAAATATAAGTATTCTTTTATATATTCTCCATTGGCCGCAGCCATATGTTCATCAATGAACTCATTGGAAATCACCGTAACGCTGATCTTGAAACTGCTTTTAATATTCAATGACATAACCTCACCTTTTTTGTAACGCCAGTCCGCAGTGCAGCGAGAGAAGCCACAGGCTTCTCTCGCTCACGGGCATTCGCCCTATGAAATAGGCCATGACAAGATTTTCTTATGTGCAGGCACAACGAAAATCTTCCCATGTCCTATTTCGCACCGCTCATTGCCTTCGTGAATATCATACCACAGCTCCCATTAAAAGAAAATAGGTGCAGTTATCCACTAAATGAATTGTGGATAATGTGGATAATGTGGAAACCAGGTATACATAATTAGGATTTCTCCACCAAATCATGTCGATTTGCTGATAAAACCGAGATTTTGTAAATTGTAAGAATATAAATTATGTAAATTAAAAAATCCACATAGCTTCTTAACATAAAATGTTGAAAACTATGTGGATAATGTGGATAACTATAAGCCTAAAAGCTTTTCCCCCACTTTTACTATGTCTCCGGCCCCCATAGTTATCAACAAATCACCGTGTATACAATTTTCCAAAATAAATGTCTCAATCTCATCAAAGGATGAAATATAGTGGCATTTTACACCTCTTTTCTCGATTCTCTCCGCAATATCCTTAGAGCTGATGCCTAAATCGTCTGCTTCGCGGGCCGCATAGATGTCCGCCAGGATCACCTCGTCAGCCAGGGACAGTGCCTCTGCAAATTCGTCCAGAAATGCCTTTGTCCTGGTATAGGTATGAGGCTGGAATGCCACCCACAGCTTCTGATGAGGATAGTGCTTTGCCGTTTCAAGAGTCGCCTTGATTTCCTGGGGATGGTGGGCGTAATCATCAATTATGGTGATGCCGGACAGCTCTCCCTTTTTTTCAAAACGCCGGTTGGTGCCGGTAAAACGCTTCAAACCCTTTTTAATCTGCTCTACAGAAATTCCCAGCTCTGTACAGACTGCCGCAGCTGCCAGGGAATTATACACATTATGCTCTCCCGGAACGCCAAGCGTTACGGTATCCACAACATTTCCATCCACCTTTAAATCATAAGTAGCCCTTGCCAATTCGTCAAAACGGATGGCTTCGGCCTGATATCTGCTTCCCGGCTTCTTGCCAAATGTGATCACGTTGCATGGCAGTCCCTGTGTGATCTCTTCCCTGTTGTCTATGTCGTTGTTAATCACCAGAGAGCCGGTTTGGGGAAGCTTTTCAGCAAACAGGCGGAAGGAATGACGGATATCCTTAATATCTTTAAAGAAATCCAGATGATCAGCCTCTATGTTCAGAATCACCTCCATGGTGGGGAAAAAGGAGAGAAAACTATTGGTATATTCGCAGGCTTCTGTTACAAACAGCCTGGGGCCACCCACCCGGATATTGCCGCCAATGGAATTTAAAATTCCGCCTACCGATATGGTGGGGTCTGTTTCAGCTGCCAAAAGAATCTCAGTGATCATAGATGTGGTGGTGGTCTTTCCGTGAGTTCCGGATACGGCTATGGAATTCTCATAATTTTTCATCATCTGTCCAAGAAGTTCTGCACGGCTGAGTATTGGAAGTCCTTTTTCTTTGGCCTGTGCAAATTCCGGATTATCGGGATGTACGGCGGCGGTATAGACAACCACGTCAATTCCTTCTTTAATATTTTCTGCCCGCTGGCCATATGCGATTGCTGCGCCCTTTGTCTCTAAATGGCGTGTCAGCTCTGATTTCTGGGAATCTGACCCGGTAACGGTAAATCCCTCGTCAATGAGAATTTCTGCCAGCCCGCTCATGCTGATTCCGCCTATTCCAATAAAATGAATTGCCTCTGGTTTATGAAAATCAATTTGATACATGCTTTTTCCATCCTTAATTTTGTTTTCTGTAATAAATAATGCCTTCCTTTACTTTTACCGCTTTTCTTTCGTAAAGGCAACTGCTTTCTTCTTTATTATATAAGAAAGCACCGAGAAAATCTACAATATAATTACAATCAAAAAAATGCACCTTACAGATTTTATGTTCTGTAAAGTGCACTTTATGACACAGTTCTTATGACCCCAGGGCAATCGGCGCCACCTCTTCCTCAAGGCTGCCACTGCCTTCCCCTGGAATTCCTACTGCAGATACCATCAGGTAAAGCATTTCCTTGAAGCTCCGGAAGGGCTGTTCCCCCCTGCCTTCCCGCCAGTAAATAATGCCCTGCCATGTAGAATGCTCACGAAACATTATTTTAATTGAAAAGGTTGCCTTTAGCCCGCCTGTCCTGCACATGGAACAAACCTCATTGGAAATCAGACGACCGTATTGCATTCCATATTTTGGAATTCTTTCCTTTAAAATCTTGACTTCCATAAAATTTCCCAGGGTCCCTGCAAGATCAGCCATGGCTTCGTGCCGTTCTGTTAAGTCAGCAGGTATATTTTGATAGTTTCCCTGGATCTGCCCTGAATCATAAGCATCTATGGCTACATGGAAGGTATTCAATGATTCCCCTTCCTGTCCCATCTGGAAATCTCTTCCTAACATCTTGTTCATTAAAAGTATTAATTGCAGCGTGCTTTCAAACGATTCCTGCCGGTCTCCTTCCTCCCAGTGGATCAGTCCCTGCCAGCTGGCGTGGTAACGATATTGTACATAGATACGGAAGGTGTTCCGTTTTCCTCTTCGTTCTTCCTCCTTACTGATCCTTGTTGCAAAATCAGGAGGATTGGTCCCGGGAAAATGACGCATTTGAAATGTCTGCTTTGGACAACCCATGGAATCAAATATACGGTCCATATTTAAAATCATCTCCAGCATACTGCCGTATTGAATTCCCTGAGATTCATCGCAATGAAACATAACCCCCTTAATACTCCAGTCGTTGCATTCATCCACTGCCACGGTAATATACCGGTCGGTACCGCGAACTACACTCACTCTTCCTTTTGACATAATTTCCACCATCATCCTTATGTTATGTTATAATTATAAACGAAGGCAGTTACATTTTGGTAACTTTTTTCACATTTAGATAAAATTTTTATATCGATTGTAACCTGCCTTTTAATTTCTGTGATATGAGGGAAGAAAACACTCTCTGTAATAATACTTTTATAGAATTTTTTCTATTTATAACAAAGAAAGCTTATTCAGGCTGCTAATTACAAAACACCTGAACAAGCTCAAAAAGTAGCTTTTAAATACATGGAGCTATGCTGCGGCACCGTATAATTCCAGAGACTATTATTTATCTGACATAAAACGCCCGAATATTACATGCCTGTAGCTGTTCAGCACGCCAAGCAGTATGTTTCCAAGAACTCCAATCACGAGAATTTCCCCTGCTCCAACCGTAAGCATAGCATACCAGATGATATCCTCTGAGCCGTAAGCGTACCGCAGAACCCATGGGATGATAATGGTATTTGCCAAAATCGGCGGGAGGCATACCAGCCATTTGTTTTTCCGAAGCTTATAGGAACCGATAGCTCCGATCAGGGTTGCAAGGCTTCCGAAAATCACATCCAGGGTAGCTGCTCCGCATAATAAATTTGACAGAAAGCACCCAATAAATAATCCAGGAATTGCTGCCGGAGTGAAAAATGGCAGAATACAAAGAATCTCTGAGATCCTAAACTGGATGGGGCCGAAGCTGACAGGTGCAAAAATCATGGTCAGCACAGTGTAGACTGCAGCAATCGCCGCTGAAAAAACCATGAAATAGGTCTTTTCTGAAGTTTTGTAATGCATATTCATTTCTCCTTTAGTTTTGTTTTAGGTGTGGAAGGTCTCGAACACACCGGTCGTTGTTGTGAAATTTCCTTATTTTACAAGGAAGTTCACGGCCTTATTCATTCAATTAAGTCTATGTATGAAGCCTTTCTACACAGTTTTTACACAGTTACAGGCAAAAACCGGTATTCTAAACCTTATACTCTGACCGCATTGACGGATATAGTATACCATCCAGAATTCCGGTTATCAAGGCCTATTTAAACACGTCCTCCATTTTTTCCATTTCCTTGGCTTTCGTCGTGGGGAGAACGTGGGAATAGAGATCTGCAGTCATAGCCAATGCCTTGTGACCTAATATTACCTGCATAACTTTCAGGGAAATCCCCTGTTCAAGCCCTCTTGTTGCAAAGGTATGTCTTAAGGTGTGAAAGGTAAATTCTGGCATATCAAGATGATCCTCATGCATCTTATTTATAATTTCATTCAGCTCTTTTGTTACCCTTTCACGGCTGACCGGTTTCCCATCTGGAGAAGTAAAAACCAGCTCTTCCAATCCCTTTAACGGTTCCCACCACTTTCCCGCCAGCTTCTTCTGCTCCTCCTGTTTCTCCCTCTGCTCTTTAAGGAGATCATAGCATAACCCGAGCATGGGAATATCACGCTTTGAGGTTTTCGTTTTAGGGGAGCCTTTATAATGTCCGCGATCTTTTACATATTTTAATGTCCCTGTTACATGAATGAGCTTGTTATCAAAATCCATATCCGACCAGCAAAGCCCGCGTACCTCGCCATTTCTCATCCCGGTGCACAGTGCAATGAGGAATATCCGGTAATATTCACTGTATTTTATCGCGTAATCCTGGAACTGTTTTTGTTCCCCTAAATTCATAGCTATCCTCTCTTTCCTCTCCTTTGCCTTGGGTATCGTTGCCATTGCGGCAGGGTTCTTTGTAATCAGTCCTGTTTTCACGGCCTGCTTAAACATTCCGTATAAAACAACACCCACTAACTTTATAGTACCTTCCGCATAATTTTTTTCAGCCATATCGTTATACAGCTTTTGAATCTGATCCATACGGACGCTGGTCATCTTTTTCTTACCAAGAACAGGTTTAATGCGTGCATTAAATGTATTCTGATAGACTTCCTTCGTTCCCGGCTTAATTCTGATTCCACGATAATCCTTGAGCCAAATATCAAACCATTCCGAAACAGTCACCTTACTGCTTTGAGTGTACATCTGATGGGTTACCTCATACCGTAGGTCATTAAGCTTCTTTTCTACAACCTTCATGTCACGGTCATAAATCGACGGATAGAGTTCTCCTTCGTACTGGAATCTTCCCATGTAAAGCCCATCTGCTCTCTGTATAATTCCTTTTGGCAGCTTTTTACCATTTTTATCTAATGCCATTAACTATCGAGGCTGCCTTTTATTTAAAAGGCAGCCTCCTCACCTCCATTCTAGTTTGAGTTAGTTTGCGTTCTCAGAGACCCAGTCGTCAAATTTTTGGACATCAATCAGCAGTCTTCTGCCTATCTTTACCCTGATCTGCGCTTCCTTTGCAAGGCGTAGAGCAGAGTTACGGCCTATATTTCCGGCATACTTTTGAAACTCCGGTATACTTACCAACCTACTTCTCTCCATTTTCCCACTCCTCTTCTGACTTTTTCTTGTCCGTCTCCTCAAATTTTCCGATGCAGCTTGACGGCAGCTCATACATATGATTTTTACGCATATCTCCTGTATCATCTATGTCCATGAGGAATAGGCGTTCCGGGGAATAATAAGCTCTTATTGCCCTTTTGGCCCGTACTTCATTGTCAAAAGAAATTATTCTGTCGATTCCTCTGGTTTTTATAGTGGAATTTAAAGCATCCCACGAAGTAAATAATCCGGTTTTTTCTGGCAGTAGCACAACCCTTATCTCCTCCATTATTTCCACTCTCCCTTCTGAACCACCCATATCCCTGCTTTCCCACCTCGGCTTTGATTAAAAATCCCGTACCGAATTCCGTATTGTTCAAACGCTTTCTTCAACGAGCTAAGCCCTAGATTATCCTTTTGATCTGAACGCCGAGATATTTTCATCACACAGAAGATATGGTTACATAGCTCCAACGCAGCCTTTTTGTCTAGTTCCTGGCCGAGGTATGATTCTAATAATGCATCCAATTCCTCTTCTAATGAAGATAGAGCCTTATCCTCTTTCTCTATGTCCACCGCCTCTTTATGCATAGGAAACCAGCTTAATACGGTTCTTATGAATGTCTGACGGAATCCCAGCTCATCTTCTGTACCGTCAACATACGCTTCCAGCTGTCTGCGATGATATTCATTAATTCGATAGCTAAAATGATTGCAGCCAATCTCTCTTTTTCCATTTTTTTCATAAAGAAACAGCGGCATAGGGATTTCATTACTCCAGTTCTCCGTTCGGGTTTCATACCTTTTCTGTGCTCGCATCATCGCCTGATAGTCCTCTTCCATCTCCTCTATCTCTCCCAAAACCTCTTTACGTGTCGGAACCTTCAAGTACAAGTTTACCGTTTCCCCTGATGTCAGCCGTTTCCGGCCCAGCATTTGCAGTATATCCTCCTTAAATCGCTGAAAGAGTACCACTGTCCTGATTTTCAAGTCCTTCAAATTGACGCCTACATCTAAAAAGCGAGTGGCGATTAAAAACTGCGGTTTGAAGCTCTGTTCATTGATGATAGAAGAAAGGGTCTCTCTTTCCATTGTCATCTTGTTTTCAGCATCCATATAGACCGCTTTCTCCGCTCCTCCCAGAATCTTCTGCAGCCTTAGCCCTTGGTTTTTTGAGCGTACGAAGATAACAGCCTTCTCATTCGAGGGAAGCTCTTCAAGCCGTTTCAGTATCGTTTCCTCCTTTTCAAAAAAACGGGGTGACAAGTACCGATAATCTTCTTTAAACTGATACAAAGTTAAATAAATCTCCTCTTTAAAATCACCTGCCCAATTTCTTCCCGGCAATGGACGCCCCGGTATTTTCGACTCCATCTCCGCCACTTCCGTCAGAATTATGTCAGGCGTAGCCGTAAGGTACACCCTTTTGCAGTTTCTCCCTACCTCGCATACTAAAAAGCGAAAAAGCTCATACGTAAATGGAACAAAGACACTATCAGACAGGAAAACATGCCCCTCATCCATTAGGACAAAATCATATGTAGCACGTTTTCTCCAAATCTCCTCCCTTTCTTGTTTTTTTACCAGGCTTTGCATGACGTAGACATCAAAGGGGCCCCAGTTTGTCCGCTTTCGGATTCCTTCCTCCTGCAATTCATCCAGTGCTTCAGGACAGTACTCAGAGGCTATCTCCTTCTTGTACTGCATAGCCAGTGCAACTCGAGGTACAATAAGAAGGATTCTGGCTCCTCTACTAATTGCTACAGGCGCGATCACTTCCATAATTAACGTTGACTTTCCCGATCCGGTCTGAGATGCTATAAAATATCCCCCAGTTTCCCAATTACGCACCGTCTTCTGAGTCAGTAAATTACTTACGAACTGGTGTTCAAAAGGCAGGTATGCTTTTACCTTCTCCGGTTCAATAAACTCATAAATTGCTTGACCACGGGGTTTTACTGATCTCACCCTCTCTGCTAAAGGAGCGAGGTATCCAAATTCTACTTCCATGTAATAAAAATCTCCTTTCTTTTACAGGATTTTTCCTAGACACCTTATATAAGGCTTCTACAGGATTAATCTTGATCTACAACTTTCCTCTCGATCAATAGCTTCATTATTACACACCTTTTCACGCTTTGCATTTGACTTCCACCATTGCTTTTCTTTGGAAAGTAGTTGATATAGCTTGAATTATATGGTATATTTAAATTTAAAAATCTCTTTCACATTTCTTGTGAAAGAGATTTTCCATATTTATACAGACATATTAGATTTAAATGCACACCTTCGGTTTAAATGATACAATGTTTCAACAGTTCCCTTATCTTCTTTGCAGTATAGAATGATTCTCTGACGCAAAGTACAGACACTCATCCTTAGCTTAGCCAGAAGTTGTTTTATATAATTTTCTGCTTCGATTTAAATAATGCTTAAATAATCTGCCTTGATAGCTTTGCTGCAGTTCAAACACATTATCGCATATTTTAATATCTTTCTGCGTCTGTTCCCGTTTGTCCGTCCATATTTCCTGCAATGCAGACATAACTGCATATGTAACTTTTTTTATACAAAGATCTTCCTTTTGGTTACCAACCCCAGAACCAGACGGAAGATAATCTATATACGTCTCCATGCTCCGCTCATCATGCTTATCTTCCTGCTTATCCTTATAAAAAAAGGGGAAGTCATCACCTTTTTCAAAGGACTCTTTTAAATCGGGAATCATCTTTTCAATCTCATCACCGGAAATTTTATATTTGTCGAAGAAAAAAGCGATAAAATTCTCCATACACCAAAATTTATTATTTACTTCTCTGATTATCCTTTTCACTTCTTCAAAAAAGAAATCCATTATACCTATATCATTTTTCAAATAATTTCTGATATAAATATAGCAAGGTTTAAATGCCTCCCACAGCAAAAGCCTTACAGTTGGACAACTACAATGACAGAAAATCCAAATCAAAGTATAATCATTAAAATTAATTAATTTACTATCTTTCAAAGTCTCATATATATCAACAAGAAATTCCGGATCAAATACATTCTTTAAAAACCAAGCATCCGCTGCTCCCACATGCCCCGATAAAGTATTCTCCAGGCCCTGCCTTAAAGTTATAAAATTAGTACCCTTTTCCTTTCCAGTATATCTGCCCTCATCGTCAAATGCTTTTTGGTTTTTCAGAAAAACTTCTCCAAACTTTTTATCTAAATAAATTTTATTTAAAATTCCTCCTCCTATGTTCGGGTAAATATAGAAACTTTGTTTTTTATATTCAAACTGTGTATTAATTGGTATATTAAGATATTCTTTTTTTTCATACAACGGAGCATTTTGATATTTAATTTTGTCGTCAATCTTAAACTCACTAATATATATATGATATGCCAACGCTCTCCATAGATCTTTCTCATAAATCCAATTCGACCCACTCAAAAAATAATTAACATCTTTTAAGACATCACTATATATTTCTCTTATCTTGCGGGGAATCCCAATTTCGAATCTATTATTATCTATTCTACCGGATAAGGCTTCCAAAAGTTGGAAATTCATTTCCCTCGGATCACTTAATCTTCTCAACAACTTTTCCCATAGCAAAAAAGCTCGATTGGTATCATTTTCTTTTTCCTTATAAAATTTCTCTATTTCTTCAGCGCTGTCTTCCCAGTTGATTCCAAATATGTTCTCGCAGTCCTTTTTTAGTTTATCTGGTATCACATAACTTTTCTTTTCTTTCGATTTTATACCAGTTTTTTGTTCATTCAAATTTATATCAATTTTTTGTTTCCTGGATTTTTCACTATTTTCCCATTCGCCAACAATATCATACTTCTTAAGCCTTTCTTTCATTTCTTGACAATATTCTAATTGCACTTTTGTCATCACAATACCAAACCTTTCTGAATATTTAATTTTTAAAATTACAACACCATACTCCTAATACAGACATTTTAAACAGAATATTCAATATATTATAATTAATTATTTGGCAATAATTATATAGATGAAGTTTTTGATGGTTTCCAGTTAATTATTTACTTTCAACCATTATATGCTACTTGGATGGCAAAAACAAGATTTCCCCTTTTCAAAAAATAAACGTTAAAGTTTTAATTGACTGGCAAGATCGGAATTTATTCAGAACTCTGAATAAAAGAACGGAGCAGGACTCTAATGAATCCCACTCCAACTGTAGCAAACACACTGTTCTAAATTTTAAATACCAAAAATTTTATATATTTTTGCCCTGCTATCGACAAGCATATGAAGAATTCGTAGCGCAACCATACTATCCGTAGGTTCATGCACCATATAATAAATCTTATAATTCTGATGATAATGTCTTCTGACATTTAATTCTGCCAAAAGAGAGTCATCATCCAGTTCATGGCGTTCCGGATATAAAACGAGAGAATTAACTTCTTTTTGGAGCGCACGTGCCATCCCAATCGTAGCCTGTGGATCTTTTAACTGAAACGCAATATAATCGCCGATTTCCTCTAAGTCCTGTCCTGCCAGTTCAGTAATTGTTATCTTATACTTATGCACGGGTGTATTTCTTCTCCAATCTTTCACACACGTCATTAAAATCTTTCGTTTTTCCCTGTTTCGCCTGATCGATTGCTTCCATTACCAGATGCCTGACATTCGGCTGTTTGCTTTTTCTTTCAATTTCATATTCTTTTTTCGCAGCTCCTGCCATGTCTTTCAGCTCCTTTAAGCTAACGCACTTAATTCATTTCCAAAGAGTTTTTATATGTCCTGTCTATATTATATAATTTTTTCCCAATGAAACAATGAATTTTTTATAAAAAAAGACCAGGAAGCCATAGCGGTTTGCGGGCATATCCGCAAACCAGCGAAAAATCTCATGGCCCCTTCTTTTTTATACTACAAATTCCAGCATGAAATCCTGGAACATATCATAGGTGATGCTATCCTCCGTCACCGACTGAAATATCAGCTGCAAAATATAATCAGCCTCTTTTGTATCAGCAGCTACACCCCCGACAAAGCAGAGAGTGGTAAATATTGCTCGAAACTGTTCCGGTACTTTATCATCATCCCAGCGGTTTTCCGCAGCAAATTCCTGCAGATATGCTATAAGCTTTTCTTTCATGAACCTTCCTCCTTAAAAAGGTTTTTGTATTATCTATGAGAGCAGGAAGTAAAATACTCCTTTACAAAAACAATCATCCTAACCGGCTCTTTTCTGGTGCTCTCTCTATCAGACATTTTTCAGAATGGAACACAATATCAATCGTCCCTGAGGAGCGGGAGTAACGATATATCTGGTTAGATAAGCGGTCCTCTTCCGAAACTTCGCTTTGATTGATCTCAGTGACCATAGAGCTGATTTCTTCGTAAGGGGTCTCCCCCCAATCCGGAATTAGCAGCGTTTCATGGACACTTGATGGGAGTATGATAATATCCGCATTTTTCCTCTCCGCAAATTTTTGCAAAAGATCTTCATATAAGATACAGCAAGCGCCATTAAAGCTCTTTTCATTCGTTAATACAAACATTTGGAACCCGCCTTCATCTAATTCATCAGTATTGCAAAGCTCCCCTGCCTCCTCTCCCAGCACAGCCTTAATCATATCATTCATCACATCTTGTATTGTCCTGATACTGGCCGGACACAGCCGTTCCGTATTTACTTCTGCCAGACGATGCAATTCTTCCTTTGTCACGCCCCATTTTTTCAAATGAGCATTATGGATGAGCACAACTGACTGCCCTAAATCATCTGTATCCCATAGGACATAATAAACAATGGCCAGATCAAGGTACAGTGTATTGGGGATATCCGATAATAATTCCATATTTTTTGTCATTCCTTTCGCTTCGCTCAAGGCACAAACAAGTCATGAAAAAAGTTGTTGTGCCCCTCCTCTTTTTGATTTAAAATCTTGTTATGGAATAGCAATATACTACAGAGCACGG
>JAISYJ010000019.1:0-33600 GCA_031270005.1 Hungatella sp. | reverse complement strand
GTATGCCAGCTGCCTACAAAAGGAGGATAACAAGAAAAAAGGATGAAAGGAAGATGGAGTTGGAAATGTTTCATGACCCCATCGGTGCCTTTCGCAGAAAGGCGGGTTATAAGAATGAGAAAAGTAACGGCAGTTTTGTTGGCAGCGGCTATGGCAGTTGCCGGTCTGACCGGCTGTGGAAGCCAGCCAAGCAGCGCTACCACCGCGGCAGCAGAATCCAGCCAGGGGGCAGCTGCTGAAAAGACGGAGGAATCGAAAGATTCAGCCAAAGGTGAAAAGGCAAAAGGCGACAAAACCATTTACGTAATTGTAAAGGTTTTGGGAAACCAGTACTGGAGCGTGCTTCAGGCCGGCGCAGAACAGGCTGGTAAGGAACTGGGCTGCAACGTAGTGGTGGTAGGAACCGCTCTGGAGTCAGATATCGAAGGCCAGCTTACCCTGCTGCAGAATGCAGTTTCCGCACAGGCAGATGGAATCGTTATTGCTCCTCTTGACAGTGTATCTCTTGACGCTCCTATTACAGAGGCGTATAATTCAGGTATCCCTGTAGTTCTGGTGGATACGGTGATCAACAGCGAAAACTACAGCGCAGCTCTTCTGACCAACAACGTGGAAGCCGGAAAGGTTGCTGCTGAGGAACTGATCCGCAGAATGAAAGATCAGGGAGTTTCTGAAACAGAAGATGCCCAGGTCGCCATTCAGGTTGGCTCTACCGGTTCCCAGACCATCAATGACCGCGTTAAGGGCTTTAATGAGTACTGGAATGATAATGCACCTGAAAAATGGCAGGTTTTAAGCAACGATATTAAGGTAAACGATGGGGATATCAGCAAGGCAGTAGGCTTTTGCCAGGACTTTATCACTACATATCCGAACTTAAAGGCAGTATTTGGTCCTAACAACGGTTCTACCGTAGGCTTTGTAACCGGCCTTACAGAAACCGGACGCACCGACATCTCCATGGTTGGATTTGATTTCTCTGCGGAAATTGAAACCATGATCCGCAGCGGCGAATACGATGTGTCTTCTGTAGTACAGCGCCAGTTTTACATGGGATATGACGGCGTAAAAACAGCTCTTGAGCTGTCCGACGGAAACCAGGTTAGAGAAAAGACTGTGGATACAGGCGTTATCCTGGTAAACACTGAAAATGTGGATGACCCTGAGGTACAGAGCATCATCAATCCATAATTTAAAAATCATATAAGTATCAAACGCTTCCTCTGTGCCTAGGGGAGGCGTTTTGGGGGTAGAAGGAATGAACAAACAGATTGTAAAAAGGGTGGCCTGGTTCTTTTTTGCGGCAGCTGCCGCTTGCTTTTTTTTCGTTCTCCTGAAATCAGGAAATCAGGGGAACGCCCTTTTAATGGGGAGCCGGAAGGAGGCACCGGAATATGTGTTTTCCTATGCGGATAACCAGCCAGAGGATTACCCCACGGTACAGGGTGCAAGAAAATTTGCGGAGCTGGTGCAGGAAAAGACTTCCGGAAGAATCAGGATCAATGTGTTTGCAGGCGGTGAAATGGGGAACGAAAATGAAGTGGTGGAGCAGCTGCAATATGGCGGGATCGATTTTGCCCGGGCTTCGGTTATGATGCTGACCGATATAAAACCAAAGTTTAATGTACTGCAGCTTCCTTATCTGTATCGGGATGAAACGCATATGTGGAAGGTGTTGGACGGGGAGATCGGAGAGGAATTTAAGAAGGAGCTTAAAGGAAGCGGTCTGGTGGCTCTTTCCTGGTATGATGCAGGCGCCAGGCATTTTTATAACTCCTCAGGTCCCATAGAACGTATGGAGGATATGAAAAAAATGCGCATTCGCGTTGCCAATTCCGACATGATGTCGGCTATGGTGGAGGCTTTGGGAGCCAGGGCAGTGCCATTGGCTTATTCCGAAGTATATGCGGCTCTGGAGACCAAAAGCATTGATGGTGCGGAAAACAACTGGCCTTCCTATGAAACTATGAGGCATTATGAGGTGGCGAAATACATCACCCTGGATGCCCACAGCCGGATCCCTGAGATGCAGCTTGCCTCTCAGGCTACCTGGGAGAAGTTAAGCGAGGCGGACAGGGAAATCATTTCGGCCTGTGCAGAAGAGTCCGCCAGGTATGAAAGAAGGCTGTGGGAGATACGTGAACAGAGTGACAGGGAGCGGCTGATAAAGGCCGGCTGTGTTGTCACGGAGTTAAGTGGGAAGGAGCAGGTGCGCTTCCGGGCGGCCGCTATGACGGTTTATCAGATGTATTGCATTGAATACATTGATGTAGTAAACCGGATCTCCCAGATACGGTGACGGATTGTTTTTGGAAACAGGATAGGGAAATCATAATGGATGCGTTCAAGCTGAAATGCTTGAATGCATTCATTTTTTAGTTTCTCCGAAGGGGAGGTTAAAAAAATTTAATAGGTGTTGACAAGTAATATTATATCGCATATAATAATATTATACGATGTATAATATAGAGAATAAAACAATATTATATATCAGTTCAATAGAAGAAAGGAAGGTGGGCAATCGTGGAACCAAAACGTTTGTACCGGTCTGTAAAGAACAGAGTCCTCTGCGGTGTATGCGGTGGCATTGGAGAATATTTTCAGGTAGATCCTGTTATGATAAGGCTGATTTGGGTTCTTTTGATGTTTCTTCAGTCATGGCGCCATTTGTTCCGTTCGTTCATGGGGTTTTCCCTGGTGGGAGGAAGTCTGGTTCTCTACATCATTGCTGCGGTCATCATACCCCAGGCGCCAAAGGATGAAGCATAACAGGGTTTTTTAAGTATCAGGAATACACCCTTCGGGTATACCTGTATGCCCAGAAAACGTAGGCAAGAATAAGGATAGGAGTGGGAACATGGTTTTTAACACAGGAGCAGCATTATTGGACGCCATTGTCCTTGCGATAGTGTCAAGGGATCAGGAGGGTACCTATGGTTATAAAATCACGCAAGACGTGAGAAACGTCATTGAGATTTCAGAATCAACCCTTTATCCGGTACTCCGAAGATTGCAGAAGGAAGAGTGTCTGGAGGTTTATGATCTGGCATTTGACGGAAGAAACCGAAGATATTATAGAATTACGGAAAAGGGAAGAGTTCAATTGAATCTCTATAGAGGCGAGTGGGAAAGCTACTCCCAGAAGATATCCCGGATTTTTGAGGAGGCACATATATGAGCAGGGATGAGTTTATGAGAGAGCTGGAATATCTGCTTTCGGATATTCCAGATAATGAAAAGGCGGATGCCATCGGATATTACAGGGATTACCTGGAAGAAGCAGGTCCGGAAAATGAAGAAAAGGTAATCAGGGAGTTTGTAAGCCCTGAGCGCATAGCGGCCATTATCCGCTCGGACATATCCGGAAATTTAAAGGATGGGGGAGAATTCACGGAGACCGGTTATCAGGATGAACGGTTTAAAGATCCAAATTACCAGATGGCAAAGCGGTATGATCTTCCTGAGGTATCCGATGATAACCGGAACGGTCACCAAGGACCGGATAAAAAACATGGCGGGCGAAGAAGGGGCATGGATGGGAATAAGACGGCGAAAACTGTTTTATGGATCATTTTAATTATTGCAGCTTCGCCTATGCTGCTGGGAATAGGAGGCGGTCTTGCAGGATTGATAGGAGGAATTTTTGGCTGCCTTGTGGCAGCAGTCGTTGGAGTCGGAGCTCTGACCTTTGCCTTTCTTGCGGCCGGGGTCTGTATGATCTTAGCCGGTGTTGTCTCTATGGTGATTCATCCCTTAAGCGGAGCCCTGCTTTTAGGACTGGGAATTTTGCTTCTTGGCCTGGGACTGATTGCCCTGGCTGTCTGCAGTGCTTTTTATGGAAGCTTTCTTCCATTTCTTTTCAGGAGCTGTGTAAACGTCCTTAGCAGATTATTTCACGGAAGGAGAGGCCGTTTATGAAGAGGTTTGTAAAGATATGTTTGATCGCCGGAAGTGCCTGCGTTCTGATCGGCGGGGGAATTTCAGCCGTATCCGCTGTGCTTGGAGGAAGTTTAAGTGAAATAGTACCCCAAAGAGCCCTTGAGTGGAGAAGAGAGATATCAGGAGTTAACCTGGATGGTTTCTGGGAAGGGGTAGATTTTGACGATATTTACATTCCCGAAGTTTCTAATAAGGAAGAAAAGGGACAGGAAATTTTTTCTTCTCCGGAAGTAAAAAAACTGGATATAGTAATACGGTCAGGAAATGTTATTTTTGTGGAGGGTCCCAAGGGAAGTGAAGTAAAGGTTTTTTGCAACAGAGATAAAACCTGTTTTAACTTATACGAAGATAATGGTGATCTGGAGCTTCAGGAATATGATGGCTGGGAAAGAAGGGAAGGCCCGGAACTGATTTTTACGGTCCAGGTACCAAAGGATTACCGTATTTCCGAGGTTGAATTAAAATCCGTTCATTCAAACCGGTTTTTAGGCGGGGAGGGTTCCGGTCCGGCTATGATGGCCCGGGTACTGTCCGCGGAAGAATTGAATATTGAAGCACAGGTGGGCGCCGTAAAAATCGACAGTGGCAGCGTGGGAAACCTTTACGTGAAATGCAATGCAGGCGCTGTGGAGTTTTCCGGAACAACTTCCGGTGACATTGAAGCGGAATGCCAGGTGGGTGCCATAAGGCTTGAACTTGCAGGAAAAAAGGAAGATTATAATTACGATATCAAGTGCAGTATGGGAGCCGTAAAGATCGCAGATGAAGGCAGTGCGGCCTTAAAGGGCAGAAAGCAGACGGATAACGGGGCCGGAAAAGATATGGAACTGGAATGCAAAACAGGAGCCATACAGGTGGATTTTATGAATGAATTATAATATAATTTTAGAATTTACAGGTCAAAGGACAGAAAGGAGATACAAAAATGGAAGACAATCAGAAAAAATTATACCGTTCTGATACAGACAAAATGCTTTGCGGTGTATGTGGCGGAGTTGCAGAATATTTTAACGTGGATTCTACTCTTATCCGGCTTTTGTGGGCAGTGCTGGCTTGCTCAGGCCCGGGCATTGTGGCCTATTTTATTGCGGCAATCATCATTCCCAGAAGATAAAAAGAGATTTTCAAAGGCAGAAAGCAGAAAAAACAGGCTGCAGCGGACCAGAGTTCCGCTGCAGCCCGTTTTTTTGAAAATACTGGAATAAATATACGTTTAATTCTCCTGGCAGGGGGCATACTCTCTTTAGATTTAAGAAAAGGAGATGCAGAAAATGCCAAAGGTAAAGAAAAACGAACCATTTGATCCTCGCAATATGAAGCCGGAGGAAGTACTTAAATTTGAGATTGCCACTGAGCTTGGTCTTGGTGATAAGGTAATACAGAGCGGATGGCGCAGCCTGAGCGCAAAGGAAAGCGGCCGGATCGGAGGCCTGATTACAAAAAGAAAAAGAGAAATGAAGAACGAAGCCCTGTCAAAGGGTGAAGAAGCATAGGGAAACAAAGAGGAAAATGAAAACTCAGGAATTTTCTTGCACCAAAGGGGAAAATATTTTATAATGTACCTCAAAGAGGAAACAGCAAGTACCCTCCTGATGCCCGGAAAGCATGGGCAGGAAAGATGCAGGAAGATGGAGAAAAAGGAATTAAGAAGCGGATTCACTACGGGAACCTGTGCCGCTGTTGCTGCCAAAGCAGCGGCGGTCATGCTGTTGACCGGGCGTGAATTACAACATATGAAGCTTATGATGCCTAAAGGAAGGTCGGCTGATCTTCCTGTTTTTCATGTTATCATAAAACAGGATAAGGCAGAATGCGCTGTTAAAAAGGATGCAGGAGATGACCCGGATGTGACACATCAGGCCATGGTGTTTGCTGCCGTTAAGTATTCTGATGAAAAGGAAGTAGAGCAGGCTGCCGGGATCTACCGCAGGGACGGAGAGGAGGGGAAAGGCCCTCTTTTCCTCACTGCCGGCGAAGGAATCGGCTGGGTGACAAGGCCGGGATTATCCTGTCCTGTAGGCATGCCGGCCATTAACCCGGTTCCCCGTGACATGATATTCCGGGGGGTGGAGGAAGCCAGGAGAGAAGCCGACTTTGATGGTTCTTTAACAATCACCATCTGGATTCCGGAAGGAAAAAAACTGGCGGAAAAAACCTTTAATTCCAGGCTGGGAATTGAAGGTGGCCTTTCCATACTGGGGACAACAGGAATCGTAAAGCCCATGAGCGAAGAGGCGCTGATTGCCACCATACGCTTAGAATTGCATATGAGGGCAGTGGCAGGGCTGAAACGGGTGATCCTGGTTCCGGGAAATTATGGAGAGGCTTTTATCCAGGAAACACTTGGACTTGACCTAAAGGCTGGGGTGATCTGCAGCAATTTTATAGGGGAAGCTTTAAAAGCGGCAGGTGAAGAAGGATTTGACCAGATCCTGTTTGCAGGGCATATAGGGAAACTAATTAAGACTGCAGGAGGCGTACCCAATACCCATTCAAAATATGGGGACCGCCGTATGGAAATATTGTGGGAATGTACTGTCCCTTTCTCAGAGGACAGAGACGGATTAAAAGATAAGATATTGACAGCCAATACCACGGAGGAGGCCGCAGGAATCCTTAAAAGCTGCGGTATTTTAGAGCCTGTCATGGAAGAGGCTGTAGACAGGATCCAGAGATATATGACCCTCTGGTCAGGCGGGAGAAAGGTAGAACTGGTGACATTTTCCACGATGTACGGTATACTGGGAATGAGCCGGGGAGCAATGGAACTTATCGGATTGTTTTCCGGGGCAGCGGCCGGACAGAAAAAACGGGAGGAATAAACAATGGCTGGAATCATGTACGGGATCGGAGTAGGTCCGGGAGATCCGGAGCTTATGACATTAAAGGCGGTAAAAAGGATCAGGGAATTAAAGGTCATTGCCATTCCCCATAAAAATAAAGAACAGTGTACAGCGTATCAGATCGCAAGGCAGGCGGTACCGGAAATTGAAGAAAAGGAATGCCTTTATCTGCACATGCCCATGACAAAGGATGAAAATGTGCTTAAGGAAAGCCATGATCTGGCGGCAAGGACGGTAATGGAGTATCTGGAGAAGGGGGAGGATGTGGGATTTATCACCCTTGGAGATGTAAGCATTTATTCCACCTTTGCCTATCTTATGGAACGGCTTTGGAAGGAAGGCTATGACACCCGCTTAGAAAGCGGAATCCCATCCTTTTGCGCCGTGGCGGCAAGGCTTGGAATCTCTCTTGTATCAGGGGCAGAGGAGCTTCATATCATACCGGCCTCTTACCAGGTAAGGGATGCCTTAAAGCTTCCGGGTGTAAAAGTGCTTATGAAGGCAGGCAGACAGATGGAAACGGTGAAAAGAGAATTAAAAGACTGTGGAGCCAGCGTTGTGATGGTGGAAAACTGTGGTATGCCGGATGAACGGATCTATGGTTCCCTGGAGGAGATTCCAGAGGATGCCGGCTATTATTCTTTGGTGATTGTGAGGTAATTATGATACATATCGTAGGAGCAGGTCCGGGAGCACCGGACTTAATTACAATAAGGGGCAAGGAGCTGCTTGGCAGGGCAGATGTGATCATTTATGCAGGTTCCCTGGTAAATCCGGCCCTTCTGGAATATAGAAAAGACCAGTGCCAGGTTTTTGACAGTGCTAAAATGACCCTTGAGGAAGTGATTGCTGTTATGGAGGAGGCAGAGCGGGAAGGCAAGATGACGGTAAGGCTCCATACCGGCGATCCCTGCATTTATGGTGCAATCAGGGAGCAGATGGATGAGCTGGAGGAAAGAGGAATCCCTTATGAAGTATGTCCGGGAGTCAGTTCTTTTTGCGGCGCAGCCTCTTCCCTTAAGATGGAATATACCCTGCCAGGTGTGAGCCAAAGCGTGATCATTACCCGCATGGCAGGCAGGACGCCTGTGCCGGAGCGGGAATCCATCGCTTCCTTTGCAGCCCATGGAGCCACTATGGTGATTTTTTTAAGCACCGGAATGCTGGATCAGCTTTCAGAAGAGTTGATAAAAGGTGGATATTTTCCGGATACGCCTGCTGCCATTGTATACAAGGCCACCTGGGAGGACGAAAAGACAATAGTCTGTACGGTGGAAAGCTTAAGTGCAAGCGCCAGGCGGGAGAATATAAGGAAAACAGCCCTGATTCTTGTGGGCAATGCGGTTGCCCAGGACAGCTACCAGCGTTCCAAGCTTTATGACCCGGTTTTTACTACGGAATACCGGAAGGGAACGGGGGAGGAATGATGAAGCTTTCCATCATTTGTTTTACGGAGGCGGGAGCCAGGCTGGGCGTAAAGCTTTTAAAAGAATTTTTAAAAGACGGACAGCCCTGTGAAGTCCATGGATCAGAAGGGCTTTGCAAGTCCTGCCCTGGCGGGGATCTTATGATCCCTGTTTCCACATCCCTGTCAGAATGGACAAAGGAACAATTTTTACAGAAGGAAGGCATTGTGTTCATAGGAGCGGCAGGCATTGCTGTCCGGGCAATTGCACCCTTTCTAAGGAGTAAGGCAGAGGATCCGGCCGTGGTGGTCATGGATGATATGGGCAGATTCTCCATTTCTCTTTTATCCGGCCACCTGGGAGGAGCCAATGAACTGGCGGAGCGGCTGGCAGGAATGGTGGGCGGTCAGGCGGTGATTACCACTGCAACGGACATCCATGGCAGTTTTGCTGTGGATTTATTTGCCAAGGAGCAGGGACTGGTCATTACAGAATTAAAAAAGGTGAAAGTGATTTCCTCTGCCATCTTAAAGGGAGAAAACGTAGGGTTTCACTGTGATTTTCCGGTCTCAGGAAAGCTCCCTCCAGGGCTTGTCCCAGGGGAGGCATGGGGGACAAATCTTTGGATCACCATAAAGGAGGAATCTCAGGAGGAGTTCCTTATGGAGTCCTTAAAGCTGGTTCCAAGGCTTCTGGTTCTGGGAATCGGCTGCAGAAAAGGGGTTTCAGGTGAGACCATAGAAAGAGTCATTAACCAGGTTTTCAAGGAATGGAACTTATCTACGGAAGGACTGGCCGCATGTGCCAGCATTGATATAAAGAAGGAAGAAAAGGGAATCTGCCGGTTTGCTGCTTCAAAAGGGATCCCGTTTTATACATTTTCAGCGGGCGTGCTTGAGGAAACGGAAGGGGAGTTTTCTTCCTCTTCTTTTGTAAAGCAGGTCACAGGAGTTGATAATGTATGCGAGCGGGCAGCCCTTGCCTGTGCAAAGGAATTGGGAGGCGGCAAACTTCTGGTAAAAAAGCAGGCGGCAGACGGAGTAACAGCAGCTGTAGCTGTCAGGGATTGGGTGCTGGATATGCAAGCATATCCCCTTGATCCAATAGGAGGCAAATGATGAAAAAATCAGGAAAGCTTTACGTGGTAGGGATCGGACCGGGTTCCTATGAGGATATGACCATAAGGGCTATAAAGGCGCTGGAAGAAAGTGAGGTCATTGTAGGGTATACTGTATACATAGATCTGATCAAGGAGCATTTCCCTCATAAGGAGATGCTTACCACGCCCATGCGCAGGGAACAGGACCGGTGCCAGATGGCCATTGATGAAGCAAAAAAAGGGAAAACCGCGGCAATGGTCTGCAGCGGAGATTCAGGTGTTTACGGCATGAGCGGATTGATCCTTCAAATGGCCCGGCAGGAAGAGGGCCTTGAGATTGAGATCATATCCGGTGTGACTGCAGCCTTAAGCGGAGGAGCCGTTCTGGGAGCCCCTCTGGGACATGATTTTGCGGTGATCAGCTTAAGCGATCTGCTCACCCCCATGGAATTAATTGAAGACAGGCTTAGGGCTTGTGCCCAGGCAGACATGGTCATCTGTCTTTATAATCCTTCCAGTAAAAAGAGGGCCGGATATTTGAAACGGGCCTGTGAGATCGTAATGGAATATAAAAGCCGGTCAACAATATGCGGCCTTGTAAAAAATATTGGCAGGAAAGAGGAAGAAATGGCGGTCATGACCCTGGAAGCACTAAAGGATACCCAGACAGATATGTTTACCACCGTTTATATAGGAAATTCCATGACAAAATTGATTAATGGCAGAATGGTAACACCGCGAGGATACAAAAATGTGTAAGGTTCTGATTTTCGGAGGCACCACGGAGGGCCGGATTCTGGCGGAGTACTGCCATGAAAAGAAAATACACGCATGGGTCAGTGTGGCCACAGGATATGGAAGAGCGGTACTTTTGGAAAGTGAGTATCTCCATATTCATGAAAGCCCCATGGCTGCCCATGAGATGGAAGGGTTTATAAAACAAAATGGCATCACCCTTGTACTTGATGCTACCCACCCCTATGCCACGCTGGCAAGCGAGAACATACGCTCCGCCTGCAAAGGGACAGGAACTTCCTGCATAAGGGTCGTAAGGGAGCCTTCTGCTGAGGGAAAGCCGGGAGAACAGGGGGAAGGAAAGGTCCTGTGGGTCTGTGACCTTAAGGAAGCAATTCTTGCCTTACATGAAATACCTGGAAATATTCTTGTCACAACAGGAAGCAAGGAGCTTTCAGCCTTTACCGGACTGGATTCCTGGGAGGAACGGGTTTTTGCCAGAGTCCTTCCCGGCATATCCGTAATCTCTGCCTGCGAACAGATGGGATTTAAGGGGAAACACTTAATTGCCATGCAAGGTCCTTTTACAGCCGAGATGAACCGGGCTATGATAAGGCAGTATGACATTTGCTGTCTTGTGACAAAAGAAGCAGGAAATGCAGGAGGCTTTCCGGAAAAAATGGAAGCAGCGGCAGACTGCGGGATAACGGCAGTCGTCATCGGACGTCCTGGAAAGGAAGAAGGAGTTACAGTAAGGGCTGCAAAGAAGCTTTTATCCGATTATATAGAGGAGAAATTCCAGTCTCAGGCAATGCCGGAGATTCATGCCCGGCATGGGAAGCGAAAAGTATCCCTGATCGGAACCGGCATGGGCGGAGAAGATCAGATGACCGTAAAGGCATGGAAGGAATTGCAGCAATGTGATGTGGTCTTTGGAGCAGAGCGGGTGCTCTCCGGCATTTCTTCCCCAATTCCCCATGCCGTAAAAATTCCCTTTTATGCAAGCAGGGACATCCTGCCCTGGCTTGAGGAGCATAAGGAGTTTGCCAGAATCGGAATCCTGTATTCCGGTGATACAGGCTTTTACAGCGGGGCCAAAAAGATGGCAGAAGCATTGGGGCAGGAACCATATTGCCAAAGATATGACACGGTGGTTTTTCCGGGGATATCATCGGTTTCCTACTTGTGCTCCCGGTTAAAAACGGACTGGGAGGATGTTCGGCTTGTGAGCCTTCATGGCCGGACCTGTGACATCATAAAGGAATTGACCCTTAATCCCAGGGTATTTGTCCTGTTGGACGGTATCAATACGGTGAAAAGCCTGTGCCGCCTTCTTAAGGAGCAGGGACTTCAGAAGGTCAGGCTGTCCGTAGGAGAGAGGCTTTCCTATCCGGATGAACGCATAACCGTTGGAACGCCGGAGGAACTGGAAGAACAGGATTTTGATCTGCTGTCAGCTGTATTGATAGAGAGGCAAGGTTGAAAGAAAAACGTCCTTAGGAGGCAATGAATGAGAGATGAACTGTTTATCCGGGGAGATGTGCCCATGACGAAAAGTGAGGTAAGGGCTGTTTCCATATCAAAGCTGGAGCTGGAACCGGATTCCGTCCTGTATGATATAGGGGCCGGGACCGGCTCCGTATCCATAGAAGCGTCCCGGTATCTCACAGACGGCCGGGTCTATGCAATTGAAAAAAAGGCGGAAGCCATTGACCTTATAAAGGCCAATAAGGAAAGATTCAGGGCAAGCTGCCTGGAAATCGTTGAGGGGGCTGCGCCAGAGGCATTAGGGGGTCTTGAAGCCCCTTCCCACGTATTCATCGGAGGAACCTCCGGTACCATGGATAAAGTGCTTTCTCTGGTTTTAAAGAAGAATCCAAAGGCCAGGATCGTAATCAATGTAATTGCCTTGGAGTCCCTGGCAGAAATCCTTTCCTGGCAGAAAATCCATTCTGTTCCTGCGGAAATCGTACAGGTTCAGATATCGAAAGGGAGGCAGGCCGGAGACTATCATCTGATGATGGGCCAGAACCCGGTCTATGTGGTTTCTTTTGGCGGGGAAGGGAGGAACAACCTTGAATAATTCCTATCCCAGGCTGATGCTTGCCGCCCCTAAAAGCGGCAGCGGAAAGACCATGATGACCTGCGGGCTTTTAAATGCGCTTCTTATAAGGAAGCTGTCCTGCCGTTCCTTTAAATGCGGCCCGGATTATATTGATCCCATGTTTCATAAATATGTGCTTGGCATTGACGGGGGAAATCTGGATACCTTTTTCCTGGATAAAGAGCAGGTCAGAGAGCAGTTTTCAGACCAGGCAAGGGGAGCCGGAATTTCTGTTATTGAAGGCGTTATGGGGTATTATGACGGAGTGGGAGGAGATACCACTGAGGCAAGCTCCTATGAGGTGGCATGTGCTCTGGATATGCCGGTTGTCCTGGTTTTAGACTGCAAGGGAGCCAGCCTGTCCCTTGCAGCAGTGGTGAAGGGCTTTCTGGAATACAAGGAAAACAGCCATATAAAGGGCGTGATCTTAAACCGGACCTCTTCTGTTATGGCAGAACGGCTGAAGCCGGCCATGGAAGAACTGGGAGTACATGTTTACGGATATTTGCCGGAATGCAAGGAGGGGGCTTTGGGAAGCCGTCACTTAGGCCTGGTGCTTCCGGGGGAATTAAAGGGCTTAAAAGACCAGCTTAATCAGCTAGCCATGAAGCTGGAGACCACAATAGACATCAATGGACTGATTAAGCTGGCCCAGGATGCCAGGCCTTTACCGCCTTCCCAGGCCGGACTAAAGAGACGGGTTTCTGATGCGCCCATAGGAAGAGAAGTACTGATAGGAATGGCGTTAGATGAGGCTTTCTGCTTTTATTATCAGGAGAATTTAAGGCTTCTTAAAGAAATGGGAGCAAAGCTCATACCCTTTAGCCCGATCCATGATAAGAGGCTGCCGTCCGGGATCCGCGGCCTTTTGCTTGGCGGAGGCTATCCGGAGCTTTATTGCCGGGAGCTGTCGGAAAATGAAGCCATGCTCCGGGACATAAGGCAGGTGTCAGAACGCGGCCTTCCCATACTGGCTGAATGCGGGGGATTCCTGTATCTCCATGACCAGCTGGAAACAAAGGATCATGAAACATATCCAATGGCCGGCATCATCCATGGAAAGGCATTCTGGGCAGAACGCCTGCTCAGGTTTGGCTATATTGAGGCATTTCCCAAAGCAGATATCCCATTCTTGAAAAAGGGTGAGTCCATCCGTGGCCATGAATTTCATTATTGGGACAGCACCAATAATGGAGACTGTATGGAAGCAAAGAAACCAGGCGGAAGAAAAAGCTGGGACTGCGTTCATGGGAAACGTAATTTACTGGCAGGCTTTCCCCACTTTTATTATCCTTCCAACCCTGCATTGCCAAAGCGTTTTGTGGAGGCCTGCCGGGAGTTAAGGGAAGGAGAAGAATAAACAATAGAATAATCTTTGACTTGGAAAGGTTTCAAACAATGAATGAAGAATTAAGTACATATCTTTCACAGATCCGGACCCTAAGCGCTTCCTCTATGGAAATAGCCCGTAAACGGTGGTCCCAGGTAGCAAAGCCTCTTAATAGCTTAGGCGTCCTGGAAGATGATATCATAAAGATTGCAGGCATAAGGGAAACCTCAAAGGTGGATATAGAGAAACGGGCCCTTGTCATTCTTTGCGCAGACAATGGGATCGTGGAGGAAGGAGTCACCCAGACCGGCAGGGAAGTGACCGCTCTTGTGGCCGAGAACATGACAAATGGAAACAGCAGCGTCTGCATCATGGCAGACCAGGCAGGGGTGGATGTATTCCCTGTGGATATAGGGGTTGCCAGAGATTTAAATTCCGGCTTTTCTCACCCTCTTCTTTGCAGAAAGATCGCTTACGGGACAAAAAATTTCCGGAATGAACCTGCCATGAAACGGGAGGAGGCAGTCCGGGCCATAGAAACCGGCATGAAACTGGTGGAGGAACTGGCAGAAAAAGGCTATCAGCTCATCGCTACCGGAGAAATGGGAATCGGAAATACCACCACCAGCAGCGCGGTCGCCTCCCTTCTATTAAAAAAAGCCCCGGAAGTACTGACCGGAAGAGGGGCAGGCTTAAATGACGAGGGCTTAAGGCGGAAGCTTGAAGTGATAAAAAAGGCGGTAGAACAATATGCCCCGGTATGCCGGGATACGGTGGATATACTTGCAAGTGTAGGAGGATTTGATCTGGCGGGGCTTACCGGCGTATTTTTAGGCGGTGCCATTTACCGGATACCGGTACTGGTGGATGGATTTATTTCTGCCGTTGCCGCACTTTTGGCTGACCGTATTTATCCTGGCTGCCGGAACTTTATGCTGGCTTCCCATGTTTCAGCAGAGCCTGCAGGCAGGCTGCTTCTTGATGAGCTGGGGCTTGAACCCTTCATACAGGCAGGAATGTGTCTGGGAGAGGGGACCGGAGCCGTGGCAGCAATACCTCTTCTTCATATGGCGGCTGGTGTTTATAATACAATGAGCTCCTTTGAAGACATACAGATTGAGGCATATAAGCCCATGGGAGGCGTGTAATGATCACTCTGGTTATTGGCGGAAGCGGAAGCGGAAAATCAGAATATGCGGAAAGCCTGGTGATGAGCCTGGGACAGGGGAGGCGGATTTATATTGCCACCATGAAACCATGGGATGAGGAATGCAGGCGCAGAATTGAACGCCACAGACAGATGAGGGCAAAAAAACAGTTTGAAACCATAGAATGCTACCGCAATTTAAAGGGACTGAAGCTGGACATAAACGGGCAGCCGATCGTGGTTCTTTTAGAATGCATGTCAAATCTGGTATCCAATGAGCTTTTTGGTCTTGGGGAAGAGGGGGAAGCCCCATGTATGGAAGGCGCCTTGGCGGCTGCGGAGATTTTGGAAGGAATCGGGAAAATAAAGGAAAAGGCTGAACATATTATCATCGTAACAAATGAGGTTTTTTCCGATGGGGACAGCTACAGCAGTGAGACCATGGCTTACCGGAAGGTTCTTGGCGGGATCAACCAGAAAATAGCAGAAGTTTCCGATGTGGTGATTGAGGTGGTTGCCGGAATCCCGGTTGTGGTGAAAAAATGAATCAAAATCGTTGTGCAATGGCTTACCAAAGCTGCAGCACAGCGGTTTTTTTAACGGTTAAAAACAGTAAAAAGGCAGAACCGGCAGGCAAAGGGAAAAGAAGCTTGAGTAAATAAAGAAGTTTGTTATATAATATGGCGGGATGGAGGTCTGAAATGTATAAACTACTGATAGTGGAAGATGAAAAGTCAATTGCATACGGAATCGCAAACAGCATTGAATGGGAAAAGTGGGGATTTGTTATCAGCGGCGTCTGCGGCAATGGAATAGAGGCGCTGGAACAAATCGAAAAGGACAAACCCCATGTGGTGCTTTCCGATATCCGGATGCCGGAAATGGATGGGGTGGAGCTGATGCAGCATTTAAGCCAGCATTACCCGGAAATCAAGATCATTATTCTAAGCGGATACAATGATTTTGAATATTTGCAGATGTCCATTAAAAACCGGGTCATGGAATACTTACTAAAGCCCACGGACCTTGATGAATTTGAAGTGACCTTCCGGAAAATAAAAGAACGTCTTGATGAGGAAGGAAAAAAGGAATTAGAAGAAAGAGAATTAAAGTCAGCCTATGAAGAGAGCAGAGGCTTAAAGCTTAGAAGAACATTCAACGCTTTGATCAAGGGATATGGCTACCATGAGGAAGAGATGGAGGAAGAATTCTTCCGCAAGGGAGAAAACTGGTACGGTGTGATACTGATCCATCCGGATGTGCCAAATACGGAAGATAAAAACGCCTTTTATCAGGATCAGATGAAGGTAGAGAAGATATTAAACGAGAAGTTTTCAAAAGAAGGGATTGCCGGAACCTATGTCCTGAATTTTGAGGAAAAGATAACCGGGATTTTAAGCGCTGGAGAAGAACCCCAGGAAGAGGAACTGTATTCTTATGTCAGGGAAATGGCAGAGGTAGTCTTACAGGAGAGCGGCATTCCCATTTATGCCGGTATCAGCAATTTTTATACAGATTTCCAGATGCTTCCCCAGTGCTATGAACAGGCAAAATGCTGTGCCAGCCAGAAGATTTACAGCGAGGGAAAGAACCTGGTCATGACCTATAAGGAGATACAGGAAGCAGATTTTGATTACTATGCGGTTTCCTTTGATACGGGCCAGATTTTAAAGGAAATCATGGAACAGGAAGAAAATAAGGCAGAGGAAATTTTAAATGGGATTTTTTCTGAATTCAAGGGAAAGGTGATTCTGGATTATGATTACATTAACCGCTTAAGCCTTGAGCTGCTGTTTAATTTGTCCCGGGCATTACTGCGCTATGGCGTCCGGCTGGAAAAAGTGATGAAAAAGCTGGACTGCACCTATACCGGCATTTATCCCTTAAAAAGCCTTCATGAGAAAAAAGAATTTTTATCCCGGATCCTTCGGGAGGTTTCAAAGGAAATGGCGGATATGAAGGGAGAATGGAAGAGCCAGAGCAGCCTTGCCCAGAAGATCAGGGAGATTGTGGATGAGGAATACGATTCCAATCAGATTTCCCTGGAATACGTGGGGTCAAAGGTGCATAAGAATTCTGCCTATATTTCCAAAATATTTAAAAATGAATTCGGGTGTAATTTCAGCGATTACATCATTACAAAGAGACTGGAAAAAAGCAAGAAGCTTCTTGCGGATCCTGCAAGGAAGATCTATGAAATTTCCGAGGAAATGGGCTGGGCCGATGTATCCAACTATATTAAGCTGTTTAAGAAAAAGTACGGGATAAGTCCGAAAGAGTACCGGAACATTATCCAGCCGGAGGGAGGAAGTGCAGAAAAAAACAATGAAAATGAATAAGGGAAAGGGGCAGGCAAAGAAAAGAAATATCGGATTAAAGCGCAGGATGCTGTACGGCATTCTCCAGGTGCTTATCCCGGTTATTATGATCATAACCATACTGTTCTGGCATACGCGAAAGGTTATGAGACAGGAGTACATGCGCACGACTCAGGGCCGGGTCACGGATATTGCCAATAAGATTGATGCAAAGCTTCAGGATATTTACAGCGTTTCCGACAATTTTGCAGCCAATGACCAGCTTGATGAATACATTGAAAAAGAATATTCCCCACAGGAACAGTTGTATAAAAAGCTTGACATTGTAAGGATTTACAGCAACATTTTCGGAGCCTATGATATGCTGAACCAGCGGGTGAGGATCAGCGCCATCTATACGTACAAAGGAGAATTATTTAATTTTCTGGACCCCAATAATGATACAGAAGAGGTGATTCATAAACTGCGGGCCATGAACATTGAGGACCCCGACCTCCTGATGAAATTCCGCTGGTATCCTCTTCAGGACAACTTCCTTCTCAGTGACGTGCCAGGGGAGGTCCGGGCCAGGAAGGCCGTGATGGGCATTCGAAGGATCTATTCCTGGAAAAAGGGAAGATATGAATATGTGCAGCTGTTTGCCTTAAAAGAGAAGGATATCTATGATCAGTATGCGGAACTGGCAAAATCCATTCCAGGTGATATCTACGTGATCACAGAAGATGGCAAACTGATTTCCTCCAGCAATGAAAAGGCTGTTGCGGCAGGAGAGATTTCAGAAAAGCTGAAAGGAAAGATCCTGGATCAGACGGGAAATTTAAAAGAAGGATGGGAAGCTTTCGGAAATCAGATGATCCAGGTAAAGGCTTCCGACGTAAATGACTGGAAGATCGTTATGGTAGTTCCCATAAAATCGGTCACAAGGGAAGTGGATGTGCTCTACTACAGGATCTTCCTGGTCATGGTGGCATGCGTGGGCTTTTGTGCCATGATGATACTATATTTATACAAAAGCTTCATGGACCCCATTGGAAAGCTTAACGCCTCCATGAAAGAGGTGTACGGAGGAAATTTAAACGCCTATGTTGAGGTAAAACAGAAAAATGAAGTGGGGGATATGATCCGCTATTACAATTCCATGCTGGAACGGATCAATACCCATATCATTGAAGGGCTGCAGTCTGACCGGAAGAAAAAGGAGCTGGAGCTGGAAGTGCTCATGAGCCAGATCAATCCCCATTTTCTCTATAATACCCTGGAAAATATCGTATGGATGTCCAATGAGGCAGGAAGGCCGGACATTGGCAGGACAGCTGCTTCTCTAGGAAGAATGTACCGCTTATCCATAAGCGGAGGACAGGTCATCGTCCCAATGGAACATGAGATCGAACATCTTATGGCTTACGTAAAGATTCAGAAAAACCGTTATAAGGATGAGTTTGAATTCGATCTTCGGACGGATATGCGGCAGATCCATGAACTGTTTTCCTTAAAAATAATTATGCAGCCAGTGGTGGAAAATTCCTTCCTGTACGGTATGACAGGTTTAAAGCAGCCCATGATGATCCATCTTACGGTCAAGGAAAAAGGCCAATGGGTCGTGATAAAAGTTATGGATAATGGACGTGGCATGGACAAGGAGAAATTAAGGGAAATACGGGATCAGATCCGGTTTGGAAAAGCAGGAAAGGATGAGGAGGAGCAGAACCGGCGCAGCAGCGGAATCGGACTTCACAGTGTGGAATCCAGGATCAAGCTGTACTTTGGAGTGGACCGGGCTGTTTCCATCTACAGCAAAAAGGATGCAGGAACCCTGACCGTTATACGGATCCCAAGAATTACCGTGGAGGATATTGATGAACACGGTAATTTAACCTCATCAAGCAGGGAAGCGGATTGCGAATATCCAATTCAGGAAAAGTAAATAAAACAGCTTAAAAATCGAAAATAACCAACAAATACAAAAATCGACCTATGTTTATTGGGAAAAAATCCGTTAGAATAGAAGTAAGAGAAAGGTTTTTATTCCTATGAGCCTTTCTACCTAAAATAAAAAGCGGGAGGCAGGCCCATGAGCAAGGAAAAAGCACCAGTATTAAAAACAAAAGAAAAGACATCCATAGCCCAGAAAAAAGAGAACAGGTATGGGTGGCTGTTTATTTCGCCCTACCTGATTTTTTTCACTGTTTTCACCGGCATTCCTTTTGTAATCGCAATTGTGATGTCGTTTTTAAACATGAAATATATTACAAGGTTAGACAATCTTAAATTTGTAGGGCTTCAAAACTTTATAAAGGTATTCACCAACAAGGAGATTATGGAATCCCTCATAAGAACCTTCCAATATTCCCTGGTATATGTGCCTCTTATCATGATCCTTGGATTTGTGCTGGCATTTATGTTAAATAACGGGGTCTATATGAAAAAGGCCATGCGTTCCCTGGTATTCATGCCTTATGTATCCAACATGGTGGCAGTGGCCGTAATCTTTAAGGTGCTGCTTGGAAATAACAGTCCTGTGATTGTTGCTTTAAGAAATATGGGATTTGATCCGCCCTTACTTTTACTGAATTTAAAGCTGGCTCTTCCTACGGTGGCTATGATTTCCGTATGGAAAGGCGTTGGCCTTAACATGGTGGTTTATCTTGGAGCGCTGCAGGAGGTGCCGGCTGAGCTGCTGGAAGCGGCGCAGATTGACGGGGCAACAAAATGGCAGCGGATCCGCAATATCATCATACCTATGATTTCCCCCACCACCTTTTTCCTGGTAATCAGCTCCATTATCGGTTCCTTCCAGAACTTTACCTGTATACAGGCTCTTACTGAGGGAGGTCCGGGACAGGCGACTACCGTTATGTCCGTAAATATTGTCCGTACTGCATTTACAAAATATGAAACCAGTCTGGCAAGTGCAATGGCTTTCGTCATGTTTGCACTGGTCATGATCGTAACGCTGATCCAGTGGCGCGGACAGAAAAAATGGGTTAATTATTAAGGGAGGGATCATCAATGACAAGCAAAAAGAAAAGTTTAAAGATAGCACTTACAGTTTTTATCCTGTTGATCGGGCTGGCATCTAATTTTCCATTCCTGTTCATGATCTCCTCTTCCTTTAAGGTAAGCGGAGAGGTCATGAAATTTCCATGGCATTTGATTCCGGAAAACCCCACCCTGATGAACTTTCAGGCATTATTGACAAACGGTATTTATAACTTTCAAAAATGGTATTTAAATACGGTGGTCATGACTGCCCTTACCATTGTAATTAAGATATTTTTTGTAAGCTTTACGGCATATGGGTTTGCAAGAATTAAGTTTAAGGGAAAAGATGCAATATTTCTTGTCCTGCTGTCAGCCATGATGATACCCAGCGATATCATGATTTTACCCAGATATATGATCTTTAAAAATCTGCACATCCTGGATACCATGTGGTCATTGATCCTGCCAAGCTGCGTTGACGTGTATTTTGTATTCTTGCTGCGCCAGTCCTTTGTTTCCATTCCGGACTCCTTAAGTGAAGCAGCTAAAATTGACGGATGCGGTCATTTCCGTATTTACTGGCAGATCATTTTCCCACTGGCAAAACCGGCCATTGCGACCATGGCACTATTTTCCTTCACATGGTCCTGGAATGACTATATGGGACCGTATCTCTACATCTCAACCATGGATAAGCAGATGCTTTCCGTTGGAGTGAAGCTCTTCTCCTCAGGCCTGATCCAGGATTATGGAAGTCAGATGGCTGCGGCAACGGCTGTGCTTCTGCCTATTCTGATAGCTTTCCTGTTCTGCCAGAAGTTTTTCATCGAAGGCGTTGCTTCCTCTGGTGTAAAGGGATAACAAATGAAATGTAAGGCATGTTAAAAAGCCTTTGTAATTAGAAAAGATGACATAGAAAGGGGATATAAGATGGAAAAAAAACTTACCGGAAGAGTTACTGTTCCCACGGACGTGGATATGATTCAGGAGACAAAAGAGATTGCAAAGCGATGGGGAGCTGATGCTCTGCGGGATTGTGACGGGACAAATATGCCGGATGAGCTTAAGAAAATGCCTGTCAAGATCTACTCTACCTATTATACTACCAGAAAGGACAACGAATGGGCAAATGCAAACCCGGATGAAGTCCAGCAGGTATATTTGATGACCGAGTTTTACACGGCAATGGAAGAGGGAGAGCTTCGCATCCCTTTGATGAAGCATCTGTATAAGGACCAGTTAAAGCCAAACACCCTTCACGACATCAAACGCTGGTGGGAGGTAGTGGACCGCACAACAGGAGAGCCCTTAGCTGCTAATGCATGGGAATATGATGAAAACACCCAGGAGGTCATCATCTTAAAGCCAGAAAGGTATCACGATTATACGGTAAGTTTCCTGGCGTTCATCATCTGGGATCCGGTCCATATGTATAACTTTATTACCAATGACTGGCAGGATGTGGAGCATCAGATCACCTTTGACGTGCGCCAGCCAAAGACCAAGAGCCATGTGATCGAAAAATTAAAGCTCTGGATGGAGGAAAACCCGGACAGCAATGTGGTGCGTTTCACAACATTTTTCCATCAGTTTACCCTTGTATTTAATGAATATGCAAAAGAAAAGTTCGTTGACTGGTTTGGATACAGCGCCAGTGTCAGCCCTTATATTTTAGAGCAGTTTGAAAAAGAGGCAGGTTATCCCTTCCGTCCGGAATACATCATTGACCAGGGATATCATAACAACACCAACCGGGTGCCGTCAAAGGAGTTCCGGGATTTCCAGGAATTCCAGCAGAGAGAGGTTTCCAAGCTCATGAAGGTCCTTGTGAACATCTGTCATGATTGCGGCAAGGAAGCCATGATGTTTTTAGGGGATCACTGGATCGGAACGGAACCATTTGGAGAGTATTTTAAAAACGTAGGACTGGATGCGGTAGTGGGAAGCGTGGGAAATGGAACCACCCTTCGCCTGATTTCCGATATTCCGGGAGTAAAATATACGGAGGGCCGTTTTCTGCCTTACTTCTTCCCGGATGTATTCTGCGAGGGGGGAGATCCCATCAAAGAGGCAAAGGTAAACTGGGTGACTGCAAGGCGTGCCATCTTAAGAAAACCGGTTGACCGGATCGGCTACGGCGGATATTTAAAATTAGCCCTGGATTTTCCTGAGTTCATCCAATACATTGAGGAAGTCTGTGATGAATTCCGTCTTCTTTACGAAAACGTGGGAGGACAAAGCCCCTACAGCCACTTTAAGGTGGGAGTGCTGAACTCCTGGGGAAAAATCCGTTCCTGGGGAACCCATATGGTAGCCCATGCCATTGATTATAAGCAGACCTATTCCTATGCAGGAGTGCTGGAAGCTTTAAGCGGAATGCCTTTTGACGTGGAGTTCATCAGCTTTGAGGACGTGATCGCAGATCCGGATGTGTTAAAGAAATGCAAGGTAGTGATCAATGTGGGCGATGCCTACACAGCTCCCAGCGGCGGGGCATATTGGACCAATCCAAAGGTCAGCAGCGCTGTAAAAGCCTTTGTAGCCCTTGGAGGCGGATTCATCGGAGTAGGAGAGCCGTCAGCCTGTGAATATCAGGGCAGGTATTTTACCCTGGCAAACGTCCTTGGGGTAAACAAAGAAGTGGGCTTTTCTATGTCAACAGATAAATATAACTGGGAAGAGCACAGCCATTTTATCACAGAGGAATCTTCCGGGAACATTGATTTCGGGGAAGGGATGAAGAACATCTATGCTCTTTCCGAAGCGGAGATATTAAAAAAGGACGGGGAAGATGTCCAGATGGCTGTCAACCGGTTCGGAGACGGAAGAAGCGTATATATCAGCGGAATCCCTTATTCCTTTGAAAACTCCAGAATGCTTTACCGGGCAATTTTCTGGGCAGCAGGCATGGAGCAGGAAATGAAGAAATGGTATAGCAGCAACTATAATGTGGAAGTCAATTATTATCCGGCTACGGGAAAATATTGTATCGTAAACAATACTTATGAGCCTCAGGAAACCATGATTTATGACGGAAATGGCAAAGAATACTCTATGCAGTTAAAGGCAAATGATATTTTGTGGTTTTCATTTTCACAAAATTAGAAAGGACTCATTATCCTTATGCAGACAATGGAAACACTTGAAACCTATGAGGCTGTCACCATAGAGGAAGCACGTCATGCGCTGAATCATGTGGTCGCCAGAATTAAAAATAATATTTCAAAATTTTATAACAGTTTCCCGGCGGCAAGCAGCGTCAACCAGATCTATCCTGGGACTGAAAATGATGATTGGACCAATGGTTTCTGGACCGGACAGCTATGGTTGGCATATGAACATACAAAGGAGGCGGCTTTTAAAGAAGCCGCCCTTTATCAAATACCAGGCTTTCAGGAACGTTTGATCAAAAGAATTGTAGTAGATCATCATGATATGGGATTTTTATATACACCCTCCTGTGTGGCAGCTTACAAGCTTACCGGTGACAAGCTGGCAAGAGAAACTGCTCTGATGGCAGCAGATAATCTGATGGGGCGGTTTCAGGCTAAGGGGGAATTTTTCCAGGCCTGGGGAAAGCTGGGCGATTCGAAGGAATACCGGTTAATCATTGATTGTCTTTTGAATATGCCGCTGTTATTTTGGGCGTCAGAGGAAACAAAGGATACAAAATACCGTGAGACAGCCCTTCGCCATATCCGAACCAGTATGAAATATGTGGTCCGTGAAGATTCTTCTACATACCATACCTATTATTTTGATCAGGAAACAGGAAATCCGGTGCGGGGAGTAACGGCACAGGGGTACCGGGACGGCTCCATATGGGCGAGAGGCCAGGCGTGGGGAATTTATGGTTCGGCAATCGCTTATAAATATTGTCCTGATCCAATGTACATAGAAAGCTTTAGAAAGATTACAGCATGTTTTCTGGAGCATTTACCTGGGGATCTGGTACCTTATTTTGACTTTACAGACGGCAGTATGGAACCAAGGGACTCTTCTTCCGGGGCAATCGCAGCCTGCGGAATGCTTGAAATGGCAAAATATCTGGAACCTGACGAAGCAAAGGATATGCTGCAGCATGCAAAACGTTTCATAAAGGCGCTGACACAGCATTGTTTATATCATTCTGATGAAGAGACCAACGGAATCCTGCTTCATTCCACTTATGCTAAAAGTTCTCCTTATAACACGGTAAAGGATAGTGGTGTTGATGAATGTACCTTATGGGGAGATTACTTTTATACAGAAGCATTGATACGGCTGACAGAACCGTGGGAAGCCTACTGGTAGAAAAGAGAGTAAAAATGAATCAATTAGATGAAAGGCTTATAAAAATTGTTCCGTCTGACAGACAGGTTATGCTGCATAAAACAGAATTTTATGCATTCTTTCATTTTACGGTGAATACTTTTACCGGAACGGAATGGGGATATGGAACAGAATCAGCAGAGGTCTTTAATCCTGATAAAATGGATGCAGACCAATGGGCAGAAGCTGTTAAGGCGGCAGGGATGAAAGGAGCAATCCTTACCTGCAAGCACCATGACGGATTTTGCTTATGGCCCAGCAAATACACCGATCATTCTGTGAAGTACAGTCCTTATCTGAATGGAAAAGGAGATATTGTAAAGGAAGTGGCAGAAGCCTGTAAAAAAGCCGGCCTGAAGTTTGGTATTTATCTTTCTCCATGGGATCGGAATCAGGAAACCTATGGACAGGGAAAAGCGTATGATGATTATTTTGTGGCGCAGCTTATTGAACTGCTTACCGGATATGGAGATATTTTCAGCGTTTGGTTTGACGGCGCTTGCGGGGAAGGCCTTAATGGCAAAAAGCAGGTCTATGACTGGCAGCGTTATTATGATACCGTAAGAAACTATATGCCGGACGCCTGCATTTCCGTAAGCGGGCCGGATGTCCGGTGGTGCGGCAATGAGGCAGGTGATACCCGGCCCAGTGAATGGAGCGTTGTACCGGCAGATTTATCGGTAGCAGAGCGGGTGGCGGCTTTAAGCCAGCATGCAGATGATCCGTCTTTCCGGCAAAGGGTAATAAGCAGTATGGAGGAGGATTTGGGAAGCAGGGAACGTCTAAGACAGGAGCAACACTTAATCTGGTATCCGGCAGAAGTGGATGTATCCATAAGGCCGGGCTGGTTCTACCATCCGGAAGAGGATGATAAAGTCCGGTCCCTGGATAACCTGATGGATATTTATGAAAAATCCGTAGGGGGAAATACCACCCTGCTTTTAAATATTCCTCCCATGCCAAGGGGACTCCTTCATGAGGAAGATGTAAAAAGGCTGCAGGAGCTGGGCAGGGAAATACAAAAAAGATACGGGAATAACCTGGCAGAAGGAGCCGAAATTCTGGTCAAAGAAGAAAATGAGTGGAATCCAGTAAAAGATGTACAAACGGATGACTATGAAACTTACTATCAGGGAAAAGTTCCTAAGGCAGAATTTAAGATTTCCTGGAATGCCCCCCAAAAGATTTCAGCAGTTATTTTAAAAGAAAATATATTAAAAAGCCAGAGAATTGAGGCGTTTGAAATTTTATCCATGAAGAATGGAAACCTTGTAAGTTTATATAAGGGAACTACCGTAGGCTATAAAAAAATCGCCCGCTTTCCCCAGATAGAATCGGATATACTGATTGTACAAATTTTAGACTCAAGGATCGAGCCGACTCTTTCGTTTGTTGGTATATATGGATAAAAAAATCGGTTTTCCTTTGAAAAAATCCATAGAATGATAAAAATAGCATATAAAGTTAAAATACAACCTATGTAAATCAGATAAAATGTCAGCTATAATGGGATTATAAATAAAAGGAGGGTAACAGATATGAAATTAAAAAGTGCATTAAGACGCGGCACTGCTTTAAGCTTAGCTGCAGCCATGGTTTTAAGTACGGCCGGATGCGGAAAAGCCGATAATACTAAGGGCAGTACAGACAGTAAAGCAGCAGAAACGACTCAAAAGACAGACAGCGACAAGCCATTTGACGGTGTAACAGTAAAATGGGCACTGACAGATAATGCCGCAACCAGTACGGAAACAAAAGAAATGATAGCATTAATCAAAGAAAAAACAGGTATTAATGTAGAATTTTTCATTACTCCTACATCAAAAGCAGGAGAAATGGACAAGGTGCTTGTAAGCCTGATGGCCGGAGAAGATATGGACATTATAGGCAGAACTCCCCTTCAATTAGAGGAATTCTACAAAGCTGCTGTTTTAGAGCCAATTGATGAGCTTGCAAAAGCAGATAATTATGATATGGATACGTTGTATGGCGGCCAGACTGTAAAATTTGAAGATCAGACATATGCAATTCCAGCAGAAAAAGATATTTGGCTGACCTATTATAATAAAAAGATTTTTGATGAAGCAAACATTCCTTATCCTACCGCAGAAGGCTGGACCTGGGAAAAATATGTAGAGACTGCTAAAAAGCTGAATAATCCTGATAAAAATGTCTGGGGCTCCTTTATGAGCGATGACGTTGCATGCAACTATATGCAGGCAACACAGAAGGGTGCATCTGCTTACAAGGCAGACGGAACTGCTAATTTTGATGATCCGGCATATGCCGATGCCATGAAGTGGTTCTTCAGCCTGGGTAATGAGTTAAAGATTCAGCCTAACTGTCTGGATCTGGCTTCCGGCACATATCCATATAACTCCTTTATGGTAAATGGAAACATCGGTATGTACGTATATGGCGGCTGGGTAGCAAGTGCTTTATCTGATAAGGTAAAATACCCAAGAGACTGGGAACTTGGAATCCTTCCAATGCCTTATCCGGAAGGCTCTGATCCATCTTCTTTAACGATTACAAGCTGCTATGCGATTCCAAAGACATCCAAGAACAAAGAAGCAGCATTTGAAGCGATCAAAACCATTTGTGAAAACAAATATACCTTAGGCTACGGACGTGTTCCTGCCAAGATCTTAACAGAAGACGAAGCAAAAGCCTATATCGAAAGCAGCCTGCTTCCTAAATTTAAAGATGACAACTTAACAGTGGAAGACTTTATGGCAGGCTGGTTTGATAACAGCAGAGCATACTTAAGTGAAAAGATCATGGGTACTGCTGATACGACCATCGGACAGATTTATACCGAGGAAGGCCAGTTATACGGCCAGGGACAAAAATCACTGGAAGATACCATGAAATCAATTCAGGACAGAGCAAATGAAGCGATAAAAGAAGCACAGTAATAATGAGAAAGCGCTGCCATGGCATTTGGCAGCGCTTTCTTTTCAGTTTAGAAAGAACCGTCAGGAAAGGGAAGAGCAATGGATGAACGGATTTATCTTCTCCCCATGGAGGGGAATTTTTATAAAGCGAATATGCACTGCCATACAACGGTTTCCGATGGAAAGCTGACACCTGAGCAGGTGAAAGAGGAATATGGGAAAAGAGGTTATCAGATCGTGGCCTTTACGGATCACGGGAAATATTGCCCTCACCACCAGCTGACCACAAAAGATTTTCTGGCCCTGGCAGGCTTTGGAGCGGAGCTGAGAAAAGGCCCCATGGACAGGGAGCAGGCCAGAGGAGGCGCTTTTCATATTAATTTCTATGACAGCAATCCGGATGAGATGCAGGAAGAGAAGGCAGGAGCCTGTGGGAAGGAAAACGGAAATTATGATTGTTCCGGCGTCAATGCCTACATAAAGAAGATGAAGCAGCTGGGCTTTCTGGCATGTGACTGCCATCCATACCGGTCCATGCAGAATTATGAGGATTATACAGGGCTTGAAGAGCTTTTTGCCATGGAGGTCTATCATTACCGCAGCGATCTTTTCGAACTGAACGGTTACAATTCCCAAGCTTATGATGAGATGCTGCGCTGCGGGAAGAAAATTTACTGCCTGGCATCAGACGGCAACCAGAATGAATATCCCATGGGACATCCGTTCTGCGATTCTTTTGGAGGCTTTATAAGGATCAAAGCAAAGGAGCTTACCTATCCGGCAGTGATGGAGGCCTTAAAAAGGGGTGATTTCTACAGCTCCATGGGTCCTGAGCTCCATTCCCTCTATATCGAAGGCAAGGACCTGGTTGTAAAAACCAGCCCGGTAGAGAAGATTTACATGAAAATGGAAGGCAAGAACTGCCGCATAAAAGCAGCGCCCCACGGAGAAGCATTGGAGGAGGCAAGATTTCCTTTAACGGGAAGGGAAGGCTACATCCGTGTGGTGTGCCGCAGTGAAAACGGGCTGTATGCAAATTCCAATGCATATTTCCTGAAGGATCTGCCCTTAAAATTCGTCACAGATCAGGAGACATAAACTTGGACAGAATGATACAACAAAAAAAGATCCGGTCAGAAAAAATGCAGTCCATGCTGTTCTGGCTATGTTGGGCAGCTTATTTTTCCACATATCTTGGGAGGCTGAATTATTCCGCCTCTTTAACGGAAATTATCAGGGTGGAAGGCTATGATAAGGGAGCGGCAGGTTTTATAGGAACCGCATTCTTTTTTTCCTATGGAGTTGGACAGCTTTTCAGCGGAATACTGGGAGATAAGAAAAAACCTTATAAGATGATCTTCGTAGGGGTTCTGGGTTCAGGAATCTGCAATGGGGCAATGGGACTATCTGGATCTGTCTGGCAGATGGCAGTGGTATGGTGTATCAATGGCTTATTTCAGTCCTTGATCTGGTCGCCGATCATTAAATTGTTTTCCGACTGGATTCCCACATGCAACCAGAAAAAATTCTGCGTAAACATCAACAGCAGTGTTCCCATCGGAACCTTTGCAGCATATGGGCTGACTGCGCTCATTGTGTGGAAATTTCATTGGAGAACGGTCTTTTTCTTTTCTTCCCTGTGTCTGGCAGTTATCAGCCTGGTCTGGTTCCTGGGCAGCCGCAAAATAAGAAAGGATGTGGAAGAAAACGGGATTTTAGAAGACCAGATCCTTGTTTCCCAGAATAAAAAACAGGCAGATGCTTCCATGTGGGAACTGGTTCTGGCTTCCGGAATGATTTTCTTTTGCTTTGGACTGATGTTCCAGGGAGTTTTAAAGGATGGAGTGACCACCTGGATTCCCACCTATATCCGCGAAGAATTTCATATGGAATCCGTAATCTCCATTATCAGCACCACTGTCATACCGGTGTTAAACTTAAGCGGAGTTTATCTGGCTTCCATTGCAAACAGGAAGATTTTCAGAAGCGAGATTGCCACATCTGCTTCATTTTTTGTCTTATGTGCGGCAGCTCTGACTCTGTTAAGGCTTTATAATGGGGGATCCGTGATAACTGTGCTGATCTTATTTGGCCTGGCAACCACGGCAATGATGGCAGTGAATACCATGCTGGTCAGCATGGTGCCCATATATTTCGCCCCTTACGGGAAATCCTCTACTGCTTCCGGGATTTTGAATTCCTCTGCTTATGCAGGAGGAGCGATCTCTGCCTACGGAATCGGAGTATTGTCTGAGAAAGCGGGCTGGGATGCCACCATTTTGATCTGGATTATCATTGCCCTTTTGGGAGCCGCGGTATGTACGGCCGGAAAAGCCCGGTGGAAACGGTTTCTTCAAAACGGCATTTAACAACCGAAGCAAGCAGGGGCGCGGAGGGTCTGACCCATTGGTCATTGCGAATATCCGCTTGACGGGATAGGAGGAAAAAAGGTTGAAAGACAGAATTTATTTATTGCCGGAGGCCGGAAGGTTTTATAAAGCGAACCTTCACAGCCATACGGTCATATCAGATGGAAAAATGACGCCGGAGGAGGCCAAGGAAAACTATAAGAAGCATGGGTACCAGATTATGGCCTTTACGGATCACAGGATCTATCGAAATCATGAGGAATTGAACGATGAGGAATTCCTGGCGCTTGCTGCCGTAGAGGTGGACATCAATGAGGTAAGCCCGGACAGACTGCGTCCGGAAGATAAGACGTATCATATTAATTTGTACGATACGAAGCCCGGATATGAGCGGGCCAGAAAAGAACAGGGAATCTGCCCGGAATGTAAGTATGGGGACTTTGATTATATTAACGGATATCTGGAAGAGATGAAAAAGCTGGGGTTTCTAGCCTGCTATAACCATCCTTACTGGTCCCTGCAGAACTACAACGATTATAAAGGCCTAAACGGGCTTTTTGCCATGGAAATCTATAATTACGGCTGCGAGCATGACGGACTGTACGGTTATAATCCTCAGGCCTATGATGAAATGCTCCGCCTGGGCAAACAGCTGTGGTGCCTGGCAACAGACGATAATCACAACGGCCATCCGTTTGATGATCCTCTGTGCGATTCTTTTGGAGGCTTTAACATGATAAAGGCGGGAAGCCTAAGCTATGACGCAGTAATAAATGGGCTGGTAAAAGGCCATTTCTACAGCTCCATGGGGCCGGAGATAAAAGAGCTTTATGTGGAGGGCAAAGAGCTGGTGGTAAAGACCGGGCCGGTGCAGGCTATCTGCGGGATCACGGACACCACCAGATCCTGCCGCAGAGCTGCCGTACAGGGAGAACCCATTACAGAAGCAAGGTTCCTCCTTCAAGGGAATGAAACCTATATCCGGGTGGAATGTAAGGATGAGAAGGGGCTTTTTGCCAGCAGCAATGCCTATTTTCTTTCCCATCTGGAATGACTCTGAGTACCACATAGAGGCAGCCCATTTGATAATGCGTCTATTTTCCCGGACTTTATAGTAAATAGCATCCATAAACACAAAGGGTTTATTTGTTGTAATTGTAAGCTACAATTGCCATGATAAAAAGTTCCTTTTCAATGAGAATTCCGTTATGAATTTCTTATTGGAAAGGAACTTTTTTATTTAGCAATTGGATCCAGGCGTAAGTATTCGGTCTACCTGGCAGTGGGAGAGATACCGCCAAAGAAAGAGGGGCCAATAATGGAAACGGAAGGAGGGATCAGGCAAAATTCTGGCTTAATCACATCGAGAATATATAAAGATGATAAATAAAAAAAAATATATGCTTAGCTAACTATTGATTTTTATAACGCAATATGTTATATTATTAACAAGTTAAATTATTATCCAATACTTATTAAAAAGGAGATGGCATTATGTTGACGACTTTTAAAGCAACAGCTAAAACATTACCTGAAGGTTTACAGGTAGAAACAAATTCAAGAGGTTTTAAAATCCTTCTTGACGAGCCGGAAGATTTGGGTGGTACGGATACTGCTATGAACCCTGTGGAAGCCCTGTTGTGTGCCCTGGGCGCATGCCAGTCCATCGTAGCGAAAGCATTTGCGGCTGCCCACAATATTACTTTTGAGGAATTCCATGTTGAACTGGAAGGAGATCTTGATCCGGACGGATTCATGGGATTGGCAGATGTAAGAAATGGTTTTCAGGAGATTCGTTTTGTAATGCATTTTAAAACAAACGAACCAAAAGAGAAAATAGAAGAGTTTGCAAAATTTATTGAGAACACCTGCCCTGTAGGTGATTGTTTATCTAACGGTGTAAAATTAGTTTTATCCGGTGTAGCAATTGATTAAATAGTATTGAAAGGAAAAAGAGCCTATCTTATAAAATTGGCTCTTTTTCTATAGAAAAGGAGAAAACTTATGCTTATTAAAATGTCAATAATTCCTGGTGGGAAAATGGGCAAGGTAGGTAAAATAAATGTGAAAACAGGCGATAAGGTCGCTGCCGGTGATATTCTTGTACAAATTGAAACAGCCAAAGGAAACCGCCAGATTAAAGCCCTGTCAGATGGAACTGTTTGTAAAATATTATGTGAAGAGGGCATGGACATTGCATCAAATGCTGACATGTTTGAGATCGCCGAGGATCCTGCAGATAAAGAAGCCGCGGCAGCAAATTGTGATTGCGCCTTAAAGGAAGCCCCTAAGGAAGCAACTGCCGATTTACTTATAATAGGTGCAGGCCCCGGCGGATATGTTGCCGCTATTTATGCAGCGAAAAGCGGCTTAAAAGTAACTCTGGTTGAGCAGTCAGCATTAGGCGGCACCTGTCTTAATGTGGGATGCATTCCTACAAAAGCCCTTGTTAAATCTGCAGAAATCTGCCACAATGTAAGGAATGCGTCCGTCTTTGGTATTGAGACAGGCGGTCCGATTTCAGTAAATATGAAACAGGTAATTGACCGTAAGGATAAGATAAAAGACAGACTTGTTTCCGGAATTGATTTTCTTATGAAAAAAAATGAAATCAATGTAATTTCCGGCCAGGCATCATTTATGGATAAAAATACAGTAGCAATAAAAGGCCAGGATAATTATATCTTAAAGGCACAAAATATTATTGTAGCAACAGGTTCGAAAATTTCAAACATTGCCATTCCGGGTATAGAACTTCCTTTTGTCCTGAACAGCACAACAGCGTTGTCCGATTGCAGGCTTCCTAAATCTATAACCATTATTGGCGGTGGTGTAATCGGAATGGAATTTGCATTTATATATAAAAACCTCGGTGTTGATGTCCATGTGATTGAATTTATGGACCGGCTGCTGACCATGGTCGACAGGGATATTTCAAAAGAACTGCAGGATATGGCAGAAGAAAATAACATTCACATTCACACCGGTTCAAAGGTCAAGAAAATTCAAAGTTCCATCGATGGTATGGCGGTTGTCACCTATGAAAACAATGCCGGGGAACATTTAGTGGTAAGCGAAAAGGTATTGGTGGCTATTGGAAGAGAACCCAATCTGGATGGATTGTCCATTGAAAAAAGCGGCGTTTTGTTAAACGAAAACGGAAGAGGGATCCAGGTAGATCATTCCATGCGTACAAATATTGACAATATTTATGCTATTGGAGATGTAACAAATATCATTCAGCTGGCTCACGTAGCTTCCCATCAGGGTATCATTGCTATAGATAATATATTAGGAAAGCATAAAGAGATGAATTATTCAGCTGTTCCTAATGTAATATTTACTTCACCGGAAATCGCAAGTGTGGGTATTGGGGAAGACGAAGCAAGAATCAAAGGCATTGACATTGAAGTAAGTAAATTTTCCTTTGCTGGAAACGGAAAGGCTTTGACCATGAATGAGGCGCGAGGCTTTTTAAAACTGATTAAAAACAAAAATACAGGAAAAATAATAGGCGGGTCAGTCATAGGTGCCGATGCCTCTTCTTTAATCAGCGCATTAACATTAGCGATTGCCAATGGATTTACTGATAAAGAAATCACCGAAACCATATTCCCACACCCTACTACCAGTGAAACGATTCATGAAGCCGCACTGGATTTTGGAATTGGAGCCTTGCATCAATAATGAAAAAAATAGTAATATCCGAAGAATTTGATCCTTGCTTTAATATAGCAGCAGAGCATCAGCTGTTTTTAACCTCTGAGGAAGATATCCATCTGTTTTTATGGCAAAACGATTCATCTGTCATCATAGGAAGGAACCAGAACCTGTATGCAGAATGCAATCTGGAGTACTTAAGGGAACATAACGTAAAAGCGGTCCGCAGGTTTTCAGGGGGCGGTGCGGTGTACCATGGTGCGACTCGTTCCTAACTGAAAAGGTTAGGCACGCTAGAGTTGTGAATTTTCAACAAACTAGTGGAGAACTAGTAATCCAAAGTGTAGAATGAGAGGGTAACGCCTTGAAATGCACTCCTTAATACTCCGACTGGCAACCTACAGAAATGTTAATTGTCAGAAGCTCGGTGAAGTCGGCAGAAGTTAATCTAAACTTTAGA
>JAISYJ010000081.1:0-35412 GCA_031270005.1 Hungatella sp. | reverse complement strand
TGAGGAAGGTTTTTATATTGACCTTTTTTAGTCACCGTCTATTTGTTGTGCCCGCCTCTGAGCGGGCTGTTTTATTTAGGCGTTCGACTTTAGTCGAACTTTCCTATTATACAAAAAAGACCCCACACTCTCATGTGAAGTCCTTTTTATCACCGGGTGCTCTTCCCGGCTGCAAATGCAGCTGAAAAAATCATCCCGATTTGTTTTAAATTTTTATATACTCTTTATCCTGTCTGCAAATCCTCATAAATTAAGGTTTTACTTTATTGAAAAAGACATAAGCGCTATTTATATACCATTCATACCATCACGCTTCATCAGCACTTATTAGCTGCTTTTCTGTCAGTCTATATCATTTCCATTGCTTTCAATTACCTTTTTATACCAATCAAAAGATTTCTTTTTTCTCCGCTGCAGTGTCCCGCTTCCGTCGTCTGCCTTGTCCACATAAATGAAACCATATCGTTTGCTCATTTCTCCTGTAGAAGCAGATACAATGTCAATACAGCTCCAGACCGTATACCCCATTAACTCCACTCCGTCGTCCATGGCTTCTTCCATTGCCTGGATATGGTTTCTTAAATACTCGATACGGTATTCGTCCTGTATGCTTCCATCCTGTTCTATCTCGTCTTTGGCACCTAAACCATTTTCAACAATAAACAAAGGTTTCTGATAACGATCATACAACTGGTTCATGGTAATGCGAAGTCCCAACGGGTCAATGCTCCAGCCCCACCCGCTTGTTTTTAAATAAGGATTCTTTACAGAACGGATAATATTGCCATCATTTGATGCTTTATCACTCATATCCGCGGCCACGCAGCGGCTGGTATAATAGCTGAAGGAAATGAAATCCACCGTATTTTTTAGAATCTCCAAGTCTCCCTTTTCCATGGCAAGGCTGACTCCCTTATCACGAAAGAGTTTACGGGCATAAGACGGATAAGCTCCCCGAACCTGTACGTCAATAAAGAATAAATTTTCCTGTTCTTTCTTCACAGACTCCCAAACATCCTCAGGATTACAGGAATAAGGGTAAAAACTGCCTCCTGCAAGCATACATCCTACCTGATTGCCAGGATCCCATTCATGTGCCAGCTTCGTGGCCAAAGCACTGGCTACTAAAATATGATGTGCGGACTGATAGGTGACCTGAGCTTTATTTTCCCCATCCTGAAACGCAATTCCCGCACCGGAAAAGGGGCTGTGTAAAATAATGTTGATCTCATTAAAAGTCAGCCAGTATTTTACTAATCCTGAAAACTCCTTAAAACAGGTTTCCGCATAGCGCAGAAAGAAGTCTAAAACCTTTCTGTTTCTCCACGAACCGTATTTTTCCACCAGTCCCATGGGAGTATCAAAATGACACAGCGTTACCAAAGGTTCCATACCATATTTTTTACACTCCAGAAACATATTGCGGTAAAAATCAATTCCAGCCTGGTTCGGCTTTTCCTCATCCCCAACAGGGAAAAGCCTTGACCAGGAAATAGAAGTACGAAATACTTTAAAGCCCATTTCCGCCATTAAAGCAATATCCTCTTTATAATAATGGTAGAAATCAATTCCCTTATGGCTTGGGTAATATTCCTCTTTCTGCAATTTGGGACAAGGAACCTTCCCTGTCTTTACTTCCAGTCTTCGCACACCATGAGGAATTACGTCAATATTACTTAACCCCCTGCCCCCTTCACGAAAGGCGCCTTCCGCCTGATTGGCGGCAATGGCCCCTCCCCAAAGAAAACCCTCCGGAAATTTAAACTCGCTCAAATTATTCCTCCTCTTCCGGAATATCCTTAAAACCGATCACTAAGGTCAGTACAAACGACAATACAATAGATAAAATCGTAATACCTGCAATCCAGGCAATACTGGTTCCCGGATGTTCCGGATCAATAAACTGCACTCCTGTTAAAACACTGGGGGAAACCATGGAACGGCTGGCAAGTCCCCCGATTCCCGCCAAACAGCCGCAAACAAATCCTGTAATCAAAGACGCAATCAAAGGACGTTTTAAACGAACTGCAACACCGTAAAGCGCCGGTTCCGTAGTTCCTGCAATCAAAGCAGAAGACGCTGCCGCAAGAGCAGTTTGACGAAGCTCCCTGTTTTTGGTTTTTAAAGCTACTGCCAGGGAAACTCCGCCCAGGGAAAGATTAGCCCCTATTTCAGACGGCATAACGGTTCCTTCCATTCCTGTATCAGAAATTGTCTGCAAAATAGTAGGTGTAAACACCCTGTGCATACCAGTAATAACCAGTAAAGGCCAGATTGCACCCATAATACCAACTGCCAGGAAACCAAGTTTGGCCTGTACAAAGAATACAAATTTAGAAATTGACGTACCAATTAAAATTCCTGCAGGTCCGATGATTAAAATCGCAATAGGAGCGGCAATTAAAAAAATCAGCATTGGCTTTAAGAAATTTTTCGTCACTGCCGGTGTAATTCTGTCAACGCCCCGTTCAATATAAGATAAAATCCAGGTCATGCAGATTGCCGGAATTACTGTATAAGTATATTTTACGGACGCTATGGGGACCCCCAGGAAATGTGCCGCCGTTTCTCCAACCGTTACAGCCTCCATCAAACCACGGAAATCCGGATGAATTAAAGTTCCCGCAATGGCAATGGCAAGAAACATATTTGTTTTAAATTTCCTGGAAGCAGAAGCTGCTACCATCACAGGTAAGAAATAAAAGGCACCGTCACCAATGGAGTTAATGATCTTGTAAGTGTCGCTGTCTGCTGACAATATGTTTGCCATAGCCAACAGCATAACTAACAATTTTACCATGGAACCGCCGATAATTGCCGGAATTAATGGAGACATGGTTCCCACAATGGCATCTAACATGTTATTTCCGATTTTCTTCAGGGTCAAAGGTTCTTTCTTTTCTCCCCTTGCAACTTTACTTTCTTCCCCAAAGTCACCTAATTTTAAAACTTCCTGATAAGCAGTTCCCACATGGTTTCCAATAATAACCTGTAATTGTCCTCCCTGCCTTACAACTCCCATAACGCCGTCAATGGCTTTGACTGCCGCTTCATTTGCCTTGCTTTCATCTTTCAGGACAAATCTTAAACGGGTCATACAGTGGGTAAGGCTGGAAATATTGTCGATTCCCCCAATATGTTCCACAATCGCTTTTGATACAACCGCATAATCTCTCGCCATATTTACATTCCTTTCTTATCAGTTGATGATTTTACATCGTTTACGCTGATTGTGATTATACTGTTTATCAAGTTCCTTGTCATCAATTCCAGGGCGTAAAAAAACAAGTGACGGAAATTCTCACTTGTTTTTTCTACGTAACAGTATGTTTTTTAAATTCTCAAATTTCCTAATTTAAAGTATTGTCTGTTCCTTCGGAAGTATACCGATACAGCTTCTTTCCCAGCCGTTCCACAATACTGATGGCAGGCATTTGAGTGGTAATATCATAGATCTTTAGGCGCATATAAGTTACATAGTAAGCAATGTTATAATCGGATAATTTCGCCACCGTACAATTTTCCGTATTGGTCACACTTAAAATCTGGCAGTTTTGTTCCTTAAAACGGATCACATGGCCAATGGTATCGTTAGACTCTCCGGAAACTGAAAATACAATGACCAGGGCATTTTCAAAAAACCTGCTTTCTGTGGGATAATGAGGTTCGTCAATATAAAGACAAAACTTTCCCATACTGGAAAAATACCTTGCCCCATATTTAGCCACAATTCCAGACATGCCGCTGCCCACAAAAATTATGTGGTTTGCACGGACAATCACTTCCGTCAGCATTTCCAGCTTTTTCTCAAATTCTTCCGAAGTGGTTTTCTTTAAAAAGTCAATGACTTCCGTTACATCATCCGCGGCATGCAATTCTTTTCCCTTGTCAAAATGCTGCTTTAACTTTATCTTAAACTCGGCATAACCGTTGCAATCCATTTTCTTACAAAAACGCAGCACCGTAGAGGTGGAGACATGGGCTTCCTGAGCCAGTTCCCGAATTCTCATGTATTTTACTTTATCATAGTTTTTCGTCACATATTGATATACTTCCATTTCCAGATCATTCAGTGACTTAACCTGCTCCACTCGAAACATCCCTGTGTCCCCTCCTATGAAATTACGCGTTCCGTAATTTTAATTTTATGCTTATAACCACTGCCCAAATTGAAATATGACAAGCTGGTCCTGCCTATAATTTTCGAACAGGAAAAAACACATAAACTTTACCCGTCTCTGGGCAATTAAAATCATGCACAGCACCTGCAAGAGAAATATTATTTTCTTCTAAATACTTAATAACACAAGGAAAAGTATCGTTATTTTCTCTTTCAGCATAAATATATTCATATCCAGGAATCACCCATTTAGTCCAGCCATGCGGTGCTGCAGCATCATCTAAGCACTCAGCACCAGCAAGATATAATCCTTGGGAAAAGTTATCCCACGGTTTAAAGGAGCGGGAGAAATCAGTCATCGCACCCCAAATTCCCAAAAGATTCCCATCGGCATCCTTTTTCGCCAAATGTGCTATTTCGTTAAAGTGTGAGTTTGCATCATTCCAAAGTTTTTGAATAAAACCTTTTCCGTCATCTGTAGTACCTTCTTTTCCAATGACAGCAAATGATTCTTTTGTGCATTTTTCAATTTTCATCAATATACCCCCGTCAAATTCCTATTTATATAAACATAATTAAAAATTCAAATTATACTACAAATTATAATTTATCTAACAATTAACTAATTCAAACGATTATGTAAATCAAATCCATATATACACTTTTCTGTTTCTCCGTTCAATCTCATATCATTTTGATCTGGCAATTGAACTACTTCTTCTAAAATTCCGCCGGCATACTCACAGGTCTTCCTTGAAGCATAGTTATCCGGATTACAGGTAATAATTAGGTATTCCATATGGTGCTTTCTTGCAAGTTCAAATAATAGCATACAAGCCTTTCCTGCAAAATGATGTCCTCTGTATTCTTTGTCTATGCCATAACCAATATTGCCCCCATAGTAAACTTTTTCGTTGTGACCGATACGTAAATCGCATTTTCCTATTTTGGTTCCATATTTATCACAAATATCAAAATGATATGCCGGAAGCCAATCTTTATCTGCGTTACCTTCAACAGTTTTTTCTAATTTAAGAAATATTTCATCATTTCTAAGAAAGTTTGTATCTATAAACATAATTTGACCCTCCCGAAGCTAACACTTCAAATAGTTTTTTCTTCCTGTTTATCATTATAGCCAAATTCAAAAGTGTATACATTCCTTAAACCAGATAATTTTATGGCACTCATTTTTCAAACAAACATAACATTAAAAATCCCGCTTCATTTGCTCTAAATAAAGCGACTTATTATCAACTGCACGCATTGTAGCTAATATCCCATCTAAATGATCATACTCATGCTGTAATAGCCCCCAATATTCAGTACTCATTAAAATTGACTTTTTCTACAGCTTCGCATTCTGTTTATTTGGTGTAACGATGCTTAGACCCAATTATTTTTCTTTAACAGGCATTAGGTAATCTATGATTACTTTTTCACCTCGGCGCAGCGGCTCAGAAAAACGCTGATGGGTGTAGACTTCACCCCAATAGAAATTTTCGTAGTCAATTACTCCACCGGTTTTTTCAATAGCTTCCGTTATCAACAAATATGCTGAATCAAGTATATCTGCAATATTATTGCCCTCAATTTGAACATGTGCAATTAAACCTTTCGGAATATGTTTAGCCAACAGTCCTTCTGGTATTTCGGTATTTGTTTGCACAAAGTCACCAATAATGATATTGAAGTTCTGTTGATCGCTAAAATCATACATGAAGCCTATGCCGTCATTTTCGTCAATATCATCGCAACATTTGGCAGCTGACAGCTTGTTAAGCTTCTCAATTGTATCGCCCTGAAAAAAGTCCTGCCATACATGACCAGCATTTGAAAAAGAGGTTTCACGGAACATACCGACCATCAGGCGTTCTTCTGCTTCCTTGTAGATGATTTTTTTCATTTCTGCCATAATTCGTTTTCCTCCTATAAATCTCATTTCTGAAAAGTTAATCGGAAGGTAATCCTTCAGTTTTGCAGACTCGCATTTTGCCTGTGAAGGCGTAATCCCATGATGCTCTTTGAATGCGCGGGTAAATGCAGAATGAGATTGAAAACCATATTTAATTGCTATGTCTAAAATAGAAATATCGTTATTCTTAAGTTCATGACCAGATATTGTTAATCTGCGTTTTCTCACATAATCAGAAATACTGATTCCTGATACAAAAATGAAAATACGCTGAAATAAGGCTGCGGGGCTCATAGTGATTTTAGATATTTCATTATAATCAATATCACAGCCATCAGATATAATCTTTTCCAGATACATTATAACGTCGTCAAAAGTTTTGCTGCTATCCATGATTACCTCCGTCATTTGATATATTATCAAATTTATAGGTTATGTGTTTTACATCTTGCGTACTGTTTTTGTTCAGTTACTCTGCTTTATATTAAATTTTCCAATACACTCCATTAGGTAATTTACATATATAACCAGAATGTTTTTCTTTTACCCTTCCCGTATCAAAATCTCTGATTATAACATTTTCATGATATTCCGGGTCTTCATACCATTGGGAAAAATATAAATCATCCCCATCTCGGAATAATAATCCTTCTGTTTCCCCTATCTCTATTTTTTTACTTTCCGGCCAAACAATCTCGTAGATTCCATCGTTCCCAGCCCGGCAAAGCATAAGGGGAGAGACTTCTAACATAAGATTATAACAATCTTCCACAATCCCCAATGGCAGTGCTTTTATCATTTCAAGTCTATTGTTATCTGGAATATAGCTGTATATCTGTATTATTTGTTTGTAAAAATCAACACCTAAAAAATACAATATTCCCTTGTCCCAGATTGGCCGCTCAATATATACATTTTCCTTCCGTTCAAATGGGCTGTATACAGTTCCCTCCGGATAATGAATCAAATGACAGACCATACCAGGAAACACTTCTCCATATTTAATTATTTCTTCAGCCTCATATAAATCACAAAAGCAATTATTGCTGTCTTTGCAAAAATACCACTCATTGGTACCAACGACCGGTTCAGGATATGAATCCCATACTCCCTTGATTTTTATTATGTTCATCCAGTTCTCCCTTAAAAAACTCCTGTTTATTTGATCATAACAAAGTTTAGATTAAAAATACAGCACTGAATATTTATGACCAATATTCAGTGCTTATTTGAAATTAACCTTTTCTGCCGTTTAAAAAGGAGAACGGAAGCCACCTTTTTAATAATATTTAACAGTTTTTATAATGGAAATAAGTTTTACTTTTTCATTCCGACTTATGTATTTAATTATACCTAATAAGCATAACTTCTTCAATAGAAACTCGGATTAATTACTTTGACTTACTATACCATTCGCATATAAACCAATATTTCCATTAAAATAAATGATATCATAAATAATAACATCTATAACACTTCATCTTTCAACGAATAAAGGCAATCTATAAGTTAATTAGAATCACCAATTTTCCAAAGTGCTTTTAACCGTTCCACTGTAAAGTCCCATTTTCTATCTGTAGGGCGACACACTGAATTTTGATTTCCAAAAAATCCAAGTTCCTTTATTGCTTCTTTTTCTGGAACAGTTTTCAACCACTTAACTTTTACAACATACTCAGCCTTTTCCTCATCATCGGCCGCATAAAGATAATTTCCTTCGGTCTCCAACTCCGAGAATTTCTTTTCGCCCTCTTCTGTTGAAAAACTCACATCTTTGGCAATTTGAGAGCCCGCTTCAACAGTTCCTACTCCAACATAGCCAGTATGCGGTATATTCACCCAAATCCGATCTTCTGGCGAAAGCATTTTCAGGGTGTTCGTATACCAATTGCCTCCCCCCGCAGAAACGAACCCATATTTTATCGCATCGCTCCATTTTCGCTCTCCAGAACCAAAGGAGACATAGTACTCACGGTTCCATTTCCGTAAAGATTTCTCGCTTGGTATTTGTGTTTCAGCATCGTCCTGAAACCATACATGGCTGATTAAGCGCTCTCCATTATGCTGAAACACAGAAAAAAATAAAATATTGATATCAACTTGATACTTATCCCTCAAATATGTAATAATCCGCTCAGTACTGTCATCCATTTTGGCTGCGACAATGACCATTTTTACATTCTGATTTACAGAATCTTCATCTAACTTATTACCAAATTTTAACTCATATGCTTCATTTAGAGTTTGTTTATCTTTAGAAAACTGCAAATAATCTTCAGCAATTTTATCAAGGCTTAAAGCTTCCATGCAAGATGCATAATCAATTACTTGTGCAGTTACTTCACGAGGGGTTAAATCCTTTTTTAACTCTACAATAACTAGGTCGCCATCTCGATCCATACATAAAATATCAATATATTTACCTGCACTTGTTTTCACCTGACGTCCTATTACAAGCCAATTCTTATTCAATATCTCTATATTCGTACAGAGCAAATCCTCAAGCTCTTTTTCATTTATTAATTGCCCCATCTGCAAAGGTATCTTTTTATCTAGTGACCAAACTATCTGCGAAATTGACATTTCATCACCTCATGTAGTCTTTATTTAATACAAGCTTTCCCTTTCTATTTTCACAAATTCCTGACCATATTAGAATATTTGCAATAGGGGAAATTCTTCTAAATACGCTGTCTCCGTTTTCTTTCCCATAAACCTCTTTTGCTATATAACCTTCAATTGAATTAAAGGGTAATCCCTCCTCACCTAATTTACTCCCCATAGCATCACCTTTAAGAGCACTACCACCTTCTCGTTCTAGCAATTCAACTGCTTTCTCAAATACCTCCCATGTTAGAAGGAATTACTAGGCAAATTATCAACTATTACTCCATCATCTGTTAACCGAACAATAAAAGATTTGTTTCCTTTTAATAGTCCGACCTCCGCTGTTCCTTCATTGATTAATAATTTATCTTTTATTATATTTGAAACGCTTATGATAAATCACCTCTTTTTATTTTAATTAATTTTTTTACACTATAACCAAAAATAAATAATGCTGCTCCTAATATATTTTATGATTTAAGTGACTAATCAGAACTTATTTTTTAGTTAAGCAAACGTTCTTCGCCAACATTCTTATGGTATAATATTTATATGCTATGTATTCCACTTGTACCTTATCCAACAATTCTACATCACCCTTTAATTCCTTCAGCCATCCTATCTTGTGTCAAAAAATAAAACTTGAATATTTATTTTGTAATTTCACCATATCTCCAACTTCAGGAACAGATTCCATTGCTTCCTCACATTTCACATCCTCTTCACATAAACCACAACATTCCCCTACTCTCATTCCGGTTCCCAACAGAACAGAAAAAAGTTCTTATGATACTTATAAAATCTATGGCTATCAATATAATCAAAAAACAGATTTACTTGTTCTACTGTAAGAGTTTGTCTCACGTTTTTCACTGTCATTTGACGAACATCCTCCGACACCTTATAAGCCAGATTCTTCTGGATTATATCTTCTGCACATACCTTTTCAAATTAGAAAGTTAAATTGCAGCACTTTATAGTCTATTTAATATTTCAATAGTTTTATTATTTAATTTTATCAATCCATCCCTTTCCATTCTGGAGAATTCCCTTGACACGGAGGTCCGTTGTACTCCAAATCTATTAGCAAGCTCTGTTTTTGAAATAGGTAAAGTAATGATAGATGAACCCTGAAATAAACTTTGTGCATACAAATATTCCATAATATTATTCCTTAATGGCTTTCGCTTAGCAAGCCTGATTTTACTGCCCAGACTTATAGCACGATCGGAAATAAGAATCAAAAACTGTTTAAGTACATTGGGCCTTTTTATAAAAAGGTCAAACAAAAATAACTTATTAACTTGCAATAAGGTCCCTTTTGTTTCAGAGAAAAAGGACAAGGGATACTTTGGTAAAGTTCCAAATAGGATATTACCGGCAATTATTTCATAGCCTTCAAAAGTATTTATAACTAATTCTGTCCCATATTCATCAATTTGCATGCTAACAATACTGCCAACCAGCAAAATTTCCAGACTAAGACATTTCTCACCCTCCAAATGTAAAAATTGCCCTTTATCGAAATGCTTAATTATCAAATCAGAATTCTTGCGAGCCATCCTTATTTCATCATCTGTCAATTGACAGCCAATAAAAGTATTTTTTATCAAATCTACATATTTCATCAAAATTCGCCTCAAAATCGTAGCATGTGACACGGTGGGTTATCTAATTATATGCTAAAATTAATTAACTGTAAAGTATCGTTATTAGCAATTAAACCACAAAACAGGAGGTTTCCACAATAAAAATAAGTATCTTAACTGATAAATATAAAGAATAATTAACTAATTCATTATGTACCTTAGGCTATGTCCTAATTCTGTATCCATTCCTCGCCTGGAAACATTGTTTAATGTTATGCCTTTTATAATATTATAAATTGATCAATGAGGCTTTAATCAAAGGAGGGACTTCATACATGAAAAAAATCCACAGAAAAATTGCTAAAGAATATGGTGTTACTGTGTCAGAATTAAAAAAGGAAATGCAAAAGGCCATTGATCATGCCTGTAGAGGCTCTGCCTAATTCTTTGAAGAAAAAGCAAAATAATAAAGTATTCCTTGCAAGGAAAAACACCTGCCAGCGAAGAATTAATAAGTTGCATTATTCAAGATTTAAAAATCAAAACAATTAAAATCAATACATATTACCGGGAGGTTAAGACGATGAAATCAATTAAATACAAGCTTTTACTGATATTTACAGCAATTATTCTTATCTTAAATATAGGCATAGGGACCTTTACAACAACTGCCATTACCAACCAACTTGTCCGGGATGCCCATGACCATTTAACGGATATGGCAAAGCAAGAGGCAAGGTATGTACAGGCAAGAATTGACGGGCAACTGGCATATATCAGTTCTCTTGCCCAAAATCCTATTTTATCAGATGAAAATCTGACGTTTGATGAAAAGGTTGCCTTTTTTGAAGCAGAGGCCAAAAGATCTGGTTATCTTGCTTTCGCCTTTGCTGATAAGGAAGGAAACGCAACCGTTTTCAACTCTAAACATGAAACCACTAATGTTGCTTCCCGCGAGTACTTTCAAACTGCCCTAAGTGGCCAGGCATCGGTATCAGACTTGATTATCAGCAATGCTACCGGTGAACTCGTCACCATCTTTTCCGCACCTGTTTATGATCAGGGCGAGCTTGTAGGTATCATCTATGGAAGAAGGGATGGCAATACACTAAGTGAAATTGTAAGCAGCGTGAGTTATAAGCAAACAGGCTACGCTTATATGATTAACAATCAAGGCGTAACAGTGGGACACAAAAATACAGATTTGGTTTTTGCTCAGGATAATGACATCGAAAATATGAAAACCGATGAATCTTTACGAGAACTGGGAGAGCTTACCCAAAAAATGACTTCTCGTGAAATTGGCAATGGAGAATATACATATCATGGGGTTACTAAAATCGCAGGCTACGCACCAATTCAGGATACTCCCTGGATTGTCATATTCGGGGTTGAAAAAAATGATATTTTATCCAGTATCAACTTGCTGGTAAAAACCCTTGCGCTTATATCTATTGCGGCAATCCTCATAGGTGCATTAATAACGTATTTTGTCAGCAGCAGTATATCTATGCCTATTAAAAAGGTCACTATTGCAGCACAGGAAATCGCTCAAGGCAAATTTAATGTTATGCTCTCTATAAAGTCCAAAGACGAAGTTAGCCAGCTTGCTGATGCGTTTAACCTTACCATTAAGCAGCTGGTAAATTATCAGGGATATATAGATGAAATATGCGATGCTTTACAAGATATGTCACATGGTGATTTAAGAATTGAGCTTCATAAGGAATATGCCGGCCAATTTAAAAAACTTAAAGATAATATGCAGGCACTGCTTGAAAATTTAAATTCTACATTACTGCAAATTAATCAATCTGCAGAACAAGTTAATAGTGGCGCAGAGCAAGTTGCAAACAGTGCACAAGCCCTCTCCCAGGGAGCAACCGAACAAGCCAGCTCTATTGAGGAATTATCCGCTTCACTTGCAGAATTAACTGAACAAATTAAAAAAAGTGCTGAAAATGCAAAATCAGCACATGAGAAATCAGGATTTGCAGAAAAGGAATTACATGGCAGCATTGACCAAATGAAGGATATGATAACCGCAATGAATCAGATCACCTTAAAATCATCTGAAATATCTAAGATCATTAAAATTATTGATGACATTGCGTTCCAAACGAATATTCTCGCATTGAACGCTGCAGTTGAGGCCGCCCGTGCCGGTTCAGCCGGAAAGGGCTTTGCTGTTGTTGCAGATGAAGTCAGAAGCCTTGCCGGAAAGTCAGCTGAGGCAGCAAAGAATACAACTGTTTTAATCGGTGAAACAATCAAAGCGGTTGAAAATGGATCCCGAATTTCCAGCAATACAGCAGCTTCTCTGGAGAAAAACGTAGAAGTGACAATGGAAGCGGTTGCATTAATAGACGAGATTGCACAAACTTCTCAAGAACAAGCTATGGCAATAGTTCAAATAAATCAGGGAATTGATCAAATTTCTTCAGTGGTTCAGACAAACGCCGCTACCGCAGAAGAAAGTGCCGCAGCAAGTGAAGAACTATCTGGTCAATCCAATGTTCTAAAGGAACTTATTTCTAAATTCAGCCTTACTGAAACCAATTATTTGTTATATTCAAAGAATGATAATGTGGACTCTGATGATTCCTTTTTGCTTAATAACAATATGGTAAGCGTTACTGATGGAAAGTATTAAAATAAACATTAATAAGATTTAATTATTGTTATTTCTGAGATATAAAGTATATGGCTTAAATAAATACAGCTGCAAATTCCAATATGGTATTTGCAGCTGCAACTCTTCTGATGTTTGTTTATAACCTGTTTAAACCAAGCCCAAGCGGCAATAAACCGCTTTATTCCATGGTGTAAGGCATCAGAGCGATATGTCTTGCTCTCTTAATTGCAACGGTAAGCGCTCTCTGATGCTTTGCGCAGTTACCAGTGATACGTCTAGGAAGGATTTTTCCTCTCTCAGACACATATCTTTTTAATTTATTTACATCCTTGTAATCAATAACGCCGTTCTTCTCTCCGCAGAATACGCATACTTTTTTTCTTCTGCGCATGCCGCCTCTTTTGAACTTAGCGCCATCAGCTTTATCATTCTTATTATATGCCATTGGTACTACCTCCTGTTAGATTTAGTTGAATGGAAGCCCTTCGTCTTCGACTCCATCCGGAATATTCATAAATCCATCGCCGATTGCACTGGAGGGTGCCGGTCTGGAGACTGGCTGATAGCCGCCGCCTTCTCCGGAAGATCCGCCCTTGCTGTCTGCGAATTCCTGGTCTTCTACAACGATATCTGTTGTATAAACTTTAATGCCGTCTTTATTCGTATAACTTCCAGTCTGGATCCTTCCGGAAATCAGTACTCTCATGCCCTGACGGAAATACTTCTCCGCAAACTCACCTGCTCTGTCAAATGCAACGCAATTGATAAAATCGGCTGTCTGCTCATTGCCGTCCTGATTTCTGCGTCCTCTGCGGTCAACTGCAAGGGTATACCTTGCGATCGCCATAGTACGCTCTCCCTGGGAATATCTTACTTCTGGATCACGGGTCAATCTGCCCATAAGGATTACTTTGTTCATACGATCACGCTTTCTTTATCTATTATGCCTCTTGTCTTACGCATAAGTATCTGATGACAGGCTCCATAATACGAATGTGTGCTTCCAACTCGTTGGGAGTTGTGGAATCGCCATCAAATTTGATGAAGTAGTAGAATCCTTCTTTCATTTTCTGAATCTCGTAAGCTAATCTCTTCTTACCCCATTCATCAACGTTTGTTACAGCGCCGCCGAAACGAGTGATATAACCTGTAACTTTTTCGATGGCTGCTGCTCTCTCTTCATCCTCGAGCTTTACGTTAAGAACAACGGCTAACTCATATTTGTTCATGCTTCTTTACCTCCTTGTGGTCTCTGGCCCCTGCTTTCAGTTTCAGGAGCAAGGAATCTATATGTCACGGATTAATATTATACCGGAAACATCTGATAAAAGCAAGTCCTTTTCTCATTTTTCCCAACTTTTTCCTTTGGTTTTCATCGTTTTAGGCCTTTGGCTGACCATCCTGCCCTTTTAAGCCCCTGGTGTTCTTTTCCACCAGCTTCCTTGGCACCATGACCTGATGACTGCATCCCATGCATTTTAAACGGAAATCCGCACCGACCCTTAAGATTTCCCACTCCTGGCTTCCGCAGGGATGGGGTTTTTTAAGTTTCACAATATCTCCAACCTCGTAATTCATATCATTCGCTGTCCCTTCCATCCTGGCAAACTATCCTTGCTTCCTGTTTATTTTAAAATAGAATCGATCCTTTCCAATTCTTCCTGTGTAAATTTAAGATTCTCAAGACAAGACGCGCTGTCCTCCAGCTGTTTTACGCTGCTTGCTCCGATCAGAACGGAAGTCACTGCTTCTTCCCGAAGCACCCAGGAAAGGGCCATCCGGGCCAGTGTCTGTCCCCGCTCGAGTGCCAGCTCATTTAATTGTCTTATCTGCCCCAGCTTTTCTTCTGACAAATAACGTCCGCCTACGGTCGTTCCCTTTCTTGCTGCTCTGGATTCCTGAGGGATTCCCTTTAAATACTTGTCAGTAAGCGCTCCCTGAGCCAGAGGGCTGTAACAGATACAGCCTGCACCGTTTTCAAGAAGGGTGGAAAACAGTCCATCTTCCGCCCCTCTCTCAAACATGTTGTATCTTGGCTGATGGATCAGGCAGGGAACTCCCATATCCTTTAACATGAGAATCGCCTTCCCTGCTTCCTGATCTCCGTAATTGGAGATACCCACATAAAGGGCTTTTCCCTGTCTCACAATGTCAGCCAGCGTCCCCATGGTTTCCTCTAAGGGTGTCTCAGGATCCGGCCTGTGGTGGTAGAAAATATCCACATATTCCAGCCCCATCCGTTTTAAGCTTTGGCCCAGACTGGCCATTAAGTACTTTCTGGAGCCCCAGTTTCCATAAGGTCCGGGCCACATATCGAATCCGGCCTTAGTGGAAATGATCAGCTCATCCCGGTATTTTCCAAGATCGCTTTTTAAAATCTCTCCGAAATTCTCCTCGGCCTTCCCCAGTGCCGGAGAGCCATAATTATTGGCCAGGTCAAAATGGGTGATCCCAATATCGAATGCCCTTAAAAGAATCTCCCGCTGCTCCTGCAAAGGCTTTTCCAGGCCAAAATTCTGCCATAACCCCAATGACACCTTAGGAAGTAAAATTCCACTTCTTCCGCAACGCTTGTATTCCATTTTCTCATATCTGTCTTCTGCTGCCTGATACATACCTTTTCTCCTTTAATTCCTTTTAATCACTTTTTCATTCTTCGACCAGCAGCATATTCCGCTGCCAGGCAACTGATTCTAAAATATAAGGCGGATTCAAATGAACCCGCCAAAGCTGACCTGCTTTATTTCCCTTCCAGGAAAGTTCTTAAGTGATTTCGTCAAAAAAGACTCCCTTTAAAGGACGGATTCGCTCCACCATGGATCTTCTGTCCTCAGGCACATCCGGCATCCCATATCCAAACAGCCAGGAGGTCATTTCACTGATTCCCATGGACAAATGTGGCTTGATCCCAGCCTCATCTTTTACCGGGATAAGGGAGGAGCCTTCGAGGTCCAACCGCCACCGGAACACCCCGTCATTCTGACGGATAAAGCCATCCTTTACTTCAATAAACAGTTCCATCTCGCTGACCGGGCATTCCTCTTTTAGGCGTATCACGGTAACAAACTGTTCCAGATGAATGATCCTGCCCATAACAGCCGGTTTTAATGGACCTGCTTCCTTTATATAATCAGACAGACAAATAAGCTCTCTCTGATTTTCTGCCGTTTCTCCGTAATAAGCCCATACACCGGCCATTTTCTCTCTCTCATCTCTGGTAAAAAGAAGGATCAGATCCCCTCTATCGCTTCTTACTTCCCTGCTTAGGTTCAGATAATATTCCTCATCCCTGAGTGCATAGACCTCATACCTTTTTTCCAACTGCCTACCCACAAATCTTGCAGCTTCCCTGCATTCATCCGACCGTTCCACGAAAGCGCGGCGGCTAAGGCGCTGCCGTCCTTTTTCGTTTAACGCCACTTCCGGCAGATCGCATATATAGGTAAAATCAAAAGGAAAGTAAATCGCCGGATTGGCGGGCACCAGAAAACAAAACCCCATCCGTTCCATGTACATATCAGAAAAACAGCGGCTTAAAAGCCGCCTCATATATCCCTGATGGCGGCAGTCCGGATCCGTAGCAACCCCGGCAATATAATCGATCTTCCATAAACGATCCTTCACCACCACCTCATAAGGATTGCGGTGCAGCATGGCTACTACCCGCTCATCCTTCCAGGCAGTGAGAATCTTATTTTTCTTTACCCTGTCCGAATAATAATAATCCATAAAGCTCTGGGAATCCTCAGAAAAAACCTTTTCCCAAAGCGGCCGGCTCTCGCCTTTTTCTTCCTGCTTCAAATACCGTATCATAGTTAAAAGCCCTTCTGAACGACTCCGTATTTTCTTGCAAAATCAATGGGGTAATAAGACATTTTTGCCTTTCTTAAGCCTTCCATTCCAACATCATCCTCCCGGTTGATAAGCACCGGTTTTTCCGGGAATGCATGAATCAAAAACTGCTGGTTAATAAACTGATAAAGCCCCTTAACAGTGGGGTCAGCCTTTTCAATGTGGATGACTGCCATGTTTTCAAATGGGTTGTAGGTGCCGATGGTAAAGGCTTTTAAAGTTCCGTCAATATAAACGCCTGCCATCCTCACGTTAAGCAGGGAACAGTTCTTAAGTATATCATGGATCCCCATAACCTCATAGTCCAACTGCCGGACGAATTCTGCGGCTTCCACCTTATTCTCCCACCAATCATCCAGGAATTCCAGCACATTATCCCGGTCAGAGCAGCAAAGAGCCCGGTATTCGTATCTGCCCTCATATTCCCTTAAAAATGAGTTTAAGTGATTTTTCTTCTTATGAAGCTTTTTCCCAGCCAGGGTCCTCATGGCTTCCCCGTCGTAAAGATAATCCTTTAAGTCCTCTTGTTCTTTAACCTCAAACTTTTCCGGATCCAGCTTTAAGAATTTAATTGCCTCTTCATCCGCAAGAAAAATGCGAAGGGGCTTTTTTAAAACCTGATTAAAATAATCTACCATTTCCTGAAAATAGTGAGGAAGATCTTCCTCTTTGCACATGGGCATTGCGGAAAAAGGCTCTCCATCTTTTTCCATCAAAAACTGCAATGCCTTATCATCGCTTATGGCATATTTCACATGATAATAGTCTCTCCAGATAAAACCGTCTAAATAAACACTGTCACAGGTCCTGTTGGGCCGCAAGGCATAAAAAGGCGCTATCTTCTTTATGTCCTCTGCCTCGATCGGCTTAAATTGTAAATTCATAGTTGTTCCCTTCTATATTACTGTTAACTTTTTTTTATAAAATCATTGCCGCATTTCGGACAATGAATGCTGATCCTTCCTTTTCCTCTGGGAATCCTGATCTTCTGCCTGCAATTCGGGCATTTATAAATATGATATTTCCTGGCTTGCTGAAGCTTGAAACGCCACCTTCGGAATACTTCCGAGATTTGAAACCAAATGCGTTCAAATTTCTGGTTTTCCTTAAAACGTTTTCCAATATCCTTTGAAAACACGCGAAAATAGCATAAAATCAGAAAAACCAGAGCTCCAATGTCCAGCCACCTGCTGCCGCCAAACAAGCCGGCCACAAGAAAAATACAAGCTGCGGCGTTTAAAAACTGTCCCAGCCTGTCCATGCCGTATCTTCCAATCATAAAACGCGCAAAACGTTCTCTAAATCCATTCATCCTGTATCTGCCGCCTCTTTTCACTTTGCCTTAACTATAATAACGTATTGATTGAAAGTCAATGTTCCCAGGAAATATTTCATAATCTTTTCAGAATTGATGCTTAGACTTATCCCTGTACTGCTTGGGCGTCATACCATACCGTTCCTTAAACAACCGGTGAAAATAACTGTTGTTTTCATAGCCCACTTCTGCAATGATCTCTTCCACCGGCTTTGATGTGGAGGTAAGAAAATTTGCCGCCCTCATCATCCGGATAAGCTGCAGACATTCCGTAAACGTCACCTGATAATGCCGCTTAAACAAACGGCTGATATAATATGGCGGCTGCATGGAAAGAGCTGAAAACTCCTCTAAGGTTGCGGAAGGATAATTATTCTCTAAATATTGATATGCATTCATTGCAATTTTTTCCTCATATTGGGCCATATCATGCAATTCTGCCTTATCCGCATTATGAAACAGCTCCATGATAAGGATTCCCATGGTATCCTGATCAATGTCCTGTCTGTCCTTTTTACCTCTCATCATTGACCAGATCATATTCTCCAGCAGATTTTTCGCAGGCAGCATATCCTGCAAATGAAAGTGGAGGTAATCTGCCATAGAATTCTTTCCTGATGGGGACCCGTTAAAAAAGTGGCGCAGAACATTCCCCTCCTCGGCCATCAGCTCAAGATGGAAGAAAAATTCCGGCAGCAAAAAGAAATGAACTGCAATATCCTCCCCGTCTGCGGGTTCAACGGCATGGCTCGTCCCCTGCTTTATGAGCAGAAGATCATTGGTATCCAGCCGCAGGACACTGGTTTCGTTAATCACATGTACGGTGGATCCGCTATACATATAAACCAGCTCCACATAATTGTGGCAATGATCCGGAATGGGAACCTTGTGAGGCTGGCAGCACATGTCCATCACTTTTCTCTGTCCCATTGCAGCGTCTTCATCAACCGGGCTGCTTCCCGGTTCCTTAGCGCAGTAGCACAGGGCTGAAGCATTTTCCGTCCATATACCATTCTTCCCCTCTGATGCGTTCCTTAAATGTTCCAGAAGTTCTTTTTTCATGCTTCCCCTCCAAACGACAGATTTCTATGTTTTTCCCCAGATTATTATACCACCTTTGCAGAATTATTTGCAAGAAAAGACGGTTTTTATACAAATTAAGACATGGCTTATTTATCAGATATTACATATAATCAGCTTGGAATTTTATCTTAATACAACCATCTTTTTAACGAGGTGAGCCATATGAAAAGGTACCCAATCCGTTTAGGAAATGTAGACGAAGTGACTGCATTCGTCAAAGCAGTCAGCCAATACGACTGCGACATGGATTTATGCAAAGGAAGCGTTATCATTGATGCCAAGTCCTTTCTCGGCCTTATGACCATTTGTCCGGATGCCGGTCTGGAGCTTATCATCTATGACAATGACCACGAGGAAATTCTGGACTCTCTGTCAGATTTTTTGCCTGAAAAAACAGCATAACCATTACATAGGAACAAAAAGATGCCCGGTAATCCAACGATTTACCGGGCAGCCTTTTACGTTTTCTCAATGAAGCTTAAATTCATTTACCAGTTCCTTTAACAGCTCTGCCTGGTCGAAAAGCTCCTCACTGGAAGCAGCTCCTTCCTCCGCAGTGGCCGAATTCGTCTGAACCACGCCTGATATCTGATCAACTCCCACAGAAACCTGCTGGATCGCCTCGGACTGCTGAACGGAAGCCTCTGAAACCCTTCCTATCATTTCAGAAACCGACCGTGTACTGTTCACAGCATTTGCCAGGGACTCAGCCGCTTCATCCACAAGCCTGGAGCCATTTGCCACAGCCTTAATGGATCCTTCAATCAAATAGGTGGTGCTTTTGGCGGCCTCTGAGCTTTTAGAAGCCAGATTCCTCACCTCATCGGCAACAACTGCAAAGCCTTTTCCGGCCTCTCCTGCCCGGGCCGCTTCTACGGCTGCATTTAAGGCCAGAATGTTGGTCTGGAAGGCAATGTCCTCAATAGCCTTAATGATCTTCCCGATCTCGCTGGAGCTTTCATTGATCTCTTCCATGGCTGAGACCAGTTCCCTCATGTGATGGTTGCTGGTTTCCAGCTCCCTGGAAGCAAGGAGTGCCTGTTCATTGGCTCCGGTAGAATCCTTTGCATTCTGTTCGATCTTATGGGAAATTTCACTGATCGTTGCCGCCAGCTCTTGCACGGAACTGGCCTGCTCTGTTGCTCCCTGGGCCAGAGCCTGAGAACTGGCTGAAATGCTTTGGGAGCCGTATGCCACCTGATCAGAGGTTGCAGTGATCCGCTGCATGGTAGTGGTGAGCGTGCCACTGATCTTGAGCAGGGATCTTTTAATCTTCTCAAAATCCCCTTTATAATCATACTGTAACTGGAAAACCAGATCTTTATCCGCAATCTGGTTTAATACTGCGGCGATTTCATCTATATAATTCACATAATTCTTCAGCTGGCTCACCGTATTTCCCAGGGACGCCGCCACCATGCCGATCTCATCATTGCCGGATACGTCTACTTGAAGGTCAAGTTCTCCCTCTGCGATCCTTTCTGCAATGGCCGACAGCTTTTTAAGGGGATTGGATATGCCCTTAGCCATGATGAAAATAATTAGAATGAGGACAAAAGAGCCCAGGGTAAAGACAGTGGTTATAGTGCCTACCACTGCTTTTTTAGAGGAAAGCACCTCTGACTGGTGAATGCTTCATAATACCAGCCATCCAGAGTCTCCTACCCGGTTAATGGAACCAAAATAAGGAACCTTTTCCATGGTATAATTGTAATTTCCAACTGTCTGGCCTGCAAATGCATCCTTGATATTCTGAGAAATGTCAATCTCGGAAATGGTCTTCTGTATCAGGTCATTGTTGGGGTGATACACAATCTGTCCGCCATCTGTTGCAAGGATAACAGAGCCGGTTTTCCCGATCTTATAATTGCTTAAAATTGTGACCAGCTGGGATAATTTTATATCAACTCCCATTACTCCTAAGGGTTCTCCGGTTTTACTGTTATACACTCCGCTGACAGCGCTGACAATTGTCTGTCCCGTGCTCGCATCCACATATGGCTCCGTCAGGATCGGATGATCCAGTTCCATAGACCGGTACCAGGGCCTTGAGGAAATATCCCATCCGTCTTCCGAGGTGAAATTATCCGACTGGGTCACCTGGTTCACATCCAGGTCCGCAATCCATGCAGCAATGATATTTTCCTTATCCGTAGCCTGGATATTATCAAGGGTTTTCTTTATCTCGGGATACCCCTCGCAGTCTGGCAGCCTTACCTTTCCGGTTGCATTTAAAAGAAAGGCTTCCGTCTGGCTGTTTGCAGCCCCACTCTTTACTTCAGCTAAATAAAAAGTCAGGAATGAATTCACCTGGTTTGCTGCCGCAAGGGAAGCCGAGTCCAGTGTCTGTACCGACTGGGCCTGCATACTCTTTCCTGCCTGACCTGAAATGAAAACTCCTGACAAAATAAAGATAAATATAACTGGAATGGAGATACCGAATAGCAGCTTCGTAAAAATATGCTTTTTTCTTTTGTGCTTCATAGACATCGTCCTCCTTTGTTTGGTTACACTAAATATAGCATGGCGCTTGCAAGTATGCAATAAAAAAATATTAATTTAAGACGGTTACAGACTGTTGTCTTTCAAGTGGGGAAAATAGGTTTTCATAACCTGTATTAACGTCTCTTTATCCTTATCCTTCATAGGGGTAAGAGGAAGCCTGTAGCTTTCATCACACAGCCCCAGAAGGGACAGGGCAGCCTTAACCGGCACAGGATTTACATCCATAAACAGGGCATTCATCATTGAAAGCAGCTCCAGCTGCATATTCCTGCTCTTTTCTATTTCACCCTCAAAAAAGTACTTGCATATCATATGGGTCTCAAAGGGCATAATATTGGCTATGACAGAGATCACTCCCTTGCCTCCCAGGGAAAGGATGGGGACGATCTGGTCATCATTTCCTGAATAAAGGTCAAGCCTGTCGCCGCATAGGGCCGCAGTTTTCGCGATACTGGAAATATTTCCTCCCGCCTCCTTAATGGCCCGGATATTGGGGTGTTCTGAAAGCTTTAAATACGTTTCCGGATTAATATTTACCCCGGTACGGGTCGGGACATTATAAAGGATGATGGGGATCTCCACGCTGTCTGCCACTGCCGTAAAATGCTCCACCAGCCCGTGCTGGGAGGTTTTGTTGTAGTACGGAGTCACCTGCAGAAGTGCTGAGGCCCCTAAAGACTGAGCCTTTCGGGACAGGCGCACAGCGTGGGACGTACAGTTGCTTCCGGTTCCCATGATCACGGGAACCCGATGATTTACATAATGTACCACAAATTCTATCAGTTCCAGCTTTTCCTTTTCTTCCAGCGTGGCGGATTCCCCTGTGGTTCCATTGACCACAATGGCATCCGTTCCGTTTTCCAGCTGAAATTTCAGTAATTTTTCCATTGCCTTAAAATCCAGGTTTCTATGCTTATCCATTGGCGTAACAATGGCTACCGCTGAGCCTTTAAAAATCGCATCTTTCATAGGCACTCATTCCCAAAATTAGAGGTTCATACTAACAAAAGTATGACAAACATCCCCTGTTGGTACCATACACAAATCATTTTTTTCATCATATAAACCATTATAAGGAGTGATGACCGTATGTATAATTTTCTTATTTTAGGCGGCGATTCCAGGCAGCTATATCTAAACCAGATATTAATCAAAAACGGCTTTCAAACAACCCTTCACTATAACAATGAGGATTCCTCATTTTCCATGGAAGAAGCCATGAAAAACAGCAATGTCATACTTTGTCCCATCCCATTTACCAGAGACAAAATCAACCTGTTTTCCGACAACAATATGGATGATCTGGGTATCGGGAATCTTTTAAATCTTTTGACCCCTGACCACATCCTTTTCGGCGGAAGCATCCCTGCTTATGTAAAGGAATATGCCAGGGAAAACGGCATTGCATATTTTGACTATATGGACATGGAGGATATCACCGTTAAAAATACCATTGCAACTGCGGAGGGCGCCATTGCCGAAGCAATCCGCTTAAGCCCCGGCTGCCTTCACAAAAGCAAATGCCTTGTGACCGGCTTTGGACGGTGTGCAAAAACCCTGGCACTGAAATTAAAGGGCCTGGATGCGGCCGTGACCATTGCCGGCAGAAAGGAAACACAGCTTGTTCAGGCGTCCTCCATGGGATTTCATGCCAGAGCGCTTTGTGATCTGTCCCCGGTTATTGGGAATTATGAGTTTATCTTTAACACCATCCCAGCCCTTATCATTGAAAAAGAGCTGATCCAATCCATGAACCCTGACGTAACCATCATTGATATCGCCTCCGCTCCCGGCGGCGTTGATTTTGATTCCTGCAGGCAGCAGAATATCCGCGCCAGGCTTTGCCCTGGCCTGCCTGGAATCTACGCTCCCCAGTCATCTGCGGAAATTTTGTTTGAAGCAATTGTTAAGTCTCTGTCGTAAAGGAGTGTCATATGAAGCTGGAAGGAATGAAAGTAGGCCTGGCAATCACCGGGTCCTTTTGTACTTTTGATAAAATAGAAAAGGAAATTAAGGTTCTGGTTGATAAAGGATCCGATATATACCCGATCTTTTCCACCAATGTACAGACAACGGATTCCCGTTTCGGAGATACTGGAGAATACATTAACCGGATCTTTGCCATAACAGGCAATAAGCCTATTCTGAACCTGGAGGAAGCAGAACCTATCGGACCCAAAGGTTATCTGGATATCCTGCTTATCGCTCCCTGTACCGGAAACACCCTGGCTAAGCTTGCCAACGGCATCACGGATACCCCGGTGCTCATGGCAGCCAAAGCCCATTTAAGAAATTCCAAGCCTCTGGTGATCTCTCTTTCCACCAATGATGCACTTGGAATCAACTTTAAAAATGTGGGTGAATTATATAACGTAAAAAATATTTATTTTGTTCCCTTTGGCCAGGATGATCCTGTGAAAAAGCCCAATTCCATGATCGCACACACGAATCTCATCGCAGATACACTGGAATACGCTTTAGAAGGAAAACAGATTCAGCCAGTCATTTTTTAACTTCTGTGATAAGGCTGCTGCAAGGTGAATGTTCGGTTGTAAATTGCACGAAACAGCAACCCGGAATCATGCAGATTTATCTTGCGGCAGCTTTAAGTATATTATTATTGGGATTATGCTTTTCCGCCATATGAAAATAAGCTATAATAAGAAAAATCACACGCTGAAAGGAGCCTGTTTATGAACCAAATGCCAGTAGGGATCACGCTTAACAGCATTAAAAATATACTGCCCCACACCCACAGCGGTCTGGAGTGCGTGCTGCTGCTAAAGGGGAGATTACAAGTGGAAATCAATGGCGATATTTATCACATGTCCCCGGATGATATTGTGCTGATCAATTGCAGGGATATCCATTCCTACTCTGCCCAATATAACAACCTGGCCATTATGCTGCTCATAGAAGAAGATTTCCTTAAAAACGAATGCGGAGAGGTATTAAACTGCACCTTTCAGTGTAATTCCATCCTGCAATCGGATTCGGACAGTTTTTACGAAATCAAACGTCACCTCACCCGTATGCTCCTGGTACATATGAAGAAGGATGAAGGGTCTGATCTGGAATTCCGTGCCCTGCTGTTCCGCTTTTTAGTCACCCTTATGAAACGATTTAAAGCCACCAACAATTCCCCTCATAGTAATCAGAAGCAAAATACGGCATCTCTCAGCCATGTTGTGGATTATATCCACCGCAACTACGCTTCCACCATCACATTGGCAGATACAGCCAAACAGATGTATCTGTCTCCCCAATATTTTTCCAAATATTTTAAATGCAAAATGGGGACAAGCTTTTTGCAGTATTTGAACCAGGTCCGCCTGGAGCATGCCGTCGTGAGCTTGCTTGGAACCAGTCAGCCAATCATTAAGGTTGCCATGGATCATGGATTTGCCAATGCCAAAGCCTTCACAGCCGCCTTCAAAAAACAATATGGAAAGTCTCCGGGAGAATACCGGAAATTATATGCAGGACCTACGGAAAAAAGGACAAGCAGTCTGGAAGAAATCTCATCAAATTTTCAGGACAACCTGCTGGAACTGGTCAAGTATATGAAACGGCATGATATGCATCATGATACGGCCCTGTATTCTCCTGATACAATCAGGCTGGACATGTGCCATGTATCCCGCATCCAGTTAAAAAAGCCGAAAAAGATGATTCATATCGGCCGCATAACGGATATTCTTCAATCAGAGATCATGGAACAGCTTAGGGAACTCCAACGGCTTGACTTTGACTTTATATATTTTGAATCCTTTGATTTAGATGAGATCAAGGTAAAGGATGACACCTTTTATTCCAATTACATTTACAACCAGTGCATGCATCAGATCGAAGAGCTTAAGCTCATTCCTTACGTACAGATTGATGTATCACGCCTATTGGAGCGCTGGCAGGGCAATTTAAACGGTTATATGGAACGCTTGTCCTGCTTTGCCGGCATACTGCTTTCTAATACCAGCTGGCAGACCATGGAGCCCTGGAGATTTGAAATTGCATGCAAGGATCCGTCCCATTTAAATAGCCTTGCCGATTTTTATAATTCACTTTGGAGACTGTTTAAGCAGAAGGATCTTAAGGTCCTGTTAGGCATTCTCATACCGGACTGGGCCTTAACGCCAGGGGAAGGGCATGAGGCCTTTTATGAGGCTTTAAAGAGCCTTATTTCCCCTGCCTGTTTTGCCGGATTTCACGGATACCCCCATCCTGTCCCGGAACAGGACAATTCAAGAACAAAACAGCTGCTGGAAGATTTCTACGTATGCCGTGTGGAAGCCATAGAGGCGTCTTTTAAGGCTCATAAGCTGCCCATACCACCTTTGTATATGACCCGATGGAATACCCTGGCAGGTACCGGTGTAGCAGAATCCGGGACCTTCTTCCGTTCTGCCCTGATTTTTGATACGATGATGAAATTATGGGGCAAAGTAGAGGCGATTGGATTTCTCATCAGCACTTATCATATCCAGGAATTTGAAGGAACCCATGATTTTGGAATACTGGGTCTATTCCTTGTAAAAAAAATCAAACGACCGGTTTACTTTGTGCTGGAAACCTTTAATTATGTAAATGACGAATTGATATTTTATGACAATAATATTGTCGTTACCAAAGAAGGGCAGGATGAATTTCATATCGTTATATACCGTCCCTATTACATGAATCCCCTTTACTCTGTGGACCTGTATTTGATCGAGCATGAGATCCATCAGATCACTCTGATCCTTCAGGGACTGGTACCGGGCAATTACCGGATCAAGAAATTTATATTTGACCAGGGAAGTGCAGGCATCTTCAACCGCTGGTCAGGAGCTGGTCTGCCGGATCTTAATGATCCCGATGTTATAGACTATCTGGAACGGGTAATACAGCCGGATTTCTATTTTTTAGAACAGAAGGCAGACGGCGAATGCTCCCTGCATACAAGTCTTACATTTAATGGCTTAGTGCTTTATATCGTAAAAAAACAGTAAAATTATTAAAAATTGACCTCCATTTTTTATCCTCTTTCTAATACAAGTCTAAAAAAGGCTTGAAATCCCCTACATTATATACAATTAATCATTTATTTTTTATGTTTTTTTATATAATATTTACCTATCAAAGGTGGGATCACCCCAAAAAAGAGAAAGAGGAGGTCTTTTATGGACAATTATTTGGACATTGCAAACGGCGGTGTGGTATTTTTGCTCTGCGCTATTGTTATTGCATATGTGCTGGCACAGGCCGTCATATTCATGCACAAGGCATGGGCAAGGGGCCTGGAACTGGGTATGGAGAAAAAATCCATGAAAAAGGTCATGATCAACAGCTGCGTGGTATCTATTCTGCCAAGCTTACCGATCCTGATCATCCTGTTACTGTTAATGCCTTCCCTTGGGCGTTATTTCCCATGGCTGCGTCTTAGTGTAATCGGTTCCGGCGTATATGAAAATATGGCGGCAGACGTTACTGCAAAGGCTTTTGGCCTTGAAGGCATTGCCGACAACCGTTTTACCCTTGAGGTCTTTGTCAGTGCCATGTGGGTTATGACAATCGGCATCATCTGGGGACCATTATACACCGCTTTTGGTTCCAGGCTGATCCAAAAGGGGATTAAGATTCTAAAGGGAAAACAGGAAAAACGTTTCCAGGCAATTTTCGCTTCCATGTTCATTGCCCTGCTTTGTGTCTTTTCAGGTCCTTATTTATCCGCTCCTTTCCGGGTAGGAACTACCGGAGCCATCGGTCTTGTTCCGCTGCTGGTGGTAATTACATCCATGGCGATCAGCTGGCTTTTAGATATTGCCGCTAAAAAAGGCAATATCAAGGCCCTGTCGGAATTTTGTTTTCCTATCAGTCTTGTACTGGGCATGATCTCTGCTATCATATTCAGTCAGATATTAGGGTAAAGGAGGAAAAATAAATGAAACAGAACGATTATTACAGCTCCATTCACCGGCTAGGGCGCTGGTCCACCCTGATCGGCATTGCACTTATGTTTATGGTGCCAATTGTTACAACCATTATTTATGATGTAAAACTGAATCCTGCTGCCATTATTGCCGCTGCCATTCAGCTTTGTATTGTATTTATTCCTACCCAGCTTACAGAAGTTATTTCTTTCTCACCCATCCTGGGAGCCGGCGGAACTTACCTTTCATTTATTACCGGTAATGTTATGAACATGAAGCTTCCGGCCGCAGCAGCAGGCCACCGCCTTATGGATGTGGAGCCTCACAGCGACGAGGGAGAGGTGGTTTCCGTGCTTGCCATCGGTATGTCCTCCATCACCACCACATTAATCATATTTGCAGGCATGTTTTTATTCACCCCTTTTATACACTATTTAGACAATCCCATATTAAAGCCAGGCTTCAACAGCGTTATGCCGGCGCTTCTTGGAACCATGCTGCTGCCCTATCTGCGTAAAAACTTTCCTTTGGCAATCACCCCGCTTATTATCAGCACCTTATCAGGAGTCCTCTTCTCTGCCAAATACGGCCAGGTTCAGGGGTATCTGCTCCTTGTTACAATGATTCTTTCAGTGGGTGCATCTATTTTAATTACCAATATTAAAAATAAATAAGATGGAAATAAGGAAGGGAGCTTCGCTATGAACGGCAAAAAACGGATTATAGAATTAATTGAACAAAAAAGGGATGTGTTTACGGATATCTCCGATCAGGTATGGGGATTTGCGGAAATTCGTTTTGATTTAAATAAGTCTGCAGATTTATTATGTGCTGCAATGGAAAAAGAAGGCTTTAAAATAACCAGGAACCTTGCAGGAATGAAGGATGCCTTCATTGCCGAATATGGCCAGGGAAGTCCTGTGATCGGGATTCTTGCCGAATACGATGCTTTGGCTAATATGAGCCAGGAATCCGATGTTGCGGCTCCATGTCCTATCAAGGCAGGGGAAAGCGGCCATGGCTGCGGACATCACTTATTAGGTGCCGGAGCGCTTGCAGGCGCTGTGGGCATTAAGGATTACATGGAAGAGGCTAAGCTTTCAGGAACCATCCGCCTGTTTGGCTGCCCCGCAGAGGAAAGCGGCTATGGGAAGGCATTTATGGCAAGGGACGGCATTTTTAATGGGACTGATGTTGCCCTTACATGGCATCCCATGGATTCTACAGGTATTTGGGATTTCAGCTCTCTGGCAGTTTTTCAGACATACTTCCGGTTTAAGGGACGTGCGGCCCATGCTGCCGCCGCTCCTGAACATGGGCGCAGCGCATTGGATGCTGCGGAACTGATGAACATCGGTGTGAACTTCTTAAGAGAACATATCATTGACGAAGGACGGGTTCATTACGCATTTACAGATGCAGGCGGGACAGCTGCCAATGTAGTGCAGCCTACGTCGGAGCTTTACTATTTTGTACGCGCACCCAGAACAGACCAGGCAAAAGAAATTTACGACCGTGTCGTTAAGATTGCCCAGGGTGCGGCAATGATGACGGAAACAGAGCTGGAAATCGATTTTGACTCCGCCTGTGCAAGCTATTTGGTCAATCAGGAACTGTGCAGGGTAATGTATGATAACTTAAAGCAGGTAAGTCCCATTGAATATACCCCGGAGGAAATGGCTTACGCAAAGCAGTTCTATGACCAGCTTCCGGAGGCCACCAGGAGCCAGATTGTAAGAAAGATCGAAGCATTTCTTCCAGGTGAAGAAAAGAGAGTTATTGAAGAGGAAGCCAAAAGCCCTATTAACCGTCTGATCGCTCCCCTTGTCTTCCCGGGCAAGCCCATGAGTGGTTCTACCGACGTAGGGGATGTGAGTTGGACAATTCCAACGGTTACCGCAGTGGTCACGACTGCACCAAACGGGACACCTGCCCATTCCTGGCAGTGGGTCGCCACCGGCAAATCAAGTATTGCCCACAAGGGAATGATCGCCGCCGGAAAGACTATTGCAATGACCGCTCTTGATCTTTTGGAGAATCCTGAGATTATAAATAATGCAAAGGAAGAGCATAAAAAGAGCCTTGGCGGAAAGCCTTATGAGAGTGCTATTCCACCGGAGGTATCTCCCCGTTAGGAACTACCGCCCAAACAGTGGGGCTGCTCAATATCTGTTTGGGCGGATATCATTCGGGTGATTATGGCATGGGATCCAGTAATTTGAGGATCCAGTGATTTGAGAATCCTGCGATTTGAGAATCCTGCCGATAATAGCCAGCCTTTTAATATTTGCTTTGTGTATGAAAGGCTGGCTGTTTTTTATATACGTTTCTTCCTAGCTCTTTATTAAAATGCGGTTTATGTAGCTTTTGGAATCGTATGAGTTACTTATATCATTTGAATTGTGTTGATTAAAGCTCATTAAATATTGTGCCCTTGATTGATCATATATTTTAAATCCAAATTGCTTATATAGTTCTTGAACTGGATCGGATTTATATACGTTTAAAAATATCGGCTTGTTTTCTTGTTTGGATAGGGTTGTAATATGCCTCAGATAAAATGATTCTATCCCTTTCTGCCGGACAGGTTCGGTAAGCTGGAGGGATATCTCGCTAATCTTATCCGGCAGTTCATTAAATGCGAGAAAGCCAACTATTGTATTGTATAGCAGTATTTTTTGAAAACAACTATATTTTAGCATTCTATGAAAACTGTCAGCGTTTATTATAATTTGTATATCCTCGATCCAGCCGCCATTGTATTCATCTACGAATTTCTTATGGTAGGTTCTTTTTATATCAATGTATTTTTTTAAGTCGTTTTCATCTGCATCTTGTAAGGAAAATCCTTTAGCAATTAACTCTTCTGATAATACCATATGTCCTCCTGACTGTCAGCGGCCATCTACCTGTTAACAGACTCCTGATTCATGATTGATGTCTCATGTGGCAGGTGATGGCAGATGCGTTATTTTGAAATCATATATTTGTATTATCATAATAGCTTGGGCAAATAATTATTACCATGTTTTTATTTTGTGCTATATAAGTTTTATCTTGTAAGATATATCGTCCTAACGATAGGAGTCCTGTCCGTTTAATAAATTAAAATTCGGCCAAGAATGACAGGTACTTTTCCGGTTTTTAAGCATAACATAAGACAAATTGTTTTATTGAAAGGCAGTAAAATTATGGCTACTTGTCCTCGAGGACTGTTTCCTTATACCATTCGACGCGGCGACACACTATGGATGATCGCACAACGTTATTATACTTCCGTTGCTGCAATTAGAGCGGCAAATCCAGGCTTAAATCCACAGAACTTAACAGTGGGGCAGACCATTTGCGTTCCGGCAAGAAGAGCTCCCCGTCCTCCGTTTCCGACTCCACCCTCCGGCGGCGGATCAAGCCGCTGTCCCGTAGGTCTTCGAACCTACACCATTCAGAGAAATGATACTTTATGGCAAATTGCCCAGCGATTTTGTACTACCGTAGATACCATTATGGCCGTGAATCGCGGCTTAACCCCTAGTAATCTGAGGGTTGGTCAGACGATCTTAATACCTGCCGGATACAGTCTGCCCAATTTACCTTTCTGGTTCCGCTCACAGGATGTTCAGAATTATCAGAGTATCTCTCCTAGGGAAATGGCTGACAGCAGTGATATGAACTTCTATCCAGGAGATACCTATTACTATAATGCTGATTCGAACGATACACAGTAGCTGTGTTTTGGTGAACTTCATTCCCAGGCAGTGGAATAATGATTTTCCGTAATTGTTTGTATTACAGGCGATTACGTAATCGGCACTCAGGTCTGCGCAATCCATAGATGAAACCGCCCTCTTTTTTCCCCTTGGTGAACAAGAGGGCGTAAAATTTAAAGTAAGTGTCAAATAAGTTGGTGTATAGAAAAACAGACAGCCTCTGTTTATAATTAAAGGCTGTCTTTTAACGGCAAAGTTTTTGAATCATCGGATCCCATGGCATATATTCTTCCAGATATTCTGGATATTCAAGAAATGAAGTTCCGGGAATATCACTGAGAATGAACTTTATGTACTTCCATGGATTTAATCCATTGGCTTTGGCCGTTTCAATTAAAGTATAGATACCCGCACTTGCTTCTGCTCCTTTGGGACTTCCTGAGAACAGCCAGTTCTTCCGGCCAATTGTAAATGGACGGATGCTGTTCTCTGCCAGATTGTTTGATATGCTGCAGTTGCCATCAAGAAGATAATTCATCAGTCCTTCTTTTTGGTTATTCGCATACTGAAAGGCTTTGCCCAGTCTGGAACTCGCGAGGACTTTCGGTGAGGACTCTTTTACCCACGACCAAAAGGCATCCAGTATAGGCTTTTCCTGTACCAGACGCTGTTCCTTCCGTCCTGCTGGGGATAGAACTTCCAGTTTTTTCTCAATCTCAAAAAGCTGATTGATATATCTGACTGCCTGGGCTGGAATGGTTGCTTCCGGGCTGTCGACATCCTTGGGAAGTGCTTCAACAAAGTATCTCCTCAGATGAGTCCAGCAGATGCACCGGGTAATACCGGATACTTTTTCATAACCTTTGTAAGCATCGGTATGAATGAATCCATGGTATCCCTTTAAATATTTCTGGGGATATGTTCCGCTCCGCCCTGGCTGATAAACGAACTGGCGGACTGACTGCCCGGAGTTTTTGATGGAGCAGTATACCCACATATAAGAATCCGTTGTATTCTTCCGGTCCGGTTCATTCATGACCTGTACCGGCGTTTCATCTTATGAAAAGCTAATTATTATGTAAAGTAATTAGCTACTTTTCTTGTTATTCAATTCTTTTTCATCTATAAACTTTACATAATCTTTAAGCGATATTCTCTTTGAAAGGAGAATTAGCTTATGTACAAAAACTTAAAAATCATTTTACGCTACCCACAATTCCAAAGTATCATTATCCAATATCAGTGTATTGATGAATTTAAAGATCAAGCACCTGATACCATACGTAGTAAGTGTGTAACCATCACTGCTTTGTGCAATTATCTTGGCGATAGTGGCATCACATCTTTTGCACAATGCAAGCATAATCATGTGGCTGATTTTATGCAAAGTATTTCATCTCTTGCTTCAACTACTAAGAGCGGTAAAGCTTTTATTCTCAGGCACTTCTTCAACTTCCTTTATAAAGAGAAAATTATTCTTTATTCGGGCAACGAACTTTTCCCTGTAATCGTAACTAATAAAAACAATCGAATCCTATCTTTTTATTCAGAAGACGAGGTTAAAAAGTTGGTTTCATGCATTAATAGTAGTGTCCCTAAAGGGAAGCACGATCTTATTATTGTGCTTCTTGCAGCTGAATTAGGTATACGCTCTGGAGATATATGTCGATTAAAACTTTCTGATATTCATTGGGAACGTAACACGATTGAATTCACTCAATATAAAACAGGTGTATTTAATCAACTTCCATTGCTTGAAAATATAAAGTTTGCACTCATTGACTACCTACGTTCTGCCAGGCCTGTATGCAACTCAGAGTTGTTGTTTGTTGGTATAAAAAATCACTATGGAATGATAGCTTCCAGTCAAATGCACTCGGTTGTATCAAAATATTTCACGATTGCAGGTCTGGACATATCTAAGCGTAAACATGGTCCACATGCATTAAGACATTCGTTAGCCAGCAGCCTTCTGAAAAATAACACACCTATGCATGTAATAAAAGATGTCTTGGGTCATACCAATCTAAATACTACAAAAATATATTTAAATATCGACTTTGAAACATTAAAACATTTCGCATTGGAGGTTCCTGATGAAAATAAAAAATGATTATGAATTCCCTGAACAATACAGGGATGTAGCAGAAGAATACATTTCTTACAAACACTCTCTGGGATTCAAGTTTGGTTATGATGACCAAAAGAAATGTGATCAGCTGCTCAACTACCTTTATAATAATTCAGTTAGTAAAAATGTATTAAATCTCACGAAAGAAGACGTTGACGGTTATCTAAGTCAATTTACTTCTTCACGTCCCAGAACTATTCATGCTAATCAGTCTTATGTACGCCAATACGGTCTTTTCCTAAAAAGGAAGGGATATGACCCGTATATATATCCGACTACACTTATTCAGTGTCCCGAAGATTTTATTCCATATATATTTTCTAAACAAGAAATATACAGGATATTTGAATATGCAGACCGAATCGGACCAAATAAAAATAAATTTGTAAATACTCCTCATGTATACCCCGCTATCTTACGCACCCTTTATGCTTGTGGTCCACGTATAGGAGAAACTGTGCGTCTAAAAACAGAAGATGTTGATCTTGATGAAGGAATACTTACTTTCCATAATGGAAAGAACAATGTAGCCCGCATGATTCCTATGTCCAACTCTCTTATAAAATATTTAAGGAAATATGATTCCCGCGTTGATAGATTAGGAAACGAATTCTTTTTTCCCTCTTTAAAGGGTGAATGTTATTCTCCTATAACTATACGTAACACTTTTAAAAAGCTTATGATACAAGCAGAGATACCATTGCTGCCAACTGGCAGATATCCCAGAATACACGATTTAAGGCATACTTTCGCAGTACATTCACTGGAGCACTCTATTGACGAAGGACTGGATCCGTATTGCTCCTTGCCAGCACTTAGTACATATATGGGACACAAGGGTATTGAATCAACTGAATACTATCTTCGCTTGACGAAACACTACTTCATAAATGTTCTGCATTATACACAGTCTCAAGCAGATATCATCTTTCCGGAGGTATAATCATGAATTCATCATTAACAGTTCTTATCACATCCTTCTTTACAAATTATCTTCCAAATGTCGTCGGATATTCTGAAAACACTATTAAATCATATCGCGACACATTTGTATTATTATTTAACTTTGCTGATAAAAATCATTTATGTCCGCGCGGACGTATTGGTATTGAAATATTCAACAAAGAAAATATCCTCAGTTTTCTTGAATGGTTGGAAACAGACAGAAATACAAGTGTTTCTACCAGAAACCAGCGACTTGCTGCGTTGAAAGCTTTTAGCAAATATGCATCCTCGAATGCGATTGAATATATGGATGCATTTCAAAAGATTCTGGATATAAAGCAAAAAAAAGGTACGTCTAAAACTGTTGATTATCTAACTGTTGACGCCGTGTCCTTATTGTTAAAACAACCTTGCACTTTCACCCGCAATGGAATTCGTGATCTTGCTTTATTATCCCTTCTTTATGAGTCTGGGTGTCGAGTTCAGGAAATTATAGATATACAGTTAGGAAATATATCTTTCCATACACCCGCCACGATTACCGTCACTGGTAAAGGAAGAAAAGTTCGCGTTATTCCTATTAGTCCTAATGTTATTTCTATCATTAGCAGATATACTGCAAAATACCATATCATGAATCCACAGCAAACGTTGTTTACTAATAATCGAAAAGAACCATTAACTCGCTCTGGGGTATCATATATTTTGAAGAAATATACAGAAAAGGCAAAACAAGAACGAGCTGAATTGTTCAGTGCAAGCATACACCCACATGTTCTAAGACATTCAAAAGCTATGCATCTTCTTGAAAGTGGTGTAAATCTTATATACATCAGAGATTTTCTAGGACACTCATCTGTCATGACAACAGAAATTTATGCTAAATCAAATCCTGAAATTAAGCGTAAATTCTTAGAGGAAGCTGCTATGAATATCGATACTGCTATTGACAAATTCTCCGATAGAGAAAAACAAACTCTTTTAGGCTGGTTGAAAAATAATATCTAAATATTATGTATAGTAATCTTGTGGAAGAATCCTGTATAGTCAGGTTTCTTCCCAGATGCTTTACATAATAATTAGCTTTTCATAAGACGAG
>JAISYJ010000072.1:0-9913 GCA_031270005.1 Hungatella sp. | reverse complement strand
CTTCCTGTATAATTTAAATAGGTCAAGTGATTGACACAGAAAAATACCTCAGGTAAATTTAGATTATTACTGACCAGCCAGTTGGTAAAAATCTAAAAATACGAGAGGTATATACAATGAATACTAAAGCTAAAAAGAAGAAAAATCAAGTGGTTACTGCAAATATTTTTGAGCAGCAGGAAATACTGGTCAGGGCTAAGGCTATAAACGACAGTCTGAAAGCTTCTACCTGGAGAGAGTTGGAAACCATGGGAAAGTTCGATAAGAACCAAAAACTCACATTTATCAGTGATGACATGCTTATATTAGGATGCGATGTGGGCAGTGAAACGCACTATGTGAGGGCAATTGATACCAGAGGAAGAGAACTCAGTAAGTCCGTATTTTCGTTCAGTAACAGTCAGGAGGGATTTCAAAGCGCAAAGGATTGGGCAATTAAAATAGCAGCAGCAAATAGTAAAAAACAGGTTGTTCTGGGGTTGGAGCCGACGGGGCATTACTGGTTCTGCCTTGCCACATGGATGATCTCGAATGGAATCAGCGTTGTCCAGGTCAATCCATATGCGGTAAAGCAAACCAAGGAGATTGAAGATAACAGCCAGCTAAAAGATGATACGAAGGATCCGAAACTGATCGCCAATCTTGTGAAGGATGGTAATTATGGAATGCCCTACCTGCCAGAAAAGCTCTATGCGGCTCTTAGGAGGCTGACGATGTTCCGAGAGCAGCTGTGCGAGGACAGGATCCGTTGCATTAACAGGCTGCACCGGGAGATGAAGATCTATTTTCCTGAATATAAGGATGCATTGGGAAAAATAGATGGTACATTTAGCGTGGAGCTAATGAAGGAAGCGCCATTCCCCAAGGATTTGGTTGCCCTTGGAAACGATGGGATCCGGCAGATATGGCATAATGCCAAGCTTAGAGGACGTGGTTACAGCAGAGCTGTGGTGATTCTTAAATATGCAGAGGAAAGTGTAGGACTGAAAGAAGGCGCCGAAGCGGCCAGACTGGCAGTTAGGTGGTTTGCTGCGCGTGTAGCAGAGCTTGATGCAGAACTATTGGAGCTGGAGAAGCTGATCAACCAGAAATGCCAGGAAATTCCCCATGCGGAAAACATCCTTGAAATACGTGGAATTGGAGAAACAATACTCTCGGGAATCGTTGCAGAGATGGGTGATATCACAAGGTTTGATGATGTCAAAGAAATCCAGAAGCTGAGCGGTCTGGGGCTTGTGGCCAGCAGTTCAGGCAAGCACAAGGGAAAGACCAAGATCAGCCATAGAGGCCGCAAACGACTGAGCTACTGGCTGTTCCAGGGGGCAAAGTCAGCGGTGTCACATGCAGAAGAATTTAAAGAGCTGCATGCCTACTATACCACAAGGGAGGACAATCCGCTGAAAAAGATGCAGTCGCTGATGGCGATAGCCTGCAAGCTGCTCCGTGTGATATATACCATGCTGAAAACGGGAAAGAGATATGATCCAAAGAAAATGCTGAAAGACATCAAGCGCCCGAACAGACAGGAAAAACAGGCTGCATAAGAGGAATAGGAAAAAAGATAATTCCAGAGTCCTGCCGGGCGGCGGATGATACCGAAATCGGGCAGGGTTCTGGAAAGAAACCCGCAAATAAGCGATGGGGTACCCTATGTGCTTCATCATCAACCAAGACCAACAGAGAGAATCAGGGCAAAGCATCCACTGAATATCAGTGCCTTGAGAACCAAAGGGTCAGTAAGATCAAAACCAAACAAGAGCTGTAGCCGGCAGAAATTCTCTCCGTAGGGCATGACCCTGTTAGAAAGCTTAGCTGGCACTCAGTGTATGAACAGGTGGGACGAAGGAAGTTGGGACACGATCCCGTTAGACACGGAAGGTTCACCATCATAGCGAAACAGAGGAAAATAGCCTTAATAAAGCAGAACAAGAGGATGCTTTAAAAGCTGTACTCATTTTTAGCTAATCAGTACGAGATACAATGACTGTTCATCACATCTGGCTTTTGTTTTGAGGTAACTATTTAAAGAAAAAGCCCATAAAATCAATATTTAGGGCTTGACAATATAGGAAGCTTTCTTATCTATAATTTCTTTTGCAATATCAGGATAATTGGTAATTATGGCATCAATCTCCTGCTCTGCAAGGTATTTCATCATGTATTTGTCATCCACGGTCCAGACATGGAGCAGAAGCTTTCTTTTTTTCGCTCCCTTGATCAGTTTTTTAGACCGGAGGAGGTTGAGAGACGGATGAAGTGCATCTGCCCCCAGTAATTTTGCGTATCCTGTAACGTTAATGAAACTGTCTGAAAAAAGAAGGCCGGTTAATGCTTTGGGATCCAGTTTCTTTACCTTCACAAGGCTGGGGTGATGGAAGGAGGAATAGATGACCCGTTCCTCTAACCCGGCATTTTTAACCTGCTTTAATACTTCCTTCTCAATTCCTCTGTAACGGAAGCCCCCTGTCTTTAACTCGATATTGACAGTAAGATCATAAGGCTTTACAAGCTCCAATACCTCTATCAGTTCTGGAATGACTGGGCAGCCAAATTCCGGATGGATTTTGCTGCAATGAAACCTTTTCAGTTCTTCCATGGTGAAGTCTTTTACATAACCGGTGCCATTGCAGGTACGGTCAATGGTCTCATCATGTATGACAGCCAGTTTTCCATCCTTTGTCATCTGTATATCCAGTTCTATTCCGTCTGCGTTCTGCCTGATGGCCAGTTCAAAAGCCTCCAGCGTATTTTCCGGTGCATAAGCGGAAGCGCCTCTGTGAGCCCAAACTTTTGTTCTCATCTGTCACTATCCTTTCGAAATAAATCCAGTCGTTAATAAGATTATAGTCTTCCATGGACGTATTGATGCTTTCTGCCATCTTTGCAACTGCATTTTCCGGGGTGCCATTGTTGTTGATCATGCTTTCGATCTCTGTTTCCACGATCTGCCTTTTTTAAAGCCCTGCTGTCATGGACAGGGTCGTGGATTTCCCGCAGCCGGATGGGCCTGGGTCACTGTTCCTTTCTGCATATTATAAATACATTTTATAGAATTGATGTAAAATGAAAAAGGAACTTTTCGTAAAATGAATGTAAAACATGGTATTGACGCACAAACGATCAAAGGCTATAATAAACTAGATTTATGAAGGAGGCATAAATAACAATAGCAAAGCTAAGCGCCATGTACCTGTTGATACGATCGTGAACATTTTTCCCAGGAAAATGGTATCAAGGGTTGACGAGGTGAAGGGTTATCGAATTTTCGGCGGATGCCCTTCCATGCCCCTCTGGGCGTGTATCTAACGTGAAATATGCGGGTAACTGCAAAACAAACGCGTTGGAACCGGAGAGATAACAGAATGTGATAAAAGCTGCCGTTTTTAAAATTTGGACCAGACAGCTTGTTTTTTGTTTGCCATTTTTAAGAATAAGTGCAGATATAAAATGAAAATTTAAGGAGATTGCAAAATTATGTGCGGAATTATTGGATATACAGGACCATTGGACTCTAAAAGAATATTACTGGAGGGATTGTCCCAGCTGGAATACCGGGGGTATGACAGCGCAGGCATTGCTCTTTTTATGGAGAATTCCCATACCCGTCTGATCAGACATACAGGAAAAGTATCTAATTTAAAGGAAGAATGCAAAGGAATCACAGAGGTGTCCCATTGTGGTCTTGGACATACCAGGTGGGCAACCCACGGAGGTGTGACGACCCAGAATACCCATCCCCATCAGGCCGGACGGATCACCCTGGTTCACAATGGCATTATAGAAAATTATCATCAGCTTACCCTGGATTTTCATCTGGAAGGGAAGCTTCGCTCTGAAACAGACAGCGAGGTGGCTGCCTGGGTATTGGAAAGCATTTATCAGGGAGATCCTGTGGAAGCTATTTCAAAATTTACCGCTTATTTAAAGGGTTCCTACAGCTTTTGCGTGATGTTTGAGGATCACCCTGGTGATATTTATGCAATCCGCAACGTCAGCCCTCTGGTAGTGGCCTATACCCGTTCCGGTTCTTTTGTAGCTTCAGATCTGACGGCCCTCATTCCATATACCAGGCAGTATTTTGTAGTTCCGGAGGATCATATTGTAAAACTCACCTCCTATAAGGTGCATCTTTATAACCTTAAGCAGGAGGAAGAAATTCCGGAGCATATGGAGGTAAACTGGAACATGGATGCAGCCATGAAGAACGGCTTCCCCCATTTCATGCTGAAGGAAATCCACGAGCAGCCGGATGCCCTTAAAAATACTATATTGCCGCGCCTGGTAAAGGGGCTTCCGGACTTTGGGGATGACGGCATACCGGATACCGTGCTGAAACAGTGCAGCCAGATTCATATTGTGGCCTGCGGTACTGCCATGCATGCAGGGATGGTGGCAATGGCTCTTATGGAGCCGCTCCTTCGGATCCCTGTTACAGTTTCCATTGCTTCTGAATTCCGTTATGAGGATCCCCTCATTGATCGTAACACCCTGGTCATCATCATATCCCAGTCAGGGGAAACCATTGATACCCTGGCGGCCTTGCGCCTGGCAAAAGCCTGCGGCGCTGCTACCCTCTCCGTGGTCAATGTAAAAGGCTCTACCATTGCCAGGGAGAGCGATTACGTTCTTTTTACTCATGCAGGCCCTGAAATTGCGGTAGCCAGCACCAAAGCATATTCTGTCCAGCTGGCGGCTCTTTATATGGTGTGCTGCCGGATGGCCTTTGTCCGGGGAAATTATGACCATGAAGAAGCCGAAGACTTTATAAAAAAGCTGCTTGATGCCATACCGGCCATGGAGGCCATGATTGAAAAAAAGGATGAGGTAAAAGCTTTGGTAACACACCTGATCAATAAGCCGGATGCCTTTTTTATCGGGCGTGGCCTTGATTACGCTTTTTCATTGGAAGGAGCTTTGAAATTAAAAGAAATCTCCTATATTCATGCGGAAGCCTATGCTGCAGGGGAATTAAAACATGGGACAATTGCGCTTATAACGGATCAGGTTCCGGTTATTGCCATTGCAACACAGGAAAAGATTTTTTCAAAGACCATCTCCAACATCCGGGAAGTAAAGGCAAGAGGCGGATTTGTTATTTTATTGACAAAGGAGAAATCAAAGATTGAACCTGGAATTGCTGATGTTCAGATCAATATTCCGGAGATCGGCGACCGGTTTACCGTATTTCCAATAGCGGTTGTGCTTCAGCTTATTGCATATTATGCTTCTGTGGGAAAGGATCTGGATGTGGATCAGCCAAGGAATCTGGCGAAATCTGTGACAGTTGAGTAATCTCATAGGAAGAGAAAGAATCATGAGGGAGTGGCCTTGGCTGTTTCCCTCATGATTTTTTTATGGCTAAATTTCTTAATTTTAAAATTTTTTAATTTTTCAGAACCTGCAGGAAGGATTCTCCGTTTTGCGGAGCACCTGTGCCAAAATAATCACATACGGCCGCGCCTATGTCAGACAGAGTTTTTCTACCTCCAAGGCTTCTTCCTGTTATTCCCTTTTTATATACGAGAAGAGGGACACGTTCCCTGGTATGCTTACTGTGACCGATATCAGGATCATTTCCGTGGTCAGCCATGATCACCAGAATGTCCTGGTAAGTAAGCACTGGTAAAAGCCTGCTGATTCCCTGGTCTGCGATTTCCAGGACTTTTTTACAAGTCATGGAGGACTGGGAATGCCCGGCCAAGTCGGTTTCCTGCACATTGGTACACAAAAAGCCCTGGTTCATGGCCTCTGTTTCCCGAAACGTTAGGTCCATCACTTCCTGTGTGGGTACACAGGAAATGCTCAGTCCCCTGTCATTGGATACAATGTCAGCTACTTTTCCAATCAGGGTACAGTCAAAGCCTGCTTTTGTGAGAATTGTGGGAGCCTGTACGTTCTGATCCACTCCGTAGCCTAAGTGTCTGCACTGGTAGCCATGATTGTAGGACTTGGATTTTGCAGATGCAATGCCAATGAAGCGGCCTTGTTTCACTTCTTCGGCGTTCCAGAGGTCTTCCATGGTATTTCCGGTTCCGCCAAACACAATCACCCGGCTTACGGTCACTACTTCCCTTACCTTTCTGGCAATGGCATATTCCTCTTCAAAGGAGATCAGATCCAAAGGAGCCGTTACGTTATAGCACATCCCTAAATCCGCTTCCAGATTATCTGCTACGGTTACATATTGGTCCACCAGCAGATAGCGCAGCCCCTGCCGCTCTATGACCTGTACCTGATGTCCATTTGCCTCCAGATGGGCTTTTACTGCGTCTGCCTTTTCCTGAAAAGGGTGGACTTCCGGCCTTTTTGGAAGCGTTCCCATGATCTCCTGATGGCCCATAAACGTGTCTGCCCCAAAATGCATGAGCCTGCAGCTTCCGAAATTGGCTTCAGGTGAAAATTTCATGAAGGCACTTTCCTCCCCATAAGCATTCATAAGGCCCAGCTTCTCCAGTGCCGGCAGCTTTAAATCGGGGTAATCCTTCAGAATGCTTCTTAAGGTATTGGCCTTTTCATCTCCCGGCCTGGCAATACGGGCATCTTCCATAGCTCCGATGCCGAATCCATCCAAAACGATGACAATAAATCTTTTCTTCATATTTTGTCTCCTAATGAATCAAGCAGATATGATTGCATATCCAGCTGACGTCCGATGAAGCAACTATCTTTCGCTCTTTTTTCCCATGCTGTCATATATTCCAACAATTTGCGGCTTTTTCTTTTTTAATCCTTCCACCAAAACCACATCAGACCGGGTAACGAAGATCTGATAACGGAATGCCATTACCACAGTATCTCCTACCGCCCCTTCTTTTGTCAGGCCGAAATGATAATCAATGCTTTCATTGGAAGGCGGAATAACTCCCATTTCTGTGTAATGATCAAAAGCGGTTCCAACCAGGGCAGACTTTACGTGGGAGCGTCTGTAATATCCGCCGCCGTAGCAATAGGCCTGCCCCTTGAAATTGTGGGATATTTCACTTACATAGGTTACACACGGGACTTCCTTAAGCATATGGTCTGCATGCATTGGAGTGGTTCCGGTAAGGCCATGTCCCGGCTCGGCACAGTTTCCACCCAGTTCTTTGATTTTGCTTAGGGTGTAGGTGCAGGAAGCAGAAGGTGTGTTTATAACGGTTACAGGTAATCCGTTCTCCTTTAAAATGATAGCCGCCTGTTTTACGGTATCCATATTCCCGGTAGGGATCAGGTTATGGGTGTTTTCTTCATATAAAAAACAGGGGAAAGATGTAACGCCTGCAATCCTTACACAGGGATACTGGGTTTTGACCCGTTTTGCCAGATCTTTTAATGCATCAAGGGGGAATCCTGCTGTCTGCCCTGAGTAGATGATATCCGAATCACTGGTAACACGGAGAAGGATATCCTGTAAAAGTCCCAGCTTCTTTGCCGCTTGATGGATCTGGCTGATTTTTTCTTCGGAATAAACTGTGATCATCTGAGGGCGGTATGCTACGAGCTTTTCTACCTGGGCAGTAGGGATCTGTACCAGATGCCCTGCATTTGCAATGGGGATCTGGTGGTCCATCATGACTCTGGCTTCCTTATAATCCACTACAACTGCTCCTTCATAGCCCAGTTCCATCAGCTTCCTTGCCAGATAGGGATTTCTTCCGGCCTGTTTCAGCATGAAGAACAACCGGATTTCTTTTTCTCTTGCTTCCTTTAACATGAAAGATGCATTTTCCAGAAAAGTATCCACATCTATCACATAAGAATCCGGCCCAATCTGCCCGCTCTGATGAAGCTCAAAAGAGGCTTTGATCAGTTCCGGGTTTCGTTTTATGGTCTGCTCTAAAAACATTTACATCACTCTTTCTACGGCTTCTTTTATAATGCGTAAAATAGTATCCGCCCCGGAACGCATGGGGTTGATGCGGATCATACGGCTTTCCAGTGTGGGATCCGCATTCCGGAAGGTGCCGGATATCCGGTAAAACATGGGAACCAATTCGTATTTTGATTCTGCCCCCACCGGATTCGGTGCTGCTCCCAGTTTTTCGGCTTCCTTGAGGACTTTTTCTGCAATGTTCTCATAAAACTCAACCAAAAGCACCTTTGACTGGGCATTGGCCAAAAATGCATGCTTCACATGAGGAATCTCACCTGCGTTCAGCCGCTTGACACATTCTTCATTTACCTGGGCCTGGATGGCCAGAGCCACAGGCGCATAGACGAGGCCGCGGAGTACATCCATGGCTTCATGGCCCTGAACCTGCATGCCTCCGGAATAGCTTTCTTTTACAAGTCTTTCAATATAGCATGCCTTTCCAACGATAACGCCTACGCCTTCCGGGCCCAACAGCTTAAATGAGGAAAAACAGGAAAGGTCGGCCCCCCACTGGATACCAATACGGCTCACTTTCATGGCGGCATAGTTGTCATCGGTCAATATGGGAATATCTCTGCATTCCTTAATGGTCTTTATTACCTGGCACATGTCGTAGCGGTCATCCGGCTTTTGCCTTGTGTATTGGATGAGCGCTCCCTTAATATCATTGTTTTCTTTCATCACCCGGCGTATATCGTCCGGATCATTGTAATCAACCTCGATAGCCGGTATGTTTAACATTTCAAGAGATGTGGCAGTGGTGCTGTAAACAGGCGCTTTGTGTACCAGGACTTTTTCGGCCGGCTTTAACATGCTGTGGAGTCCGAATCGTAGTGCTCCGCTTCCGGCTCCTCTTACCAGAATACAGGCTTCCCCGTCAAACAGGTCCGCAATAACCTGCTCTGCCTTTTTTGTGGTTAAGGGCTTATTAAGTCCCGGAACAACCCCTAGATCTCCCCGGTTTAAAATCTCACGGCCGCTGTATGCTTTTGTGATACAATCAATCACCTTGAACTGCAGCCTGGCGGCCTCCTCCACCGAGATGCTGGATAACGGATAAGTCTGCATTTTCTCTTCCTCCTTATTTCAAAATCCGGTCTGGATTATCAATCAGCAGCATATCGATTTGTTCCTCAGATAAACCATATTCTAAAAGCTGCGGAAGAAAGGTTTCAAACAGATATGCATAACCCGGACCTCCCCATTTTTTTAAATGAGATTTTCTGGTAATATCCATAGATAATACCACCTGCCCCAGGAATCCTTCTTTCGCGATCCGTTTTAACGTTTCTGCACGGAACCGGTCAGGGCAGTAATTATTTTTGCCCACAGTATCAAAACCAATGTTGACGCCTTCCTTAAGAACAGAAAGAATATAATCCGGGTCCTGGGAAAGGTCTAAATGACCGATGATGATCTTCTCCGGCTTTACCCCGGCATTTATTAAATATACGGCCTGTTCCAGGGCCATGGTTCCAAGGGTGGTATGTGTGGTAACCACGGCTCCGGTACGAACCGCTGCCAGAGCCATGGAGTGAAACACCTTTTTTTCCATATCTGTCATGGTGTTTTTACTGGTTCCAAACTCACCTATGACTCTTGCTTTGATGCCGGAATCCCCAATTCCTTCCGTCAATTCCTTCTCTGCCAGCTTTGCCAGTTCCATATCAGACATGGAATACACAAAATCCGGAAGAAACGGCTCTTTATAAAAGCCGGTCGCCTGCAGGATCCGGATGCCCGTGGCTTTTTCCATGTTGCTTACGTATCCCGGATTCCTTCCCATACCGATGTTGGTTACATCCAGAATACGCCTGACACCAAACTGATACAGAGAGCGAAGCTCGCTTTTCGTTTCCTCAAAGCAGTCCAGCCGGCAATCCAGGTCTTTTTTTACCCCGGATAAGTCTATGGTAATGTGTTCGTGCATCAAGGTATAACCTTTTTTCATATTTTTTGTCATTCCTTTCGCTTCGCTCAAGGCACAAACAAGTCATGAAAAAAGTTGTTGTGCCCCTCCTCTTTTTGATTTAAAATCTTGTTATGGAATAGCAATATACT
>JAISYJ010000059.1:0-39470 GCA_031270005.1 Hungatella sp. | reverse complement strand
AAACACTCGCCAGATTGATGATTTCAATATCAATTACTTTTTGAGGTATCCATTTTTCCGGATGCTTGTTTTGGTGCGCCAAAATGAGGATTATCCCAATATTTTTTTCACGTTAAATTTTCACAACGTTCATCCATGCGATTCATTCTTTTGACCATAATAAGCATTGGCTCCATGCTTTCTTAAATAATGCTTATCCTGCAGCTCCTGAGGTGCAGGAGCAACATCCGTATTGATCTGTTCACACCGGAGAGCCATCTTGGCTACCTCTTCCAGAACCACTGCGTTATGCACTGCCTCCTTAGCATCTTTTCCCCAGGTAAAAGGACCATGGTTTTTACAAAGGCAGGCTGGTACCGCCATATATTCTTTCTCCTTAAAATAGTCCGCGATCAGAAGTCCTGTATTTTTCTCATACCCTTCCTCAATCTCTTCCTTTGTCAGGCAGCGCAGGCAGGGAATTTCTCCGTACATGTAATCCGCATGGGTAGTTCCATAGCAGGGAATCCCCCGTCCGGACTGGGCCCAGCTGGTTGCCCAGGAAGAATGGGTGTGCACGATCCCGCCGATCTTTGGGAACGCCTTATAAAGTTCCAGATGGGTGGGGGTATCAGAAGAAGGGTTATACCTTCCTTCCACTTTTCTGCCTTCCATATCCATAACTACCATATCTTCCGGCTTAAGCACGCTATAATCCACGCCGCTGGGCTTAATGACAAACATGCCCTTTTCGCGGTCAATGGCGCTGACATTGCCCCAGGTAAAGGTGACAAGCCCGTACCTGGGAAGTTCCATATTGGCTTCGTAAACAAGCTGCTTTAAGGCTTCTAACATGTTTTACCTCCTATGGTATCATGTGCAAAAAAGCACATGATCAACATTCGTCGTTTACTATAAGGGCAAGCTCTTAAGCTCACTTGCACTTATGGAGTAAGTGTATACATGGCAATTTCATCAATCCCATGGTTGGTGGATAGGATGATGTCTTTCCCGTCTTTTGTATACTTGTATACGTTGGCGGGACCGCAATCCCTGTCAATGATCTGCACCTCATAGGAATCCTGTTCCGGATTATAGGTAAAGGCTAAAAGATTGCGTTCTCCCTTCCGGTGCCCGATCACCAGGGCCGGTCTGCCGCAAAGCATTCCGCCGAAAATGGCATGGTTGAACTCAGCCGGCTTATCATTAACATAGACCTCTTTGTACTCCCCTTCTGTTTTTTTCCAAATGCTGATTTTATCCCCGTGAAATGGAGAAATGATAGCTAATTCCTTTTCTCCGTCCTCATCGAAATCCACCAGCACCGCATCACTGGCCGCCTCTTTGATCATCCGGCGGATTTCCCATTCCCCAGATGGATTTTCCGGCGGGATAAATTGGTATACACCGCTGTCAGAGGATATGATACTGGTCTGGAGACCACCCTCTTCCACCTTATAATAGCCATGGTTTTTCAGCATGTCATCCTTAATCACTTCAAGCCGGATCTGATGCTCTTCGTTAAATCCGCTTAAATCCTCAGGCAGAACCGCTCCGTACACTTTTCCCGGGGAAGACCAGTCATCTTTAAACTCATGGCCTGATTTTAAGGTACATGCGATCAAATAGTTGATGCCGTTCCGTTCCACAATATGAAACCTGTGGACAAAGGGTAAGTCTACCAAAGTCCTTACCTCCCAGCCCTTCTCTTCATTAGGAGTTACTATGACAATTTTTGCTTCTTTGGAATCATTGGGAGAATAGAATTTTTGAGTTGCCAGAAATTGTCCGTCAGTACCTGGAACCTGAACCATGGTCATCACTCCGCCAGGCTCTGTCCAAATGGTGTCTTCTAAATTGCCTTCTGTATCAAATAACAGGCAGCGGTCAACTTTTTCCGCCGCAACCAGGATGTGATCGGTCCCCTTGTAACGAAGCGGGGCTATGGAATAGCACTTCGTCAGATTCCCCATCACCTTTTTTTCAATCTTCATTATGATTTACCCCTTTCATTCCTGTTCCCTCAATATTTCCGACATTTTAAGATTTGCCGTAACCAGATCTTCCTTCCAGGAGGGGTTTCCAGTATACCAGAATTCCGCCACATATTTCCTTACTCCAAGCTTCCAGGCTGTCTCAATGGCCTTTTTAAAGTCCACATGGCCCTCTCCATAAGGAACCTCACGGAATATGCCTGGTTTTGTTTCTTTTAAATGCATGGCGGCCAGCCGCCCGCTTCCAAGCTTTAAGTCCTCCAATACGTCGGTTCCATAGGTGAACGCAGCATTTGTTATGTTCCCTATATCAGGATAAACATTTAAGTAGACAGAAGAAACCTGCTTCACATATTCCATGGCTTTTTCCACTGTATTCATGAATCCGGTCTCCATGGTTTCAAATCCAAGTACCACACCGGCTGATGCGGCCATTTCAGCAGCCTTTTTTAAGTTATCGATAAAATACCGCCTGGTTTCTTCATCGGATTCTTCATAATACACATCATATCCGGCCAGCTGGATGATCCGGATCCCCAGATCCGACGCCAGTTCTATGGCCTTGCTCATGATTTCCATGCTTTTTTCTTTGATTGCCGGGTCATGGCTTCCCAGGGGATACTTCCGGTGTCCGCTTAAACACATGGTACCTATAGGAATGCCGGCGGCCTTTGTCAGTTCCAGCAGCTCCAGCCGTTCCTGTGAAGTCATTTCAAGACGTCTCAGCTTTTCCTCAGTTTCATCTATACTCATTTCCAGGAAATCAAAGCCTGCGCTCTTTGCAGCTTCCAGCTTTTCTTTCCAGCTTAATTCAGCCGGCATTGACTTTTCATACAACCCAAGGGTATAGGTTTTCATTTAAAAACCTCCTTTTTTCACCTGGTGGATCTGCACTCCAGCCTTCCTGAATTCTTTTAAGATCTCTTCAGGCGCCTTTTCATCAGTAATCAAATGCTGAACTTTACCTATGCTGCAGCTTGAAAAGCTGCTGTTCTTTCCTATTTTTGTATGGTCGGCCAGGATATAAAGCTCGGATCTTGTGTGTTCGATCATTAATTCGTTTAAGCATACCTCGTTCATAATCTCAGTGGTCATTCCGGACATAACGGAAATGCCGGAACACCCCATAAATGCCTTTTTGGCATATATGTTCTGAAGATTCCTTACCGCAAGATCCCCCACCATAGCTTCTTTGGGATAGCGAAGCTCGCCGCCGGTGAGAATGATATTTACTCCTGGCCCATGTTCACTGCTAATCGCTTTCCCATTGTTGGTTATGACTGTGACGTTCCTGCTCTTGATATATTCCAGTATCTGCAGGGCAGTGCTGCTGGTGTTAATAAACAGCGTATCATTATCTTCTACCAACGTTGCAGCATAGGTGGCAATCAGCCGTCTGTAAAGTAATATTTCATTTGCCTCCGCAGGGCCTTTTTCAATGGGAATCGCACCGCCATGACAGCGCTTTAAAAGCTTCCTGTCTTCCAGATACTGCAAATCTCTTCGAACTGTTATGACAGAAATCCCGCATTGCTCTGCCAAGCTGTTCACAGACACCTTGGGACTGTTTCTTACAATATCCAATATACGCTCTCTTCTCTCCTCCACAAGGGCATATTCTCTTTTCATCGGCTCACCTGCACTTTTATCAATATTTGATCACTGCCTGGATCCACAGTTTATTAGATACTGTCTGCCGGATAAAAACCTCCGGCAGACGAAAATTACTTATTTAACCTTCCTGAATGATTCCCTGCTCTTTTAACTTGGTTTCAATCTCAGGAGCAGACATCACATTCTTAAGTCCAACGACCTTAATGCCTTTTTTCTCGGCATCTGCAAACATATCCTTAAAGTTCTGTGCGCAAAGCACCACATCATACTGGGGCGCTGACCCTTTTCCTTCTGAAAGGGCGCAATGATGAACCTTTGACGGTTTGATATTAAATTTCTTCAGCACCTTCTCTAAAGTCATCTGTGCCATCAGGCTTGAGCCTGCCCCATTTGCGCAACATACCAAAAAGCTTAAATTTTTACCAGCCATGACCATAACCCTCCTTAATCACATTTATTCCTTGTCTGCCTTTAATTCTTTATACGCTTCATAATCCTCTGTCATAAGGAAATAACCCTTTTTATCTTTCCAGTACTGGATCTGCGGAATAGCAAGCAGTGCAACCAGTACGATTCCAATACCAATGTAGCTTAAATATTTCATGATAACGGTAAATACCGGCCATATGACCGCCCAGTCCCACATTCCTAAGTATCCGCCATAGGCTGCCATGCCTACCCAGCCTGCAATTAAGGCAGAACCGAATACCTGGCATAAGCCGGATACGAAGGGAAGGATCAGGGCTGCTTTAAATCCGCCCTTTTCATTTGCAAAAACACCGATAGTAGCATTATCAAAGAATACGGGAACGAAACCGCATATTACGAGCACCGGACTCTTTAACAGAATCAGGGCCACAATGGCCAGAATCTGTCCGGCAAAACCAGCTAAGAATCCCAGAGTCACGGCATTGGCCGCACCAAAGCCAAAGATTACGGCACAGTCCACTCCCGGGACAGAGCCAGGAAGAATTCTGTCTGCAATTCCCTGGAAGGAAGCTGTCAGCTCCGCCACAAAGGTACGTACACCTAACTGCAGAATTGCCAGGTACACTGCAAAATATAAGCAGGTTTGAAGGACATAGAAAAACATGCTGGCTCCCTCTTTCATAAACTGTCCTTCAATCAGGTAATCCCTGCCAAGGATACAGAGGATCGCTCCGAAAAAGATAACCATTAAGATGGAAGTACATACCATATTGTCGTTAAAGATGGACATAAAGCCCGGCAGTTCAATATCTTCAATCTTTTTAATTTCTTTCCCACTGTTTTTCTTGTTTTCTTTTCCAAACAGCCTGCCTGCAAGATAGTAGCTGATTGCAACGCCGAACATCTGCTGATGAGCCAGACAAAAACCTGCTCCATCTGTAACCTCCTGGCATGGCTTGATTGTCAGGTTAGAACCTACTGCCCAGTAAGCTCCTAAAAGAAGAGCCATTACCACAAGCATGGCAACTCTTGCATTTAACAGGAATGGACAGGCAAACATGATCAGCCAGTATGCTGTGGCAGCCTGCTGGACCTGAACATTACCGGTGGTAAACAGCGCCCGAAGCTTGGTGTATTTTGAAAAACGGACAAGAAGAATGTTGACGATAAATGCAATGAACAACAGGATCATCGCATCGCCAAAGCCTTTTCCAAACACTTCCCCTACGCCTGCTGTTACAGCATTCTGGCCAAAATAAGGATCAATTACCATGGCATCCATCTGGAACCTGTCCTTTAAGCCTACCAATACCGGCCGGAAGTTATTGACCAGTCCGCCGGAACCAACCATTAAGATCAGATAGCCCACGATCGCTTTTAAAGTTCCTGCAAGTATATCATACCACGGTTTTCTCAGTAAGATGTAGCCAATCATAACGATGAGACCAATCATAAACGCCGGCTGCTGTAATACATTCGTGGCAAAAAAAGTCCATACCTTCATTAAAATATCCATTGTATTCTCCCCTTTTCCTTAATCCAAGTATCGTTCCTGAATCCGCAGCAAATCCTCTGAATCTTTGGCTTTTTTCAGTTCAGCAAGTACTTCCTCATTGCTAAGCAGCTCCGATAACCGTGTCATATTATCCAGATGCTGATCCGGATTGCAGGAGGCCAGCGTAAAGAAAAGCTGTGCATCCTTTTCCGGGTCGTCTGTATCAAAGCTGACCGGCTTATCCAGTTTCATAAAGGCGATACTGGTCTTGTGTACTCCTTCTGCTCCCTCCTGGGAATGGGGCATGGCTATGTCCGGCAAAATAATGATATAAGGGCCGTATTTTTTAATACAGGCAATGATTTCTTCCTTATAATTTCCTTCTACCGTCCCATCCTCCTCCAGGCATTCACAGCTCATCCGGACTGCATCCTCCCAATCCTTTGCTTCCCTGGCAAATTTATAATGTTTCTTCTCCACAAAATCTCTCAGCATGTTTTCTCCCCTTTCCTGATTACAAAAGTGAACGGAACGGAATATTCTGAGGTGCTTCAAAGCAATCTTCGAAACCTCTTTCATGATGATAAGCCAGCTTGTCCTTGTCCCTGGGATAAACGTATTTTCCTCCTACTTCCCAGAAAAATGGGTGGAATTTATAACCCAGCCGGTCCTTCTTCATGTTATAGAGCACTTTGATTTCATTTACATCCGCCATAAAATTGGTCCATACATCATAGTGGATAGGGATCACTACTTTACATCTTAAAGCCTCAGCCATGCGGAGGATATCGCAGGAAGTCATCTTATCAGCCATTCCCACCGGATTTTCTCCATAAGAACCAAAAGCTACATCAATGTCATGATCCTTTCCGTGTTTTGCAAAATAAATGGAGTAATGGGAATCGCCGCTGTGATAAATATTTCCGCCAGGGGTTTTGATCAGATAATTTACCGCCTTTTCATCCATATCCATAGGACACGTTCCTGTCAGCTCCTCCCGGTCCGGGCCGGTGGAATCCGTTGTCACGAGACAGGTCCTGTCAAAGGAATCCAGTGCAACAATTTCAATGTCCTTTATCCTGATGCTGTCTCCGGGCACTACCGTAATGCAGCGGTCTGCCGGAACACCCCATTTCTGCCACAGCTCAACGGATTTCTTAGGACCGATAAAAGGAACCGGTATTTCTTTTCCATTCTCATCCATTGTTGTTATGTTGCTTTGGATCACATGGGCTGCATATTCCGCACTCATATGATCCTGGTGGTAATGGGTTGCAAGTACTGCGTCTACATGTTTAACGGCAAACGGATCGAGTACAAAAGGAACTGCCCTTAAATTAGGCTGCATCTTTCTTCCGCCGCACATATTTGCCATCTGATGGCCCACAGCCATTTTTCCGTTGCCATGAGTACGCTTTCCGTTGCCGCACCACAAATCCACAGTAATATTGCAGCCACCCGGTGTCTTAAACCACATGCCTGTACAGCCCAGCCACCACATAGCCACTGTTCCAGGTTCCACTGTCTCATTTTCAATCTCTTCATTCAGCCAGGTTCCCCATTCAGGAAACGTACTCATGATCCAGCTTTCCCTTGTGATTTCTTCCACTTTGCTCATCCAAACATCCTCCCTTACTTTTTATGATCGTTTTATGATCGATTATGTTCGTTTTCTCTTTACAACTAGATAATATCATTACATTACAAGTTTTTCAAGAGCGCTAAATGACCGTTTTTATATTATATGTTCGTTTTAATTTTTTTGTATATTTTATATACTTTTAATCTTATTATTTGTGTATATTTTTCATTTCAATATGCTTTACCATTTTTTAAAACACACTTTTTATAATATCATCTGTTTTACAATCCCCTTGTAGTCATTTTTGTGCTGTTCCATCATTTTATATGATCGGAAGCAAAAGCCCTACCGATCATCGGATGGACAGGTTAAAAAACAGCCCTTTTATCTTCACTTACGCTGTAAGCTCAGATAAGCTGTATTATGATTATATAATCAACCCCATATTCAAAGCTTTGTAAGAATCTGTTACAAAAGCAAATAAAAAAAGACTTCATATAAGCAGCCGGATTTAATCATTAAAATCTCACCAACTGTTTACAAAAAGTCTTTTCAATGCAATATAAAAATGATTCTCAGAAACCTCCCAGTTAATCCACGTCTTCCTTTCAGGACATTCCTAAAGGAATAAGCCCGCCTTTCCACATAAAAGGCGGGCTTATTTCACATGATAGGCAAGCGGATATTCGCAATGACCAATGGGTCAGACCCTCTGCGTTCCTGCTTGATCCGGTTAAAATCCAGTTACGGCTTTTGGTATGGTGAACTCCACTGCGCCCATGTATCCCGGCGCCACTGCATATTCGTCAAATACAATTACGATTTCTCCATTCTCATTAAAGTAATAGCTTTCATCCCCGGTGATCTGCTTGAATTCATCCACGTAATCATCACCCGTATTATAGAAATATATCTTGGAGTCATCTGCGGCCATCTGTTCTTCCATCTGTTTTTTGATGTTATCACTGATCGCAGTAATATAGTCGGACTTATCCTTCATCAGTTCCTTTAAAGATACCACATTTCCCGTTTCCTTATCAATGGTAAAAATCTTCACATACTCTGCTCCGCTGGCCATCACAACCGTTGTATTGATCCGCAGGGAAAGGTATTTATCGTTATCTGTCACAACATCATAGCTGGAGGTTACGGAATAGTGGCCGTCTCCTGCCTGGTCTTCTGCCACCTGTTTTTCATATTGTGCAATCAGCTGATTGGCATAATCTTCAATGGAACGGTTCACTTTGTAGTTATCCTTTTCATTGATGGAAACCTTTGGAATATCTATTTTAGCCTCATAATTGTTATTGGCATCCTCAAAGGTACGGAATGTAACAACCTTTGCGATTGCACCTAAAACCGGGATTTCTTCCATTGCATTTGCGGTAACCGGGCTGGCATTTGCCATAATTACAATTGCTGCCATTGCAGCTGCCGCTGTTATTCCTGTTCTTTTTGTCATTTTCATCATCTTCGTTCTCCTCTTTTCTGTTTTTGCTCTCTCAATTCCTGCCGCCACACCTGCACGGGCAGCCTCCGGCACAGGAATATTATGGTATCTGTCTTTCATCCTTATCAGTTTTTCCTTATCATCGTGTTCCATATTAACTGCTCCTTTCTATCCTAAGTAACCTCCGGTTCCAGCACAATCTTCAGCTTCTTTAATGCCCGGTAGAGCCTTGCCTTGACAGTGCTCACATTCATTTGCAGAATTTCAGCAATTTCTTCCAGTTTCCATTCCTCCATATATTTTAAAATCACGATTGTACGGTCCTTTTCCTCTAAGGAACTTAAAAGCTCCAGGGGATCATCCTCCTTATAGCTGTCTTCATGGGGAATCTCCACCTCATCAAAGCTCACGCTTTCCTTTTTCTGTTTCCTTAAAAAGTCAATGGAGGCATTTATGACAATCCGGTGGATCCAGGTCGAGAGATAGATTTCTTCTCTCATTTTCCTGCATTCCTTTATTACCCGGTATGCGCTCTCCTGAACGATATCCAAAGCATCCTGCTCATTTTTTACATAACTGTACGCAAGCCGGTAATAGGATTCATAATTTTTAAGAAGGATCCGTTCTGCTTCTTCTTCAATCTTTTGTTTCATTTCTTCCTCCTCTCTGGGGTTCTATCTATTAGACGTATTATAACTCAAAAAAGTTTCATTTTTTACAAAAAAAGGAAAGACTCTCTGGAGCCTTCCCTTTTTTCAGCCATAAACATTACTCAAACCGTACAATTTCTTTTTTTAACCTCTTCATAATCTTTTTTTCCAGCCTGGATATATAGGACTGGGAGATGCCCAATAAATCCGCCACTTCCTTCTGGGTCATTTCCTCTCCTTCCTCATCCGTTAATCCAAACCGCAGTTCCACGATTTTTCTCTCCCTTGGGCTTAAACGGCTGATAGCGGTATTAAGCAGGTTCCGTTCCACCTCGGTTTCCAAATCCTTATAAATGACATCTTCCTCTGTTCCGAGAATATCTGATAAAAGGAGTTCGTTGCCATCCCAGTCCACATTTAAAGGCTCATCAATAGAGACCTCCATTTTGGTCTTGTTGTTCCGGCGCAGGTACATAAGTATTTCATTTTCAATGCAGCGGGAGGCATAGGTGGCCAGCTTGATGTTTTTATTGGGATTAAAGGTATTGATGGCCTTAATGAGCCCAATGGTACCTATGGAAATTAAATCCTCCACCCCAACACTGGTGTTATCAAACTTCTTCGCTATGTATACTACAAGACGGAGATTATGTTCAATCAATTCTGATTTTGCCCTCTGATCATCATCACTGCCAAGGAGTGCAATAATCTGCGCCTCTTTTTCATTGTCCAAGGGCGGAGGAAGGATGTCTGCTCCTCCTATGTAATGGATCTCCCCCTGTGACGGCATCATCAACGCTTTAAATGTTGGAATTGCCTTAAACTGAAAACGGTTTGGTACGGATACTTTTATAATCATGCGATACTCTCTCCTTTACATCATTCACTCACTCTTCATGCAAAAGCATCTGATATTCTCCACTTCTGGATAATGCTTTTTTGCACACGGCCACTAACGGCCTCTCAATCACCTTCACTTCATCCCCTTGACGTACCTCCATCTCGTCTAAAAAGATTCCGGGCAGCACGCCGTCACTTTTCCCTACGCTTCCATAAGGAATGTAGATGACTTCCGACACGCTTTCGCAAAGCTCCCGGACAGCCTCATAGGTCACAACATGGACGGCCCGGCGGCTCACCGGTTCATACAGCCTGTTTCCTGTATCAAGCAGGGCCGTTACTACCTTTTTCTTTCCTCTGTAATGCATGGTAACTTCATAAAAATTGTTCTTTCCCTTTAGCATGGCGGAAATCTGTCGCAGAAGGCAGCGGATTCCAAAGTAAGTACCCGCTGCTAAAAAAATCAACCGGTAAAAGGGCATGGCTTCCTGACCATTTCCTCTAAGAATCTGTTCTATATAATAGCCGGCCTTCGTATGTTGATATAGGGCATCCATAATGCCTGCCGTTGTAACTGCAGCCAGATAAAGTGCGCCTACTGCTTTCCCTATTTCCTTTGGTCTTTTTACGTCGAAAGCCGTCATCACCATCAGGGTACTCACCACCAGATAGGTAATTACCATCTCAAGCCACAGGGGTAAAAATGGAAAGGCGGCAGCAAACACAGCCCAGGCTGCCCCCAAAATAGCCCCAAGAATCATTCTCCACCATATGAGACGATATTTCATCCCCCGTCTTACAATGGATAATACCAGAAAATCCATGGCAAAATTAGTTAAGAACAACACATCAATATACAGGTTTATTTCCGTCGCCGCTTTCACCTCCCGCCCTGTACGAACATTATAGCCAGTAAGCCATTCGGAATTTGTCAAAACCATGGGGATAATTCCAATTTTTTATCGCCTTTTTCCATCCTGACACGGCATTTGCCGACAGATTCTTACAGACCACATGTTCCCCTTTTGTCCCTTCCTCCTCTCTTCCTGACAAATGGACAAAAATAGAAAAGGAGGCATTCCCCGTGCTGTGCAACAAAAAACAGCCTGACACAGCATATTCTGCCATGTTCGACTGTTTTTCACATTCTATTCAAGATTGTCGATTTTTCATGATGGGGGATTTAAGAGAGCTGGGAAAGCCTTTCCTTTACCTGATCCATCATCTGAGCATATTTCTCAAGCTTTGCCTTTTCCTCTTCGATTTTGGCCGCCGGAGCCTTGCTTACGAACTTTTCGTTGCTAAGCATGCCCCGGACACGGGCCAGCTCCTTGCTTAAGCGCTCTTCTTCCTTCTTTAACCGTTCTATTTCTTTTTCAATATCCACCAGTTCAGCAAACGGCATGCAGATGACAGCCTGATGAATGACCGCTGATACTGCATCGTCAGCTATGCCATTCTTATCCTTCTGCAAATATACTTCACCGGCATAACCCAGAGTAGCAAAAAATACCTTGCTGCGTTCAAAGATATCAAGAATCTCCTGATTCTCAGAAACAACATAAACCTTGGCTTTCCTGCTTGGCGGAACGTTCATGGAAGTCCGTACGTTCCGGATTCCTCTTACAGCCTCCTTAATGGTCTCCACCGCATGCTCCTCAGTTTCAAAGTTCCAGTCTTTCTGATACTCCGGCCAGTTAGAAATCATGATGGACTCCTCTTCCTCCTGAAGGTTGCAGAAGATTTCCTCGGTGAGGAACGGCATATAAGGATGAAGAAGCTTTAAGGAGTTAATAAGCACGGTTTTAAGGGTCCAGATGGCCGCTGCCTTTGTCTTATCCTGGGTCTCCCAAAGCCTTGGCTTTACCATTTCAATATACCAGTCGCAGAATTCCTCCCAGATAAAGTCATAAACCTTTTGAAGTGCAATTCCCAGTTCATACTTATCCAGGTTTTCTGTTACATCCTTTGCAAGAGAGTTAACCTTGGACAGGATCCATTTATCCGCAAGGGTAAGCTCTGAAAGCTCTGCCTTTGCCTCCGGCGCTTTCTCTATATTCATCATAATGAAACGGGAAGCGTTCCATACCTTATTGGCAAAGTTCCTGCTGGCTTCCACACGCTCCCAGTAGAAACGCATGTCATTGCCAGGGGCATTGCCGGTGATCAGGGTCATACGCAGGGCATCGGCACCGTACTTTTCGATGACCTCCAGAGGATCGATTCCGTTTCCTAAGGATTTACTCATTTTACGGCCTTCGGAATCCCTTACCAGGCCGTGCATCAGCACCGTGTGGAAGGGAAGCTTTCCGGTATGCTCGATACCGGAAAATACCATGCGGATTACCCAGAAGAAAATAATGTCGTAGCCTGTAACCAGCACATCGGTTGGGTAGAAGTATTTTAAGTCCTCTGTTTCCTCCGGCCAGCCTAAGGTAGAGAAAGGCCAGAGAGCAGAGGAAAACCAGGTGTCGAGGGTATCCTCATCCTGAGTCAGATGGGCTCCGCCGCATTTGGGACATACTGTGGGAGCTTCTTTTGACACGATAATCTCCCCACACTGGTCACAATAATATGCCGGAATGCGGTGTCCCCACCAAAGCTGTCGGGAAATACACCAGTCACGGATATTTTCAAGCCAGTGAAGATATGTCTTATCAAATCTTTCCGGAACGAATTTCAGTTCTCCTGTTTTTAACGCCCGGATTGCCGGCTTTGCCATCTCTTCCATCTTGACAAACCACTGCTGCTTTACCATAGGCTCTACGGTGGCTTTACAGCGGTCATGGGTTCCTACCGCATGGGTATGGGGAGCCACCTTTACCAAAAGGCCCAGTTCTTCAAGGTCTTTTACAATGGCTTTTCTGGCCTCATAACGCTCCATGCCATGGTATTTGCTGCCGGGAAGGTTGATGGTGGCATCGTCATTCATGACGTTGATTTCAGGAAGGCTGTGTCTCTTTCCCACCTCAAAGTCATTGGGGTCGTGGGCCGGGGTGATCTTCACACAGCCGGTACCGAATTCCTTGTCTACGTAGGAATCTGCTACTACCGGTATTTCACGTCCTGTAAGGGGAAGCTCTAACATCTTGCCCATAAGGTCCTGATAGCGCTCATCTTCCGGATTGACTGCCACCGCGGTATCTCCAAGAAGGGTTTCAGGCCTGGTGGTTGCAATCTCCACAAACCTGCCTTCCTCTCCTACGATGGGATAATTGATGTGCCAGAAGAAACCATTCTGGTCCTCATGCTCCACTTCCGCATCAGAAATGGAAGTCTGGCATACCGGACACCAGTTTACGATACGGGAACCTTTATAAATATAACCTTTTTCATAGAGCCGGATAAAAACTTCCTGTACTGCCGCTGAACAGCCTTCATCCATGGTAAAACGCTCTCTGTCCCAGTCGGCAGAGGATCCCATCTTATGAAGCTGGTTGATGATCCTGTCGCCATAATCCTTTCTCCAGTCCCAGCATTTTTCCAGGAAGCCTTCCCTGCCCAGTTCTTCTTTGTCAATTCCCTGCTTCTTTAAGCTCTCAATGACCTTTACTTCCGTCGCAATGGCTGCATGGTCCGTGCCCGGCTGCCACAGGGCCTCGTAGCCCTGCATCCTCTTATAGCGGATCAGAATATCCTGCATGGTGTTGTCTAAGGCATGCCCCATGTGAAGCTGTCCCGTAATATTGGGAGGCGGCATTACAATGGTAAAGGGCTTTTTATCCTTGTTTGGTTCTGCATGAAAATACTTCTTATCCAGCCATTTCTCATAAAGCTTGCCTTCAATCCCTGCCGGATTATAAGTCTTCTCTAATTCTTTCATCATATTCTCCTTCCTGTGACATAAAAAAGCCCTCTGCATCCTTGGGATGCAAAGGGCGAATCAACGCGGTACCACCTTTATTCATATGGCAGGTTCTGCCATATCTCATATAGCCTGTAACGCAGCCACGCGTGAAAGCCTACTGAATCCTTAATTTTCAGCCTTCCGGTTCTGAAGCTACCTTCCGCATACACTTCCTTAACCGTCTTTCAGCCGGTGAACGGTTTTCTCTTTCAGGGTTATAAGCGTACTCCTCTTCTTCTCTACCTTTTCCTTATTATTGCCCATGCTCTTTGGGCATTGAGGTATACCCGCAGGGTGTTTCCTTATTATTGCCCATGCTCTTTGGGCATAAAGCTATACCCGCAGGGTGTTTTCTTATACCATGTAATGATAGTGGCTTTTTACAGATTTGTCAAGACATAATATTCCGGTATTCCTGTTTCCATCTCTGGATAAGCTCCCCGGCTCCCTGTAAACGCTTAATCGGGTCCTTTTGAAACAGCAGTTCAAGCTCTTTTAAGCTGTCTGCCTCAGCTGCCAGCGCTTCTGCCTTTTCCTTTTCTGCTTCGCATTCCTGCCTCATTTCATCTGTAATGAGAGCCTGGAACCGCTCATTTAACATCAGACCCGGATTCCACTGGGCCAGATGGCATATTCTTTTTAAGACCTCAGAATTTTTCACCAGATCAAAGGATTTCTGGTAGGCCTGGCAGGCTTTGTCAGTCATAAACAGCCTGGCATAGGCTGCTCCCAGATTATTATAAATTTTAGCCCGAAAGGCGTCATCCCCCCGGTTCCCTTTTGGAAGATCCAGGATCTGACCGTATTCTGCGATTGCCTTTCCATATTGCTTTCTGGAGAACAGGTAATCCGCCTTTGCCTTTAAAAACTCCTGGGCAGGCATCCGGCGGTATGCAGTCAGACTCTGCCGGAACCGGCTGACCTCAGAAGCAGTATAGTAATCACATTCGTGAAGGATCATGCCAAGAAGCTCATCCGGTTCCTCCCCGCTTTCCCGCCATTTTTCCAGCTTGGCAGCCAGAAAGGCCATATCCAGATCCTCTCTGATAAACTGGATCAGGCTATTATCCACAAATTGATTCATGACCAAAAGGGGATTATTATAAATTACATAGCATAGCTCCTGGGAGGAAAACAGGCGGATTCCCAGGCCTTCAAAATAGAAGGGGTGTTTGACCGGCTCCTGCCGGCAAAGAATCAGACTCATAGCATAACCTCTTGCCTTATCACGGCATCCGTGGCCGGGAATATTTCACCAAAGCCCTTGTCCTTTAGTACTACTGCCATGGTTTTTTCATCCAGAAACCCAAAGCTGATCCCTATCCTCAGGTTTTTGTCCTTCCGATCCGGAAATCCTTCCAGCGGGATCTTTACCAACCGTTTCTGCTTTGGATCCATGGGAGTAACCATAAATTCCACATAATCCTGATGATCTACAATTAAATCCACGCTGCTCTTTGCTTCATACCAGCTGTCCCCGGCAGCAGCTACAACCAGCTGACTTTCCCGTTCCTTATGAAGCACTTTCATGGAAATGGTGGAATGAAGCCGCCCCTCGCAGATGCAGGTAAAGGGATAGGAGGTCTTTTCCTGAAGATAATCCATTCCCTTAAAAGCCGCGCCCCTGGCAAACAGCTCTGGCTCCATATATACCTTCCTCCGGGAGCAGAGTATCTTCATGGAATCTCCCGCCCAGTCATGGCGCTCAAAGCCCTTTCCCGTCAGAAATACAGATGAAAACAATTTCTTCTGGAGAAGCCTGTCCGCGCAGGAGCTTAAAATCTTATCCGCCAGCTTTCCTCCGGAAGGCGTATCTAAAATATCCAGATTAAAGCTTTCCTCCAAAGCCTCATCCTCAGCAATCACCACCATCTTCCGAAGGCCTCTCTGTACCTTGAGCTCATGATAGTGAAAAGAGTCTTCCGATAAGTCAAATACACCTACCTGATTGCTCCAAACCTCTTTTTTCTGACTGAGGACATAGTATACAAAGCTTTCCGTATGGCTTATGATGTGCACCCGTTCCCTGGGAATCTCCAGGTAATCCGCGCAATACATAAGGGCATCCATCAGCTTTGCGTCCACCTTCTGTAAAGTGATCACCAGCTGTTTCACCTCGTCGCAGAAAAATTCTTCCATAGGAAGCTTTAATATTTTCTTTAAAAACATTTTTAAAAGGTCAAGACCTTCATATTTGGTTCCGCCCAGGGTCGCGGTTCCTTCTTTCCTAACCATTTTTATCAGCTTGTCTACAATGATGCCCTCGCCTACAAGAGTATAAGCATAAGCCTCTTCTCCTACAAACCAGGCATCTTCATCCTTTTTCCTGCAGATCACTGTAGGAAAACACCATGATTTTTCCCTGTCATGGCAGCATATGCGGGTATAGGCATCGCAAAGGTCAAGCCCTATTATCAGTCCGTCCATTGACAGCCCCCTTATCTTACATCAGTGGAAATAATTCTTCCGCAGCAGCATTTTTCTTTAAATACTCCTGCATCCGATTTTTGAGCCCGTTTTCATCCTTTAAGCTTAAGGACAGACTCATTTCATTTAAGCAGGCAAACCTGCTGTCCGGAGCCTCCCGGGAGACCCCTGTGTCGCAGCTGACGCTGCCTTCTTTTTTTAAGACCCATGCTTCTTCTATCAGCTCTCTCACCTGATATTCCATGATCTCGCCTTCAAACAATATCTTCTGCTTGACGAAAATCCCCTGGTACATCCGGGGAATATCCTCACTGTGGAATTCTTCTTCATCAGGAAGAATCCTGACCTGCAATTCCACCTTGGAATCCCGGTCACCGCAGTACTGGACCATGGCTTTATCCATAATATCCTCCGGCATGGGAACATATTTTGACAGGGCCTTAAAATACGGGAACACAAGACCTTCTTCCAAAAGGAAGGAAACCGTATTCCGGCACAGCTTCTGCTGCTCTTCATCAAGAGCAGGAAGTTCAGAATAATACTTTGTTATGGCCAGCAAATAAATGGTGGGCAGACGGCCTTTTACAGAAGCTGCCTGGACCGTTCCTTCCAGATATGCAAAAACCTTTTCCTCCGGCTCCTTATCCTTCATAAAGTATTCTGTACATTTTATGGTAAAATAAGCCTTTACGATCATATCACCGGTTTCCTTGCGGTTCCGGTAAAGGCCAAACACCTTGTCAAGCTTTGAGCTGCATCCGGAAAACATCATCTGTGCAGTCAGACGCTCTTCCAGGTCATATGTCTCCACATGCTCGGAAACGCCCTTCATAAGCACCTGATACATCTGATCCGTTAATCCGTTAAAATGCTCGCACAAGTAGTCAAGGATCACGCCGTCACTTTTTCCTTCTTTGAAAACATCGTAAGCCAGATGCAAAAGCAAAGGATCCTCATCAAACAGGTTCTTAAGTATCATTTTCGTGCACAGCTCATAAAGCCGCTCCGTCCGGGTTCCTTCGCTGCCGAATTCCCGGATCATTAAAAACGCCTCTTCCATGTGGTTGTTATGGATGAGCGTATCGCAGACGCTTATCCGCTCTTCCATGGAAAGAACCTTTTTATCCAGCTTAAGCAGATACCCGGCTCCTTCCTCTCCCTCCTGACCGTCAGAAGCCTGCCTGCTGTAAAACTCAATGACCTTGGAAAGAAGCAGCTTTTGATAAAGAGGCCGCAGCTTCTTATCATCCAATGTGCCTTCCAGGATCTTTACTTCTTCCAAATCCGAGGCTCCGTCAGCCAGAATCCTTTCACATGCCCGAAGCCGGAGCATGGAATGCTCCGGATACACTTCAAAGCAGCGCTCTTCCAGCTCCGGGCGGTCCATGACCGGCTCCTTTTTATAGGGAATGGTAGCATACCGGTTGCCAAAAGCATCCTGGAAAAGCAATATGCTGTGTTCCGAAAACAAGGGCACATAGGCAACGCCATTATCAAAAAGGAATGCATCCTCCTCTGTCATTTCCTCATAGCAGACAATGACATACTTCATCTTTTTATTGCTGCATTCCACCCGGTAGGACCGGAGAATAGAGGGCAGCACCTTTGCCATGGGAAGGTCGATCACATCCTTTAGTATCATCCGCTCATAAATCCCGGCCAGCTGCTTATCGATCCTTGATTCAAACAGCTGCTCCGTAGCAAACTTCTCGATGGTCCGCTCATAGGCCTGATACAGCGGGTCGATGGGTTCTAAATAAACCAGGACATTCTTATAAAGGACCGCCCTGCTGTGGAGATCCAGCTCATTTCCTCCATAGGAAAAATAAAGAAGCACTTCCTTTGGAAGGAGATAACAGTAATTTCCCGGCAGAGCATACAAATAATATTCATACAGACGGGTCAGGCTGATTCCTGCCTTTACCCCTTTCTCGTACCAGACAAAGGCCTCTGCCATGCGGCATTCCCCTTTGATTAACAGGGCGCAGATCGCCTCAAGCACCTCTTTTATGGGATACTCCTCATAAAGCTTAACCAGCATCCGGTATTGAAGCCTGTTAAAATGCTTTTCCGCCAGGGTAAGCCTGGATACGGCAACAGCCAGCTTTTGATCCACAATCCCTTTTCCGGCGCAGTGGGAAAGGATCTGAAGCTCCATAGGACCTATGGCCCTTATGATCTCCGGTGAACGGTTCAGCACCCTGCAGCCCCATACATAGAAAAACGGGCTTCTGACGCCCATATGAAACTGCTTTTTCATCATGGACAGCAAGGCCGGAAGATTCTCAAAAAGCTTGTCATCCAGTTTCATAAGCAGCAAAAAAAGCCAGAAAAGCCGTCTGTCTTCTTCCAGATATTTTTTCATGAGGCGGATCAGGGATTCCTTTTGATACTCATCCGGCTGTACCTTTAAACGCAGGTACTGGTAATAACAGTAAATCTCCCTTTTTTCCTGACGTTCCCTAAGGATTTCATCCCTGCACTCGTCAAGGAGCAGCGCCGCCTTGGAAGGATTTCCCTGTCCAAGGAATATCTCCGTACGGAGCAGCTTAAGAAGACTGCTTTCACCCTTCATCAGTTCTATCTCATCAAGGGCCTTTCCCATCTCATCATATAAAATATTTATGTCCTTCTGCCCGTATTCTTCTTCCAGGCGAAGCCGCAAAAACCGGCTGAAGGCTTCTTTTGCAAAAGCGTTTTCTGCGGATACCCCTCCTCCAGGGTTATTGACCGCCATAACGGGGATAACAAAGCGTTCTTCGATTCCGGTAATGAGAATTCTTCCGGAATTCTCTCCCTGATGCATGCGTTCCGGATGGACCAGAAAGGCTGCCCTGCATTCCTCTCCTTCAAAATCCTGTTCTCCGATGTTTTTCTTTGGCAGCTCTATAAAATCACAATCCGTTGTAACTTCCAGGTTCACATAGCCCCAGCCGCTTCGCTTTATGACCACCCAGTCTGTTACAACTTCCTCCAGTTCTCCAAATCTCCGCTCCCCGGTTTCCGCCCATAGCTGGACAGGCTTTTTTACCTTTAAAGCGGTCAGAAACTCTTCCAGTTCCTTTCTTCTGTCAGGCCTTCCTTTTAATCCGTCGTAGACCGCCCTTACATGCAGGTCCTGCATAAATGGAGCCGTGGCAAAATCCCGGTACTCAAACAAACGAAGAGCTGTGTCCATATCCTTTTTTGCAGTATCTGCAAAATCTTCTGCTGTCTTTAAATCACTCAGCGCTTTCCCTGACGTGCTCAGTTCCACGCAAAAAGAATAAGGGACTTCTCTCTCGCCGCCATTGGTAACCAGATAAAAAGAGCCCTTAATCACATCTCCATCTTCCAGGTAACTACTGTTTATCTCATAGACCAGATGGTTATATGTTCCGCCAAACGCTCCGCTTATGAGTCTGACACGGAAGTTAGACGAATATGCAAGTCCTTTTATATGTAAATTATTCTCACTGGTAACGACAAGTTCCCGCCTGGTGGCTCCGCCTGAACGGACCACATCATCAATTTCCCACGGCGTCACCTTAATCTTTGGAATCTCTGAATCAATGATGCCCTTTGCCAGCCTGTTGATCCGTTCTCTCATAGTACCACCTGTATCGTTAATTTCCTTATCTTATTAGCTTGTTTTAATTCAATTTTATCTTCACTTGCATTGCAAGTCCAGATAAACTGTATTCTAACATATTTTCTATTGATTTAAAACCCTAAAATTGGTATGATAAAATAAAAACTGTGAAAAAGGGATGAACGATCATGACAAACAATGAAAAAGCGTTATCACTGCACGAAGAATGGAAGGGAAAACTGGAAATAACTTCCAAAGCAAAGGTAAAAAGCAGGGAAGATCTGGCTCTTGCCTACACTCCAGGCGTAGCGGAACCCTGCAAGGTTATTGCCGAAAATCCAGAGGCTGCCTACAAATATACCATCAAGTCAAACACTATTGCTGTTGTTTCTGATGGAAGCGCAGTTCTTGGACTTGGCAACATCGGTCCCCTGGCCGCCATGCCGGTCATGGAAGGAAAAGCAGTGCTGTTTAAGGAGTTCGGGGGAATCAATGCCATCCCGATCTGTCTGGATACCCAGGACACCGAGGAGATCATAAGGACCGTGGTAAATATTGCGCCTGCTTTCGGCGGGATCAATCTGGAGGACATCTCCGCTCCCCGCTGTTTTGAAATCGAAGAACGGTTAAAAGAGCTTCTTGATATCCCTGTATTCCATGACGACCAGCACGGAACGGCCATAGTAGTTCTTGCAGGCATTATAAACGCCTTAAAGGTAACCGGAAAGGTAAAAGAGGAATGCAAGGTCGTTGTAAACGGCGCAGGCTCTGCAGGAATCGCCATTACAAAACTTCTTCTGACCTATGGCTTTACCCATGTCACCATGTGTGACCGCGTGGGAATCCTGGCAAAGGGCATGGAAGGTTTGAACTGGATGCAGGAAAAAATGATGGATGTGACGAATCTGGAAGGAACACGCGGTTCTTTGGCAGATGCCATGAAGGGCAGTGATATTTTCGTAGGAGTATCCGCCCCTGGAATCGTTACGGAAGAAATGGTCGCTTCCATGAATCCTGACGCTATCCTGTTTGCCATGGCAAACCCGGTTCCTGAGATCATGCCTGATCTTGCAAAAGCGGCCGGAGCAAAAGTGGTGGGAACCGGAAGATCAGATTTTCCAAACCAGGTCAATAATGTAGTTGTGTTCCCAGGCATCTTTAAAGGTGCATTGGAAGGAAGAGCTGCCGCTATTACAGAAGAAATGAAGCTTGCTGCCGCATCTGCTATTGCTGGCCTTGTAGTGCCTTCAGAACTGAACGAAGACAATATCCTGCCTGAAGCCTTTGACCCACGTGTTGCATCTGTCGTGAGCCAGGCAGTCAAAAATCATATCCGTCAGTAAAAACATGGTGGATTCAGTGAACAGTTGCTTTCACTATCCTTGAATTTACGACGCAGCAAGCGCATCACTTGAGGTATCCCCTTACAGGGATACCTCAATGCCCAGAAAGCGTGGGCAAGAAAGAGGTAACACCCTGCGGGTATACCTTTATGCCCAAACAACATGGGCAGGAAAGAGGTAACTATGCTGTCAGAACCTATGACCCTGTACAAACTTATGATTTTATACATGCTTAAACAGGTTAATTTCCCCCTGACAAGCGCACAACTGTCTAACTTTTTTCTGGAGCACGAATATACCACATATTTTACGCTCAATCAGGCATTGAATGAACTGCTGGAGGCCAGACTACTTAATGTGGAAACTAACCACAACAGCAGCCGGTACGAAATTACCAAGGAAGGGGAAGAAACCCTTTCCTTTTTCGGTAGCAAAATTTCACCGGCAATCATTAATGATATGGATGAATATTTAAAGGAGAACAAGTTCCGGCTCCGCAACGAGGTAGGCGTAACTGCTGATTTCTACAAGTCCACAAGCCATGATTACATTGTCCACTGCCAGGTCCGGGAAGGGAAAAGCTGCCTGATAAACTTAGAACTGTCTGTACCGGACAAGGATCAGGCGGAAATCATGTGTGATCACTGGAAATCAAAGAGTCAGGAAATTTATGCATTTGCCATGAAGGCATTGATGAGCGGCTCTTAATATTTCATCCAGCAGAAACATAAGGGGGATTCATCTTGAATAAAATTCAGACAAAGAAAACATTGTTTCCAAAAATAAACGACCAATGTCAGCTTCATATAAAACAATTTAAGAAAAAAAAGTTCCGTTTTAAGGTAAGGCTGTTTTTAACCATTATTCTTCCAATTATTATTTTTGCGGTTTCCATCAAAGCAGCAAAAACCTTTATCCGGATCAAAGTACGAAATCTTTTTGCTAAACCGGTTCATGACAGTGTATCTGATAAGCCGGAAGTGCCGGTTCCCGTACAGGGAGTGCCGGTTGAAGAGGAAATCATTCATCCTCAGCGGGTTTCTGATGCTCCCAAATAAAATTTATACCAGCGCCCATTTCCCATATCAAAAAGAGGAGTAATAAAAAAATGATTGTAGTTGATTTTACCAGGGAACATATTAACAAGGCAAACGAACTGGCACTTACCAGCTACAAAGAAGAACTTTGTCAGGTGCCAGCTTTGCCAAATGTTGATGCATTCCCTGACTTGACCTATTTTGCCGATAACGGTCTGGGTGTTGCAGCATTTGAAAATGGTGAAATGGTTGGATTTCTGTGCAGCATTATGCCATTTGACAATGCGTTTCAATCTACTGGCGTGAGGGGTGTGTTTTCTCCCATGTGGGCCAATGCGGCAACGTTTAAGAACAGGGCAGATATTTATGCTGCCATGTATCAGGCTGCTGCCCGCAAGTGGGTGGGTGCAGGCGCAGTCAGTCATGGGATCTGCCTATATGCACATGACGAAATTGCACAACAGCAATTTTTCAAATACGGCTTTGGCCTGCGCTGCGTCGATTCAATCCGCCCTATGGAACCATTTAATTGCAGGATTTGTGAAGAATACAAGTTTTCAGAACTTGCATCAAGTGAGTATCCCTTAGCATATTCACTTGATTTATTGTTAAACAAACATTGTAATAACAGCCCTTTTTTTATGAACCGCAAACAAGAAACATGTGAAACATTTTGCGAAACATGTGTGAGGGATCATGAACGATGTTTTGTTTCTCAATACCAGGGCAAAATATGCGCTTATTTAAAAATATCGGAATCTGGTGAAACCTTTATTACTGAGAATCCTAATTACCGCCACATCACTGGCGCCTTTTGTCTTGAAGAGCATCGAGGCAAAGGAGTATATCAGAGTCTTCTGAATTATGTAATAAAAACTTTGAAAGCAGAGGGTTACACCCACCTTGGCGTAGACTTTGAGAGCATCAATCCAGCAGCATATGGTTTTTGGTCAAAATATTTTGCAGCTTATACCCATGGCGTTGTGCGCCGTATTGATGAAAGGATTTTGTCAGAGGGTTCTCACTTTAATTAACGGGAAAAAGACCATATAAAATGGTATTCATACAGAATTGCAAAAAGCTGATTCAGTGTCATAATCCTGAATCAGCTTTTTCTTATCCATGCATAAACCGGTCTAAAAATTCTTTTGTTGAATTTTTCTTTGGATTGCCAAATATATCGGCCGGAGCACCTTCCTCTTCAATGACGCCGCCTGCCATATAAACCACGCGGCTGGACACGTCCCTGGCAAATGCCATTTCATGAGTCACGATGATCATGGTAAGGCCTTCCTTTGCCAGAGTCCTCATGACCGCAAGCACTTCTCCTACCATCTGTGGATCCAGCGCGGAAGTCGGCTCATCAAACAAGAGGATCTCCGGTTCCATTGCCAGAGCTCTTGCAATGGCCACCCTCTGCTTCTGTCCGCCGGAAAGCTGCTTTGGCTTTGCATTGATGTATGGAGCCATGCCTACCTTCTCCAGATACATCATCGCTTTCTTCCTGGCTTCTTCCTTATCTTTTTTCAGCACCTTGACCTGGCCTACCAGACAATTTTCCAAAACAGTCATATTATTAAACAGATTAAAGCTCTGGAACACCATGCCTACTTTGGTACGGTAGGAAGGAACGTTCATTTTCCGGTCTGTAATGTCTACATCGTGGTATAGGATCTCGCCTGTGGTGGGAGTCTCCAGCAGGTTGATACAGCGCAGCAGCGTTGACTTTCCGGAACCTGAGGCTCCGATGATGCAGGTCACATCTCCAGCATTGACAGAAAAATCAATGTCCCGTAGCACCACATTGGTCCCAAAGGTCTTGCTTAAATGATGAATCTCTAAAACTTTTCCGCCTGTCATTTATTTATCCTCCTTCTCTTTGGGATCTGGGAATTTTACCAGGCCGCTGGTATAAGCCAGAGTATCCGTGGTCGCCAGATCGTAGCTGTCAGGACCATCCATCCTCTTCTCCCAGTAACGGAGGATTCTGGAGCAGGTAAAGGTCAGGATAAAATAAATGACCATGGTAATGCCAAATGCTTCAAAATAGGTATAATACGCGCCAGCAACACCTTTTGTGGCATAGAACAGCTCCACCACGCCGATGACAGAAAGCACGCAGGTATCTTTAATGTTGATAATCAGGTTATTGCCGATCTGAGGCATGATATTGCGCAACGCCTGAGGCATGATAACGTTGATCATGGTCTGAAAGTGGGTCATGCCAATGGCCTTTGCGCCCTCGGTCTGTCCCGGATCAATGGAAAGGATTCCGCCTCTCACGGTCTCAGCCATATAGGCTCCTGTATTAATGGATACAATGAAATAGGCAGCAAAAACAATGGACATGTTAATGCCAAACAGCACGGAAGAGCCGTAGAATATAAACATGGCCTGAACCATCATGGGAGTTCCGCGGAATACCTCTACATAAATATTTAAAATTATTTTTACTAGCTTTAATAAAAACCCTTTTATGGGATTGTCACTTTTTAATACCGGAATTGTCTGGATAATTCCTACGGCAAAACCAATGATGCAGCCGATGAATGTACCGACAATGGCGATTGCCATTGTCTTTCCTGCCCCGCTTAAAAAGGAAGGGCCATAATGCTGCAGTATAAATACAATTCTTCCAAAAAAATCTGATGGCAAAGACATATACTACCTTCTCCTTCTCGTACTTCGTGGAAACAGAACAAGCGGCACGAAATAAGAACACTCTTGTTCCGTGCCTGCAAGTCCTGATTCTATTCTTTATTCCCGTGAAGGCAGTAAGCCAAGGTCAAACCTGATTGCCTTTGGCGGCTGCCTATGGGTATTTTACCTGAATTACTTTGATAATGGCTGAACGGATATTGCTTCTTCCATCATCTTATCAAAGTCATCCTTGCCCATTTTGGCAAGTACTCCGTTCATGGCATCCTTTAATTCCGTATTTCCCTTCTTCAATGAGATGCCAATGTTGACATCTTCATCAGAAACCTTAAACTCGCCCTCTGTTCCGGTGAAATCAAGGAGCTTGAAGTCAGGATAAGCAACCAGCGCTGCCTGGCCGGTAGGCTTGTCTGTTACCACCAGGTCGCATCTGCCGGAGCTTAAGGATACCAGCATGGCCGGTGCGGATTCCTGGGCAGGCTGAATATCTGCATTCGGAACCTGAGGCAGGCAGTTGTCATACCAGATGGTATTTAACTGGGAAGTAGCAGTTGCCCCGGAAAAATCGGCAACACTCTTTGCATTCTCATACTTGCCTCCGGCTTTCACCAGGGCAACAATGGTTGCATAGTAGTAAGGATCTGTAAAATCAACGGACTGCATACGTTCTGCTGTAACGGACTGACCGGCAATGACACAATCAACCTTTCCGGACTGAACTGCAGGAACAAGAGAATCCCAGTCCAGCTTAACAATCTCCAGTCCATAGCCCAGCTCATCCGCAATCTTCTTAGCCATCATGACGTCATAACCATAAGCGTAATCAGAGCTTCCGGAAATAGGAACGGCTCCGTTAGCATCTGTGGGCTGAGTCCAGTTGTACGGTGCGTAGCTGCACTCCATGGCAACCTTTAACACCTTTTTATCTCCTGCTTCCTTGCCGGCTGACGTGCCTGTGGCAGTATTTCCGCCTCCGCAGGCAGTCAGAAAGGACGCTGCCAGGGTTGCTGCCATAAGAGTTGATACGATTTTTCTTATTGTCTTTTTCATAACTGTTTTCTCCTCTTCCTACCAGAATGAACTCTATGTAATAAATAGGTTCATTATAAAAAGATTTTTACTCATTGTCAAGACTATTTACGGATTCTGAAATTATCTCCCATATTTCTTCCCTGCCCTGCTTGGTTTCAGCGGAAAATGGAATGACAATCACATCACTTCCGATTCCGAGCCCTGTGCGGAGGGTTTTTAACGATTTCTGCACCTGGCTCCTCTTGATCTTGTCCAGCTTGGTGGCAATGATGATAGGCTGGTAGCCGTTGTATACGACCCAGTCGTACATGGTCTTATCATTCTCAGAAGGCTCGTGGCGGATATCAATCAGCAAAAACACACATCGGAGCATGGGGGACTTATGAAGATAGTTTTCTATCATTTTCCCCCATTTTGCCTTTACTTCCACAGATACCTTGGCATAGCCGTAGCCCGGAAGATCCACATAGTATAAAGCATCGTTGATGTTGTAGAAATTAATGGTCTGGGTCTTCCCCGGCTGGGACGAGGTTCTTGCAAAGGATTTGCGGTTCATCAGGGCGTTTATGAGAGAAGATTTTCCCACATTGGATTTGCCTGCAAAGGCAAACTCCGGTTTTGTATTCTCCGGAAGCTTGCTGGTTATTCCGCACACAGTCTCCAGCTCTACTGTTTTAATGATCATATGGTTTCCTCTTTCCTGCCCATGCTTTTTGGGCATAAAGGCCGCTTTTGGGGCATAATGACATACCTGTAAAGGCATTTTCTATTTCTGGATGAAAGCTTCTTTTAAAACCTCAGACATGTTCTTCACATATATGATTTCAAGGTCTCCGATGATCTCCTCTGACAGTTCTGCAATATCCGGGCGGTTCCTGTCCGGAACCAGAACCTTCTCTATGTGGGCCATACGGGCAGCCAGGATCTTTTCCTTAAGGCCTCCGATAGGCAGAACACGGCCGCGAAGTGTAATCTCTCCGGTCATGGCCACCCTGGCATTTACCTTCTTATTGGTAACTGCGGACAGCATGGCCGTTGCCATGGTGATTCCTGCCGACGGGCCATCCTTTGGTACGGCTCCTTCCGGAATGTGAAGGTGGATATCATGTTTTTCAAAATAATCATCCTTTACCTTAAATTCCGGGCAAACCGACCTGACATAGCTTAAAGCCGTCTGGGCGGATTCTTTCATGACATCGCCCATCTGTCCGGTCATCTGAAGGGTTCCCTTTCCCGGCATGACATTGACCTCGATCTGAAGAGTATTTCCTCCGACGCTGGTCCACGCAAGGCCTCTTACGATTCCCACCTGGTCTTCCTCGTTTGCATCTTCAAACTGTACCTTTTCCTTGCCTAAATATTTCTCCAGATTATTTTCCGAAATCTCTATGGTAATTTTTTCATCTTCCAGAAATTCTCTTGCAGCTTTTCTGAAAACAGCCCCGATCCGCCTTTCCAAATTCCTGACGCCGGCCTCTCTGGTATAGTGATGAATGATCTTTTCAAGAGCCTTGTCCGATATGGACACCTGCTTTTCGGTAAGTCCATTCTTTTCCCGCTGCTTTCTTACTAAGTAATTCTTTGCAATATGGAATTTTTCATTCTCCGTATAGCTATTTACTTCAATTACTTCCATACGGTCCAGAAGCGGCCCAGGTATGGTGGTCGTGGTATTAGCCGTTGCAAGGAACAGCACATTGGATAAATCAATGGGAATCTCTACATAATGGTCCCTGAATTTCACATTCTGTTCGCTGTCAAGCACCTCCAGAAGGGCGGAAGAAGTATCACCCTTATAATCGCTGCTGACCTTGTCGATTTCATCAAGAAGCATTAATGGATTGCTGACTCCAGCCTGCCTTAAGGCCTCCACAATCCTGCCTGGCATGGCGCCCACATAGGTTTTCCGGTGTCCGCGTATCTCCGCTTCATCCCGGATTCCTCCCAGGCTGATTCTTACATACTCCTTATTTAATGCCTTTGCCACTGATCTGGCAATGGAAGTTTTTCCTGTTCCAGGAGGTCCTACCAGGCAGATGATGGGACTGGAGCCTTTTTTGGTCAGCACACGGACTGCCAGATACTCCAGAATCCGCTCCTTTACCTTTTCAAGGCCGTAATGATCCTCATTTAAGATATCCTCTGCATGAGTGATGCTGTTATTATCCTTAGAAAGCTTTTTCCATGGAAGCTCCATGACCGTCTCAAGGTACATGCGGACCACATTGGCTTCCTGGCTTCCTCCAGGCATGGCCTTAAAGCGGTCAATTTCCTTCTGGATCTTATCCTTAGTCTCTTTATCTGCCTTTAAGGCCTTAAGCTTTTTCAAGTAATCATCTGCATCAGACAGAGGGTTGTCTTCTCCCAGTTCCTCACGGATCACCTTAAGCTGCTCCCTTAAGATATAATCCTTCTGGTTCTTGTCGATCCGTTCCTTTACATGGGACTGTAATTCCCGCTTTACCCTTGTGACCTCGATCTCCGTTATCAGCTGCTTCATGACCAGCGCATACCGGTCCTCCAAAAGAGCGCTTTCAAGCACCTGCTGGCGTACCCGGTAATCCCAGGAAAGCTGTACGGCAATCTGATCCAAAAGCTCGCCAAGGTCTGTCAGTACCATAAGATTGGGAAGTACTTCCTTTGCAATCCTGGGATTTTCCTTGCCGTATTCCTCCAGCTTTTCCTGAATGATCTGGATCATAGCCTGTTTGGTGATATATTCAATGGAATCATCTGCTTCCAGGGTCTTTATCACCTCTCCCACCAGCATGGGTTCCTCACTGTCAAGAGTTAAGAGCTCCACCCGTTCCACGCCTTCCACCATAACGCGGATCACATTACTAGGCAGCTTTACAAGCTGCTTGATGAGAGCCACTGTGCCGACCTGATACAAATCCTCGATTCCAGGGTCAGCTTCCTCAGAATTCTTCTGGGTAACCAGACATACCTTCTGGTCTCCTACCATCGCCTTCTCCACAGCCGCAATGGATTTTGTCCGGCTGATGTCAAAATGCAGCATCATTTTGGGAAGAACAGTCATGCCTCGCAGGGCGATAACTGGCATTGTGATTGTCTTATCCACCATTGTGTTCTCTCCTTTGCATTCAAAAAGGTGTTCCAGCAGATTTTTCTCGCTGTAACACCTTCCCGACTCATGCAGGGACCTATGCGATCTCGCCTGTCTTATCTTTTCTTAACTTCTGAGCCAGTGATTTTCTGGGAACTGCCGTGTCCCGATAAATCAGCTCCGGCTCACCCTTTTTATCTACAACATCCCTGGTAATCGTGCAGATTCCAATGCTGCTGTCAGATGGAATTTCGTACATCAAATCCATCATTACGCTTTCCATAATGGAACGCAAGCCTCTGGCGCCTGTTTTCCTCTCCACTGCCAGCTCAGCGATCCGCTCAACCGCTTCTTTTGTCAGCTCAAGTTTCACATCATCCAGTTCAAACAGCTTTTGATACTGTTTGACCAGGGCATTCTTCGGTGCTGTCAAAATCTTCACAAGTGCTTCCCGGTCCAGGAGCTCCAGGGATACGGTAATCGGCACCCGGCCGATAAACTCCGGTATCAGTCCGAATTTCACCAGATCCTGGGGAAGGGTCTTTTTCAGAAGATCATCAATATCCGTCTTATTCTTATCTACGATTTCCGCATTAAAGCCGATGGAGCCAGCGCTTAACCGGCGTTCAATGATTTTTTCCAATCCATCAAAGGCGCCGCCGCAGATGAACAGAATGTTGGTCGTATTAATTTGTAAAAGTTCCTGGTGGGGATGCTTTCTTCCACCCTGGGGCGGAACACTTGCGACCGTGCCTTCCAGGATCTTTAAAAGAGCCTGCTGTACGCCTTCACCGGAAACGTCCCTGGTAATGGACACATTTTCCGACTTCTTTGTTATTTTATCAATCTCATCAATATAGATAATTCCATATTCAGCCCTGCTGATGTCATAATCAGCCGCCTGAATGAGTTTTAAAAGGATGTTCTCCACGTCCTCGCCCACATAACCGGCTTCTGTAAGAGCGGTGGCATCTGCAATGGCAAACGGAACATTTAAGACCTTTGCCAACGTCTGCGCAAGATAGGTTTTACCGGAGCCGGTAGGACCTAACATCAGAATATTGCTCTTTTGCACATCCACATCCATTTTCTTTCTGGAAGTGATTCTTTTGTAGTGGTTATAGACTGCTACAGACAATACCTTTTTTGCGTTATCCTGACCAATGACATAATCATCTAAAAAAGCCTTGATTTCTTTTGGCTTCATCAGGTTAATATCACCAAAATCAGGTCCTTCATCCTCATGGCTGTCAAATTCTTCCTCTAATATCTCTGCGCACAAATCAATGCATTCGTCACAGATGTAGACATTATTGGAACCGGCAATGAGTTTCTTTACCTGATCCTGAGTCTTCCCGCAAAAAGAGCATCGGATCTTGTCGTCTGTTCTGACCGGCATATACACACCTCATTCTTTCCTAATTCTTGCCCACGCCCTCTGGGCAGTGCCCACCCCGCTTGATCGGGCTAAAGGGATGCCCGCAGGGTGTTTCCTATCAATTGTCCTGGCTGCTTAGGCGTAAAGGTTTATCGGTCATGGCTGTAGATGATATCATCGATCAAGCCATATGCCTTCGCCTCTTCCGCACTCATATAATTGTCACGTTCCGTATCACGTTCAATGACCTCATAAGGCTGACCAGTATTTGCGGACAGGATTTCATTTAAACGCTTCTTTATCTTCAGTATATTCTCAGCTACGATCCGGATCTCAGTGGCCTGGCCCTTTGCTCCGCCGGATGGCTGATGAATCATAACCTCCGCATTTGGAAGAGCGAACCGTTTTCCCTTTGCTCCGCCGGCCAGCAGAAATGCTCCCATGCTGGCTGCCATGCCCATACAAACAGTAGAAACATCACATTTAATATAGTTCATGGTATCATAAATTGCCATGCCTGCGGTAACGGAACCACCGGGGCTGTTGATATAGAGGTTGATATCCTTATTCGGATCCTCTGCCTCTAAAAACAACAGCTGGGCCACAACAAGGCTTGCTGATACATCGGATACCTCTTCCCCAAGGAAAATGATCCTCTCCTTAAGAAGTCTGGAATAAATATCGTAAGAACGTTCGCCCTTACTGGTTGATTCAATGACATAAGGTACTAAACTCATCTGTCTTCCTCCTGTCTGTTCTTTCCTATATTCGCCCTGTTTTGCCGGGCGTAAAGGGATACCCCCAGGATATCTCTTATCAAAGCGGAATAGACTCCGGACAAAAATGCCAGGAATCTATTCAGGTAATACTTCTTAAACTAATTTTGCTTCTGCAACAAGAAAATCTACTGCTTCCTGAACTGCCAGATCTTCCTTCATCTGCTGGATGCCGTTCTCTCCAAGAGATTCCTTCACCAGAGAGACCTCCATCTTATAAGCTTCTGCCATGCTTGCGATTTCTTTCTCAACCGCTTCATCAGAAGCTGTAATGTTCTCTGCCTTTACAACTGCTTCCAGTACCAGTCTTGTCTGGATTCTCTTAAGAGCCTGTGGCTTCATCTGCTCTTTTAAGGACTGAAGAGTCATGCCTGTAAATTTCATATACTGGTCAAGAGACAGGCCCTGGCTCTGCATTCTTCTTGCATAGTCATTGACCATGTTGTTCACCTGGCTGTCGATCATCGGCTCAGGAATCTCCATGGCAGCATTCTCAACAACCTTCTCTACCACACGGTCTTCGTTCTCTGTTGCCGCTTCTTTCTCTTTTCTTGAAGCAACCTTTTCCCTGATGTCGTTCTTGTACTCTTCCAATGTCTCAAATTCAGAAACTTCGCTTGCAAACTCGTCGTTTAACTCAGGAAGTTCTTTTTTCTTAATTTCCTTTACAGTCACCTTAAATAATGCAGGCTTTCCTGCCAGTTCTGTTGCATGGTACTCATTTGGGAAGGTTACGTTGACATCACACTCTTCGCCGATGTTCTTGCCGATTAACTGCTCTTCAAAGGTATCAATGAAGGAATGGGAACCAATGGTAAGAGGATAATCCTCACCCTTTCCGCCTTCAAATGGCTTTCCGTCTACAAAACCTTCAAAATTGATAACAGTCTGGTCGCCATCCTCTACGGCTCTGTCCTCTACGGTGATCAGTCTGGAATTCTGTTCCTGAACTCTCTTTAATTCAGCATCAATATCTTCCTCGGTCACTTCAGCAGTTGACTTGGTCACTTCTAATCCCTTATACTCGCCAAGAGTCACTTCCGGCTTAACTGCAACTGTTGCAGTATAGATCAGGGTCTTTCCCTTTTCTACCTGTACAATGTCAATTTCAGGTCTGGAAACAATGTCCAGTCCGCTTTCTTCTGCTGCATCGCCATAGGTTGCGTCAAGAGCCTCATTTACTGCATCTTCATATAAAATACCTGCTCCATACATCTTCTCAACCATGGCCTGAGGAGCTTTCCCTTTTCTGAAACCAGGGATATTGAATCTGCCCTTATTCTTATTGTAAGCTGCGGTAAGAGCCTTGTCAAACTCTTCCGCCGACACTTCTACCGTTAATTTTGCCATGTTCTTTTCTAATTTTTCTACTTGTAAACTCATTAAAGGGTTCCTCCTTGAAATATATGTGAACCGCCAAATCAACAGGGCGTTACACTTCAATTTAGCATTATAACATACTCGTCCCGCAAATTCCAGTATTATTTATGATTAAATCAGGTTTTTCCTGAAAACTCCTGCAATCGCTTCACGATGTAGGGGTCAAGGGGCCTGATCTCCATCTGCGGTCTGGCAATATAATATCCCTGGAACAGAGAAACCCCGCAATTCATGAGAAATTCCAGCTCTTCCGGAGTCTCCACTCCCTCTGCCAGAACAGTGATGTTGTTTTGCATTGCAAAATTCAAAAGGTTCCTTAAAATGATCTGGCGGTTCGGGTCTTCATGGATCCGTTTTACCAGATTTGTATCCACCTTAATGATATCAGGCCTCATGCGCAGGAGAATGGCCTCACTGTTATATCCTGTTCCGAAATCATCAACAGCGATCTGCCCCTTCCACTGTCTTGCCATATCGATTTTGCGGTGCATGAAGTCATGGCTTGCCGGTTCTCCTTCTGTCATTTCAATGACGATCCGGTGGAGCAGCTCTCCATAGTTTTCTTCCAGTTCCCTCTGCTCTGCGTCTGTTAAGCATACGCTGGCAATGGAATTGACAAACAGCTTTTCATCCGGTCCCAGCTGCCCGGCCAAAGCCTGTTCCATAACTGCCTTAAGGCCTGAAAACCAGGTGAGAGCCTCCATCTGGGGAAGCTTTGCCTGAGCTCTTGCCAGATTTAAGACCTCACTGATCCCCTTCATATTGGCAAAGTCCGGACGCATCAGCAGCTCATAGCCATAGATAGATCCTTCCCTTGTTGCAATGGGCTGAAACGCAAAACGAACCTCTTTTTTGTCCAGCATCCGGTTAAATTCTTCACTGCCAGCAAGCATATAAGAATTATGGGTATATTCGTTGAAATCAAATTCTTTAACAATCCCTTTTACGCTGTGCTTCACCATATACATTGCAAAATCCGCATGATTAAACAGGGTGTCAAAGTCTTTTGCATCATCAGGACACCAGGAAAGCCCTCCTGACACACGGATGGGGAACTGGTATCCCTCTCCCGTATTCAGTGAAAACTTCTGAATATGCTTCATGAATTCCTGGATCTTGTTTCTGATCTCTTCTTTTTCATCTGCTTCCAGAAAGGTAACAAATTCATCTCCGGAATATCGGGCTACAATTCCTCCCTTTTCTGAAAATATTTTTAAGCAGCTGGCAAAAAGGACAATGTAGCGGTCTCCTTCGTCATGCCCGTAGGTATCATTGATATATTTTAAATTATCCAGATCCCACATGACCAGTGCAGAAACCTTCCCTTTCTGCCTCTTCATGGCAGCTATAACCTGTTCTCTAAATGCCCTCCGGTTGTAAATATCCGTCAGCAGGTCATAATTTCTCTCCCGCTCCAGCTTTTCCTTTTCCTCTACATCAGCAGTCACATCCGAGCACACGCCCAGTATGGTCCCTTTTTTTGATCCGTCCAGAATAAATTCCACCCACCGCGTTCCCTGAGGGCCTTCCAGGGACTGTAAAATACGGTCTCCTTTTATTTTAATTCCAATAAAAGTCTTCTCCATGTATTTCTTGAATTCTGCCGTTTTTATATAGCAGTAGGGTTCCTCCATATGCCTCCAGCCCAGCATCTCAAACAAAGACCGGCTGCAGAACACACGGTCAGCCTCTTCCTCGTATTCAAATACGCCGATCAGGACATTGGCATGTTCCAGAATGCTTGAAATCTTTGACGACGCCCGTTCCACGTCCCGGTTTAATTGTTCAATGGTTTCTGACAGCTCATCGATTTCTCTGATATGTACTCTGTTAAGGGAAAGTCCACTTCTTCCTGATTGCCCCCTTAACTCCGTGACCAGCCTGCGGATAGGCTCTGTCATGATCTTTCCTATGACAAATGCTCCCAGCAGGCTGAATATAAGCGGGACTGCCATGGAACCGAGAAGCATGCGCCGGATTGCATTATAAAAAGACAGCAGATCCTCCTGACGTGCAATACCGGCCAATACCCACTCTTCCCCCTCAAAGGGCCCGTTGGTTCCATAGACATCAAGGCTTTTTATGCTGGCATACCACCTGGTTCCTTCCGAGGACCTCAGCTCACTGATGTTTTCTTCCTCATTATCCACATAACTGATTCGTTGGCTCTCGTTAAAATACTGGTTATACAGATACCCGGAATACGCGACTGGAACAATGGTTTTTGTCCTCTTGTTCCGGATGCCTAAAAGCCAGCATTCTTCATAGCTGCCGCTTGTCTGGTCTTCTCCCAGAATCTGCTCAAGCTGGTTTAAGGTTAGTTCCAGCCCGCAAACTCCCACAACGGTCCCGTCATTAAGGATGATTGGGATGGAGTAGGTCACCACCTGCATATCCCTGGGGCTTAAACGGAAGGGAAGGCTTAAATAAGCATATTTCATGACATCATCATGGGCCGCCTGATTTTGAACTGCCATAAGATATGGCTTTTTATAAAAAGAGAAGGCTTTGTTATCCTCGCCTTCCTGAAAGCCAAGCTCCCAGAAGGAATCCAAAGGGATGTCATACTTTTCCGCTATGGATGGCAATCCTCTCTCCATAAGAAGAGACGAATTATCCTTTAAATACCCTCCTGAATTGGAATTCCGCACGTAAAAACCTGCCTTCATATCAACCGGACTGTTCTTGGCCGCAGGGCCGTTTAAGACCATAAAGACGCCTGTCGCATGGCTTAGGTGGAGCATTTCTATGGACTTTTCCATAACCTCTTCAACGATTTTTTTATTTAGAACATAATCCGTAGAGATATCCTTTGGCCGGCGTTTCTCATGATCCAGCACCTGCTGGATTCCGGCAGTTATAAAGTCGGAATTGTTAAACATAACGATCCAGTGGTGAATGGTTTCCTTTTCAAGGCCCAGCTTTGTACTTTCCGTATTTTCACTTAATATATGTATCTCATTATTCTTTAGCTTAATGGAAACTCCGCCAAACAGTACCAGCCCTGCAATGACAACAGCCTGTAAGACCAGCAGGATAAGCAATGGTCCCAGAAGCTGGGTGCGAATGGATTCACTTCTCTTGTTCTTCATAAATCACTCTCCAACAATCGCTTCCAACTGCTCCATTGTATCCTTGTACCAGTTATTAAAGTTTTCCTCTGTTACAAAATTTGCAACTGCATTTTCCCGTTTGACTCCCTGGGCCATAAGGGCACATATCTCTTCATAATCTTCCTTTGCCTTTAAAGCCATTGTAGAATTCAGCACGCTTCTGGCACGGTCCCCGCCTTTAAATGGTTTAGAAGTATATAGTCTGTATTGATTCGCTGTGTCAAGCCCTATTAAAAGGTTCTGTGATACTCCGCTGTTTTCACTGGTTTCCTCCAGGAAGGGCTTTAGCATTTCCTGATTTCCGGCAGCCTTCTTTACCGGAAGATAACCGGAGCCAATGGCAAATTCCATGTTCTGCTCCACACTTGTAAACCATTTTAAGAAAAGAGCAGCAGCATACTCCCTTTTTTCCTCAGATTTAAACACCATCATACCGGCTCCCTGCTGAACAGCACATGGAACGGTCCCCTGAAAATTGGGAAGAGGGTAAAGCTTGCTCTCTATGGCATAATTGGTCCCATCCTCAAGGGTCACTGAAGTCGGAAAGTAAGCGATGCCGCTGGTCGCCCCCACAAAGGCCGCCAGCCGTCCTGTTTTTACATCATCGCTCCGAAATTTCCCGTAGGAACCAAAATACCCGTTTACATAGGGTACGTAATAGTTATCCCACAGCTTCCTCATAACCTGCCTATCAAAATCCAGGACAATATTTCCATCCTCTATCTTAAAAATTTCATGACCAAGCTGAAGGCTGCCAATGATCATATAATTAGCAAAAGCATCTCTTCCAAAAAAAGCCTTTCCATCATCCGGTGCCTCTGTCAAGCTGTCCGTCCATTTATAATAGGACTCCGCCACCCGGGTGATCCCTTCCCAGGTGGAAAAAGCCTCCTCTGTCACTCCCGTTGCCTGTGCAAACTTGTCCCAGTCCGTCTTGTTCACCGTAAGGATCTCCGTAGACTTGGCAATGGGAAATACCTTGATCGCCCCAGTGCTGTCAAACCTGCCTTCTTCTATATAGGCATCCACATATTCCGAAATTTCGTCCGAAGTCAGATAGCCGCTTAAATCTGCCGCCAAGCCCATCTGGTCCACTTCGTAAACCTTATCCACGTAAGCGGAAAATACGTCAGGCAAAGGCTCTGATCCAATCTTTTTTTCAATGCTTTCATTGACCAGAGTGCTTAATTCATCAATGTTCCCCTTATTAAATGCCTTGACGATGATCCCTTTTCCTCGTCCTTCATTTTCATTGAACTCCTGCACAAGGCGGTCAAATTCCTCCTTCTGGACGCCATTGTAATAATGCCAGATGGTAATGGTGACCGGATTCTTTTCCGACAATCCGTATGGATCTTTCTTCTCACATCCGGTAAGAAGGCTGATGAAAACAACCGCAAGAACCGATAATACCCATCTCTTTTTCATACAATCACCTGCCCCATTACACGGAAATATGATCGTACTGGATGGCCTCCTTTACCTGGCGGGCATGATTCTCATCCGTCAGAAGACCCAAAAGTTCAATCCCCAAATCCAGTGCATAGCCAAGACCTCTGGCCGTCGTTATATTCCCATCCGTAACAACCCCCTGTTTTGTATACAAGGCTCCCTTAAGCTCCGGTTCAAAGCCTGGAAAACAGGTTGCTTTTCTCCCTTCCAGCATACCGAGTTTTCCTAAAATGCTTGGCGCCGCACAGATTGCCGCTATTCTCCTGTTCTCTCCATGGGCTTCCTTTAAAGAATTTAACAGCCCCCCGTGAGCTCCTAAATTCCTGGTCCCCGGCATCCCGCCAGGAAGAAACAGAACATCGGCATTTTTACAGTCAACCTCTGAAAATTCAAAATCCGCCTGGATTTTTATCTGATGGGCACCTACCACGTCTTTTTTTCCTGTAACGGAAACAAGGGTCACCTCCTGGCCACCCCTTTTTAAAATATCCACAACAGCCAATAACTCCACTTCCTCTGATCCGTCAGCTAAAAACGCAAATACTTTTCCCATTTTAATCCTCTCCTTTTAACGTATGAAAGGTACTGATTGCAGTGACCTTGATATAATCCACCAGATACCTTGTGTCCACATCTTCCCCGTCAATCATTTTTGTCAAAGTATCGGCAGCTGTCTGGGATTGTCCCTCATGATCATTTAAAACAGTCCCGGCTATTTTTCCCTCTTTTATATATTTTACCGTATCCTGAAGGGCATCTACCCCTACAAGATAAATATCCTTTCCAGGCACACGGCCTGCCTCCTCCACAGCTTCCAAAGCACCGTTTGCCATGGAATCATTGTTGCAGAAGATCACCTCAATTCTGCTGCCATAGGCAGCCAGTACCTCTTCGGCAAGCTTTTTCCCTTTGTCCTTATTCCAGTCCCCATTGCCGGAAAAAAGTTTTTCCGTCTTCATTCCCCCTTCTTCCAGGGCTTTTATGGAATATTCCGTCCGGTAACGGCTGTCCTCATTGCCTTCTTCTCCCATGAGCATAGCGTAAGACACTACCCCATCGCCGTTTATATCCCCTTTATCAGGCAGTTCCAGTATAATCTCTCCCTGATAAGTCCCGGCCTGCCTGGAATCCGTCCCAACACACGACACTGCCATATGATTCTCATGCCACCGCTTCTGTTCCTCTTCCTTTGGTTCCCGGTTAATGAAAACCAAAGGAATCCCCGCCTGACCGCAGGTATTAACAAGCCCGGCCGCAGCAGATACCTCGACTGGATTTACAATGATCCCTTCACACCCATCTGAAATAAACTGGCTGATCTGCCGGTTCTGCTCTTCCTGATCTCCCCCGGCATTGCGCATGATCACGTCCGCATGGTAAGTTTCTTCCAGGTATTGCTTTAGTTGGGAACGATACAGCTTCATGAATGTATCGTCATAGCGGTATATGCTTACCCCGATCTTAGGGCCTGTCTCCTCACGGACCCCTTCCGTGCCAGCTTCTGATTTGGAGCTTTCCCTGGTATCCTCTGCCTCCTCCCGGGGAGCACAGCCATGAACCAGGAAAACAGTCCAAAGAATCAGAAAAAACACAAACATCCGTTTACTAAACCGTTTCATGTCCTTAATCTCCTGAATTTTCACTGTTTTCCCCATATTACCACGTTTTCTCTTTTTTGTATACTAATGAATCAACCGGATCTGTCTTCCTGTCCCATTGATTCACAAACAGGAAAGGTGAGCCTTCTATTTTTGCTCCCATGTGATATACTTATACACGAAAGCAATGAGCAGTGCGAAACAGGGCGAATGCCCGTGGTATACCAGCACATACAGCAATACAAAATATTAAAGCAGGAGGATTTTTTCATGGAAATAGAACGTAAATATCTCATATCCCAGCCGCCGGCTGATTACACCGCATACCCCTATCACTTGATAGAACAGGGGTATCTGTCAACAGAACCTGTTGTCCGCATCCGCAGGGAGGATGAAGCCTTTTACCTTACCTACAAATCAAAGGGGCTTTTAGAACGGGAAGAATACAATCTCCCATTGACGCCAGAGTCCTATGAACACCTGATCAAAAAAGCGGACGGCCATATCCTTACGAAAAAGCGGTATCTGATTCCCCTGGAAGGCTCTGATCATCTGACCATAGAACTGGATGTTTTTGAAGGACGTTTTAAAGGGCTTATATTGGCTGAAGTGGAATTTCCAAAAAGAGAAGAAGCAGAACGCTTCACCCCTCCTTCCTACTACAATATATTTATGGTTAATATCCCTTACAGCCAGTAAGGAATTATCCATCTTGTTGCTTAACTGTTAGAATGTAGGTAGCAATCGGTATATCGTCT
>JAISYJ010000052.1:0-32243 GCA_031270005.1 Hungatella sp. | reverse complement strand
GAAACACTCGCCAGATTGATGATTTCAATATCAATTACTTTTTGAGGTATCCATTTTTCCGGATGCTTGTTTTGGTGCGCCAAAATGAGGATTATCCCAATATTTTTTTCACGTTAATTTGTTTTCCATTAGTGTTACCAGATTTCTCCTGATTTATTAAGAAAAAAGGAAAAAATGGAAAACTTCCAATATTCAGTGGCAGGAAAAGCAGCAATATGAGTACATACCCGGTAAGGAAATCTGTAAAAAATATTATAAAAAGGTATTGACACATTTCTCTCCTTGTATTAATATAATTATAACATATAAACCTATTAAACATATAGGTAATGAAAAGGAATGATCAATATGATGGAATATAAGGTAGCAGGAAATCATGGATTTTATAATAATAGATGTTGTTGTCAGGCTGTATGTATGAATAAAGATACAGTTTTGTTGTAGTGCTTATTATGATACCTGGCAGCCTGGAATATGAGAAATTTCCATATTATCAGCGGAACAAAGGAGCAGGTGCCGTAATTGGCAGCCGCTTCTTTTTATTTTATTAGTCAAAAAAGTTAAATATCATATAAAAACGGAGGTAAAGAATATGGGAACAATTAAAGAAAGCGCAGTGGAGCTCATTGGAGGAACACCGATACTCAAATTAAACAGATACAGTGCAAAGGAAGGAATCCAGGATGTCACACTGCTGGCGAAACTGGAATACTTAAATCCGGCTGGTTCTGTAAAGGACCGGATTGCACTTGCCATGATTGAGGATGCCGAAGAAAAAGGGATATTAAAGCCCGGAGCGACCATTATCGAGCCGACCTCAGGAAATACCGGAATTGGTCTGGCAGCCGTTGCGGCAGCCAAAGGCTACCGGACCATCCTGACGCTTCCAGATACCATGAGCGTGGAACGAAGAAACTTATTAAGAGCCTATGGTGCAGAACTGGAATTGACCGAAGGAGCAAAGGGTATGAAGGGTGCCATTGAGAAAGCAGAGGAGCTGAAAACCAGCATCCCTGGTTCTATTATCCTGGGACAGTTTGGAAACCAGGCCAACCCAAAAGTTCACAGGGAAACTACCGGTCCGGAGATCTGGGAACAGACGGAGGGGAAAGTAGATATTTTTGTTGCCGGTGTAGGCACAGGCGGAACCATTACTGGTGTGGGCCAGTATTTAAAGGAAAAGAAACCGGATGTAAGAATCGTAGCAGTAGAACCGTCAAGCAGTCCTGTGCTCTCCGGTGGCAAGCCAGGACCTCACAAGATTCAGGGAATCGGCGCAGGCTTTGTTCCTGAAGTCCTGGATACGGGAATTTACGATGAAATAATTACCATTGAGAATGAGGATTCATTTAAGGAAGGTAAGACATTTGCAGTATCAGAAGGAATTCTGGTGGGAATCTCTTCCGGCGCTGCATTAAAAGCCGCAAAGCTTTTGGCACAAAGACCGGAAAATAAGGGAAAGACCATTGTGGTCCTGCTGCCGGATTCCGGCGACCGGTATCTGTCTACCCCCTTATTTTCATGAAGGCAATGAGCCAAGGTTAGGCAGGCTTGACCTGGCTAAATTGTTTTATGAAATAAAATGACTGGTGGTTTGGGAAACAGCTGGTTATAAGATTATCTTATTGCCAGCTGTATTTTTAACCTATTATACAAAAACCTATAGGAATGGTATGATATCAGTATAAAGAAACAGGAAGGCAAAGAAATTAAAATGCCAGGAAGCAGAAATGCAAAGAAACAGGAATCCTGGGAAAGGAGTTAAAAATGTTTAAGAGAAATGGAAAAATGATGCCGATGTGTTGTTGCTGTAAATGCGTAAGAAATGGTCATTTTACTTGTGCCTTGAAACTTGAAACTCCTGTGCATGGCGTTTATGCATAGAAGGCAGGTGTCAGAGGGCATCTGCTTTTTTTGTACTCAAATTTAGGAAAGAAGGAAGAAAATATGGCAATAGAAGAGAGATTCGGAAAGGTAGCGACTACGGAAGATACTCATGAAGTATCCGAAACAGGCGCCTTTGTAAGGCAGGATAACTATTTCGTCACACCCTTTGGCAAGGGGGAAGGAGAGCTTCCTGTGGAAGCCGGGCGTTACCGGCTCATATGGACACCCCTTTGCCCGTGGGCCACGAGACAGATCATTGCTCTTAAGCTTCTGGGGTTGGAAGACGTGATCAGCGTCGGTAAGGTAAGCCCTGTAAGAACTGAAAACGGCTGGGAATTTTCTCTTGATGAGGGAGGTGTGGACCCGGTTCTTAAAATCCGCTATCTTCCGGAGGTCTATGCAGCCACGGACCCGGAATATGAAGGAAGGGCAACCGTTCCCGCTGTAGTGGATTTAAAGACCGGAAAAGTGGTCAATAACGATTATCACCGCTTGACAAATTACTGGGAAACCGTATGGAAGCCATTTCATAAACCGGGAGCACCGGACTTATATCCTGAGGATCTGAGGCAGGAAATCGATGAGCTCAACGGAATCTTATTCCATGAAGTGAATAACGGAGTCTACAAAGCGGGATTTGCCCAGTCCCAGAAAGAATATGAAACTGCATATGCTGTGCTGTTTCAAAGGCTTGACTGGCTGGAAGAGCGTCTTTCAAAGGGCAGATATCTGTTCGGAGACCGGCTTACTGATTCTGATATCCGGTTATTCGTGACACTTGCCCGGTTTGACGTGGCTTACTATTTCAGCCACAAGACAAACAGGAACCGTATCGCGGATTTTGACAATCTGTGGAATTATGCAAAGGATTTGTACACAATTCCGGCATTTAAAGAAGCCACGGATTTTGATTCCATCAAAAGGGGATATCTCCTGGGGAACCATGGACATAACCCATACAGCATTCTTCCCCTGGGACCGGATGGTTCCATCTGGGATGAACCTAATAACAGGGACGAAAAATTCGGAAAAGGCAGGGCCTTTTAAGTCTGATTCAACGTTTTATCACCAGATTACGGAAACCTTCCCCGTCTTATGAATAAAACCGGAAGAACAAAAATTTGACTGGCAGACAGTGTTTGCGGAAATTCCATCAATAAAGGGAAAGATAGGAGAAAAATTATGAAAAAAAATATTGCAGGTAAATCAATAGCAGGAGTGCTTACGGCAGTGGCTATATTAGGAGCCCTGACTGGATGCAAGGGCAGTACCAATGCGGCAGCCGTCAAAGCAGGTGAGGAAACAACAAAAACAGAAAGTTCAGTGGAACCGGAAAACCAGGAAGAGAGCAGTGAGGCTGCCGGCACATCGGAACCGGTAGTCGTTCATGCGGCAACAGGAGGTTCTCCAAAGCCCTTTACCTTTGTGGACAGCAGCAACCAGCTGACCGGTCATAACATTGAACTGATCAAAGCCGTTTTCGACCGGCTTCCCCAATATAAGCTTGAGATCGAAGTGACTGATTTCCCATCTATTTTTGCAGGTCTGGATTCCGGCAGGTATCAGATCGGTGTAAACAATTTTGCAAAGAATGAGAAACGAAAAGAAAAGTATTTATTTACGGACCCGATTTTTGCCAATGAGTACGTTGCCATCTTTGCAAAGAACAATGATAAAGCAGCAGGAATAGAGACATGGGATGACCTTGCTGGCTTAAAAACCATTTCCTCGGCGGGAATCAATATTACCACAGCTCTGGAAAACTATAACGCTTCTAACCCCCAGAATCCCATTGCCATCGAATACAGCGATGAAGACCTTGTGCTGCAGATCCAGGATGTGGAAGCTGGGAAATATGATTTCGTGCTAATGGATAAACCAATGTTTGAATATTATCAGAAAGAATTTAATTTTAATGTGGCCGGAGTTTCCATCAGCAACACCCTTTCAAAGGATTTAATGGAAGAACCATTCAGCTATCTGATTGTCAGCAAAGGGAATGAGAAACTGGTAGAGGATATCAACAAGGCGTTAAAAGAAGTGACAGAGGACGGGACTTCCAGGGAAATCAACTTAAAATGGTTTGGATCCGATTATTCCCCATCCTATCAATAAAACCGGAGGAGCAAGATGAGCAAAATATTTGACTGGCAGCTGGTGTTTACGGAAATTCCCGCATTGCTGAAATACCTACCCGTAACACTGCAGCTGACGGCAATTGCCCTTATCATCGGCTGGGTGGCAGGGCTTTTGATCGCTGTAGTAAAAATTCACAATATCCCGGTCCTTCGGCAATTATGTACCTTATTTGTTTCGGTTATACGGGGAACCCCTATTATCGTCCAGCTATATCTTACGTATTTTGGAATTCCTATCGCTTTAAAATATTATAACTATTACAATGGAACTTCTTATAACGTAAATGGAATACCGCCAATTATTTTTGCCATCGTGGCCCTGGGGCTTAATCAATCTGCTTTTGATTCGGAGACTATACGGGCGGCCATACAGTCCGTGGAAAAAGGGCAGGTTGAGGCGGCCAAGGCCCTTGGGATGACCGGGTTCCAGATATTCCGAAGGGTATTATTTCCCCAGGCTGTGACAGTGGCCCTCCCCTCCCTGGGGAACTCTCTCATAAGCCTGGTAAAAGGAACCTCACTTGCATTTACCTGCTCAGTCGTTGAAATAACGGCTCAGGGCAAGATCCTGGCTGGAAACAGCTACCGGTATTTTGAAGCTTACTGTTCTTTGGCTATCATTTACTGGGTATTGACAATCTTTATTGAACGGCTGTTTGTATACATCGAGAAAAGAATGAGCGTACCCGAGATGGTTTCGGCGGAAACGCCCTATGGGCATACCATTACACCCGATGCCCGGCGGTGCGGGGCACGCTGTAAAACGGAGCGGGCTCTGTCCAAAAAGCATGGGCAGGAACAGGAAAAGGATAAGGATAAGGAGGTATAAGTGTGAGCGTTATTGAAATTCAGGGATTAAGTAAGAAATTCGGTGATAACGTGGTGCTGGATAATATTGATCTGGTCATTCACCAAGGTGATGTGGTAGCCATCATCGGACCATCAGGAACCGGTAAATCCACTTTGCTCCGTTCCATTAATCTGCTTGAAAAGCCGGAAAAGGGAACCGTTAAAATGAATGATCAGGTAATCGACCTAACCACAAAATCAGCCAGGGAAAAGCTGGAGCTGCGGAAAAATACGGAAATGGTATTTCAGCAGTTTAATCTTTTCAAGAACCGGACTGCCCTGGAAAATGTGATGGAAGGACTGCTGGTGGTAAAAAAGTTAAAGAAAAGCGAGGCCAGAAGCATTGCAGAAAGGCATTTGCAGAAGGTGGGAATGGGAGACCGTTTATCCCACTATCCCAGGCATTTATCCGGTGGGCAGCAGCAAAGAGTGGCCATCGCAAGGGCACTGGCCATGGACCCCAAACTGCTTCTTATGGATGAACCAACCTCGGCTCTGGATCCGGAGCTGGTAAGCGAAGTGCTGGTGACCATAAAAAAGGCAGCCCAGGAGGGGAATACCATACTCCTTGTCACTCATGAAATGAACTTTGTGAGGAACGTGGCAAATCGGATCATTTTCCTGGAAAACGGAAAAATCGTAGCTGACGGAACGCCGAAAGAGATTTTTGATAATCCGAAAAACCCACGGTTAAAGGAGTTTTTAGTAAAGATTCATATGCTGGAAAGCGCTGATTATACGATTTAACGGGGCAAGGATATGACAGAAGGAATCGAGGTAACCCATGAATGATATAACATACAAGACAGTAAAAGAAGGGATTAACTGGCAGGAGGTTGCCGATGTGCTTCGGCGTTCCGGATTATCAGACCGGTCGGCCAAGGATCAGGAAACCATCTTTACAAACAGCTATGCAGTAGTGTTTGTCTGTGACAAAGAAAGGATCGTTGGTGTTGGAAGGGCCTTATCCGATGGCGTCTGCCAGGCGGCCATCTACAATATCGCTCTTGATGAGGAATATCAGGGATACGGAATCGGCAGAAAACTGATTGAGCTGCTCCTTGATCAGGTCAGGGGCCAGAATGTGATCCTATACACCCATCCCAGGACGGTTGCCCTATACGAAAAAATGGGATTCCAAAGGAATAAAACGGCCATGTGCCGGTTTTGTGGATCGGAAGAATCTCTTAACTGGATGGATAAGGAAGGATTTCTGCTTCCTGAAAAATACCGCTTTGTTGATGAATATGGCAGAGAGGATATGAAGGGTTAGGCAGGCTATGAGAAAGAAAAGAGGAAATTAATATGTCAAAGAAGTTTATTACCGATGAGATTGAATCCAATGGGAAATTCAAACGGCAGAAAAACCGGTTTACCACACCCTTTGGGGCAGAGGAAGGGAATCTGCCTGTAGAGGCCGGCCGGTACCGCCTGGTCTGGTCTCCGGCCTGCCCCTGGGCCCACCGCTCCGTTATTGTAAGGAGCCTGCTTGGGCTTGAAGAAGTGATCGGCCTGGGTACTCTGGATCCAGTGAGACCTGATGTGGAACGGACGGACTGGGCTTTTACCCTTGATAAAAATGAGGAAGATCCGGTACTAAAGATCAAATATTTAAGCGAAGCCTATTTAAAGGCAGATCCGGATTACAAGGGCAGGTTTACGGTGCCCGCTGTTGTTGACCTGACTACAGGGAAAGTGGTGAATAACGATTATTTTAACCTGACCAGGTACTGGGAAGTGGAGTGGAAGAAATACCATAAGCCGGGAGCACCGGATTTATATCCGGAAGAGCTGAGAGCTGAAATCGATGAATTAAATGAAATTCTGTTTCATGAAATCAACAACGGGGTTTACAAGGCAGGGTTTGCCAGAAGCCAGGAGGCCTACGAAGAGGCATACCATCTGGTATTTCCCCGACTTGACTGGCTGGAAGAGCGGCTGGGCCGAAGTCGTTATCTGTTTGGAGATAAGATCACGGAATCCGATATCCGCCTGTATGTGACCCTGGTACGTTTTGATGTGGCTTATTACAATGGTTTTCTTCTCAATAGAAACCTTATTTCCGATTTTCCCAATCTATGGGGATATGTAAGGGACTTATATTCACAGCCTGGATTTGGAGATACCACGGATTTCGAGGCCATCAAAAAGCACTATCATTTGTGTGCGGTATCCAGTAACCCTTATGGCATCGTTCCCAAGGGGCCGGACCTTTCTATATGGAAAGTACCTCATGGAAGAGAACGGATCAAATTTTAATATGGGGAGCAGTTGGTGCTGCAAAAGGCTGAGAACTGGACCAGGGAATCTTTAATAAAGGAAGAGGCGGTATGATTTTATAAAGCCTTGGCTGCAAACTGGATTACGTCAGGAAGATTGACGCAGCTATCTTTTAGATCATCTATACGGAAAAATATTGAGGGAATGGGAGAAAATTTTAATGTCAGATTCAAAAAGCGGGCAAAAGGTACGCCCAAAAGAAATAGAAAAAGAAATCGATGAAAGAGGCGCATTTATCCGTCAGCCCAACCGTTTTACAACCCCCTTTGGAGACGGGGAGAATGATTTAAAGGCAGAAAGCGGCCGGTACCGGCTTTTTTGGGCCAAAGGCTGACCAGTTATTTTGAAACAGCATTCCGTCCCTTTCAGAGTCCGGATGCCCCTGATCTGTACCCTGAGGAGCTGAGAAAAGACATCGATGAATACAACGACTGGCTTTTTCCCAATGTAAACAACGGGACCTACCGGATGATGTTTGCCCAGTCCATCACAGCCTATGAAGAGGCATTTGAAGACTTTTACCATGCGCTGGATTCGATCGAAGAACGCCTTTCAGAAAGCCGTTTCTTATTTGGAGATTATGTGACCGACAGCGATGTAAGGCTTTTTGTAACCCTGGCAAGGTTTGATACCCATTATTACCGGAACCTGGGTCCCATTAAGCACAGGATCGCTGATTACAAAAACATCTGGGAATATTGCAGGGACTTATATGAGATACCTGCATTCAGAAACAATACCTACTTCCGGGATATAGCGGCGCCCCAGTCGGAAAACAAGTCCTTTTTCCAGGATTTTAATTCCCGTTTTGCGGACCAGATCGATTACGAAGGCATCTGGTCTGCTCCGCAAAACCGGAAGGAATTAAGCAGGACACCGGAAGAAAAGTTTAAGCGAATCAAGTAAGTAGTAAAGCGGAGTGTAAATATCCGCTTCACAAGATATGTTAATAAATAAAACGAACCCATAGGAAAAGAACAGGTGGCAAAATGATTCATAAAAGCAGGCTGGTAAGCCAATTTAAAAAAATGGTGGAATTTGATTCCGAAACCTATCATGAACGGGAAATTGCGGACTATTTGACAGGCGAATTAAAACAGCTTGGATTTGAGGTGTGGGAAGATGATGCCGGTCACCGGCTGAAAGATAAGCTTCCTGAATATGGAACCGCCGTTCCTACAGGAAATCTTTACGGTTATTTAAAGGGAACCACCGGTTCCGCCCCTGTTTTGCTGTCGGCTCATATGGATACGGTAAAGCCTGGCATTGGGAAACGCGCGGTCCGGGATGAGCGTGGGAGAATCACCTCGGAAGGAGATACCGTGCTTGGAGCCGACGACCTTTCCGGAATCGCTGCTATATTGGAGGCAGTCCGGGTGATTAAGGAAAACAACCTTCCCCATGGGGATATTGAGGTCCTGTTCCCGGTTGCAGAAGAGAACTATGGAAAAGGAAGCCAGCTCATCGATTATTCCAGAATAAAGTCAAAGCTGGCTTATGTATTTGATTTAAGCGGAACCATCGGCCTGGCCGCAACCGCAGCGCCTACCATCCTTTCCTTTGAAATCAGGGTGAAGGGCAAGAATGCCCATGCAGGCTTTTGCCCTCAGCTTGGGATCAATGCCATTGAAATTACGGCCCGTGCCATTTCCCGGTTAAAGCAGGGCTGGGTTGACAATGAAACCACCGTAAACATTGGAAAAATAAGCGGAGGAAAGCAGACCAACATTGTTTCCGGCGAATGCGTAGTCGCAGGAGAGATTAGAAGCTTAAAGGATCATAAAGCCCTGGCAGAATGGAACAGGCTAAAGGATGCCTTTGAAGGTACTGCGGCCGGATATGGCGGAAGCCTGGAGATATCTGTTGAAAAGCAGATCGAAGCCTATGAAATAAGCGACGGCGAAGAAGTGGTGGAACGGTTCAAGGGCGTCTGCCGGTCCCTTGGTCTTAAAGGCTCCACCCAGTATACCCTGGGCGGAAGCGATAACAACCACTTTGTCCGGGGCGGAATCCGGGGAATCGTAGTGGCCTGCGGAATGAATGAGGTTCATACGCCAAATGAATTTACAACGGAAGATGAGCTTGAAAAAAGTGCCCTCCTGGCCCTGGGACTGATTACAGAAGGAAATTAATGGCATTTTTAACTAGGACGGATTTGATAAGTTTTTATCAAGCAGAAGCAATTCCGCTATTTTCATCTGAAACCCATCATCAATGTCAATGGAATCAAAGGCATTCATAAAATAGGGCAGAGTTTCGCCCTCATAAAAGCTTTTATGCTTCACAAAATAACTGGTCAGAGCCAGGTAAATAGCCCCGTTTATTCTGTATTCCGGCGGCATATCCTGTCTTCTGACCTGTTTTTTGTCCGAAAACAGGGCTTTCACCCTTCCTTCACCTGTAAGCTCCACGGTTAAGCAGGAGCTGGAATCTGATTTACAGATACTGACCACAGAATCGGCATTATTTTCTAACAGGACATCAGCGCTTTCGATTATGTGTTTTTCGTTTCTGAGAGGAGAGGTGGGCTGTAAAAGCATAAAGCAATCAAAGGTTTTTCCAAGATGCCGCAGCCCATCTATGACATGCAGTATGACGTCATTGGAGGAAGCCTCATCGGAAGCCAGTTCCTTTGGGCGCAGAAAGGGAACGCTGGCTCCGAAACGTTCTGCGATCCCGGCATATTTCTCAGAGTCTGTGGATACCACCATATCATCAAATATTCCGGAACGTTTGCAGGCTTCCAACGTATACGCCATAAGAGGTTTGTGATTAATTTCTCTGATATTTTTATCTATAATTCCCTTTGAGCCGCTTCTGGCAGGTATGATTGCCAAAAAAGTTTTATTTTTATACATTACAGCCTCCATTCCACGTCATAAAAATTCTTTTCCAGTTGAATTCCCTTTTCAAACGCCTGCTTAATAAGCGAGACGATCTGTTTGCTGGTATCCTGGCCCTCGTAAGGGTTTGGAGCTTCTTCCTTATACCGGTCAAAGGTAAGGGCTTTCTGGATTGCAGACACGATCCCGCTTACGGAAGAACTGCAGCTTATGACAGAGGCAGGCTGAATCCTTCCAGCCTGTCTGCTTCCTATATTAACGGAAGGCACCTTAAGGAAAGGTGCTTCCATGATCCCGCTGGAAGAATTTCCGATCACAGCTTGGCAGCAGTTCATAAGGCTTAAATAGTTCCGGACGCCAAGGGAGGGGAACACCGCTGATTTTTTGGGATTCCTATTTACGTAAGCCTCAATCCTTTCATTGATCTGGTTTCCTCCTGTGTCGGAATTGCTCTTTGTAAAAACAGTAAATAAATCCGGGAAATGCAAAAGGGCCTCTTCCAGCGGCTGAAACTGTACCGGAGCGCTGTCATGATCCAAAGTGGCAGGATGAAAGGTGACAAGAGCCATGGGAGGGTCCAGTGAGAGCTTTAGTTTTTCTTCCAATTCCTGTCTGGTTAACAGCTTTATGGTCTTCATGTTTTCAATGCCAAGAGCGCCTACCCAATGGACCCTGTCAGGGGCTTCCCCTAACTGAATGACCCGTTTCCGGTATTCCCTTGTGCTGGTGAAATGAAGATAGCTCATCTTACTGATGGCATGCCTCATGGAATCGTCGTATGCGCCCCTTGTTATTTCCCCGCCATGAATGTGGGCAATGGGAATTTTACAGATAAGGGCGGCACTTGCAGCTGTGAAGATTTCATACCGGTCCCCAAGAAGCAGAACCATATCCGGTTTTAACCGTTCATAAGCTTCGGATAAGCTGATCAATTCCAGGCCCATGGATTTGCATATTCCAAGAGAGGTATCAGAGGCCAGGTTCATCTCTATTTTTTCATCGATGTTTATGCCGCTGTTTTCAAAGTCCTGGCAGCCCTGTCCGTATCTGGTATCCAGATGGCTTCCCGTTGCAATGACCTGCAGCTTAAAATCCGGGTCCTGTCCGACACGGTCCATCACAGGCTTTAATAAGCCATATTCCGCCCGGTTTCCGGTTACTACGCATAATTTGATCATAGTCCGATCCTTTCGTCTTTCTGATAATTCCTTTCGGCGGTCTTTCCCAACAGACTGTGTATCCTCATGGGAGAGATCCCATATCCGCAGCGTTTGGCGCATAGATTTTGAAGGGTAAAGACTTCCCCCTTTTTAATTTCCCTGGAAGCCACCAGGTATTTTCTCACATAGTCCCTGTTTTTTAATTCAGCCTGCGTGGGCTTTTTCACCCCGTCACCCAGGGCCAGTTCAATATTTCTGATGCTGTCCACCATTTGCTTAAATTCATCCGGCTCTAAACTGGCTCTATGATCCGGTCCTGGCATGGTTTTATCCAGGGTCATATGCTTTTCAATGACACAGGCGCCAAGGGCTGCGGCAGCAATGGCAACTTCGATTCCGGGTGTATGGTCGGAATAGCCCACCTGCTTGTGAAATTTATGTCTTAAGGTGCCCATGGCATTTAAATTCACATCCTGCATCAGGGCAGGATAGGAGCTGGAGCAATGGAGCAGTGTGATTTCTTCTCCGCCTTCCTCCAGGATTTCCAGGGCTTCCCCTACTTCATCCTCAGTGGACATTCCCGTAGACAAAATGACAGGCTTTTTTAACGATGCTATCATTTTCAGATAGCCATAATTTGTGATCTCCCCGGAAGGAATCTTAATGAGATCCACGCCAAGCCGGTCAAGAAAAAGGAGGCTTTCCTCATCAAAAGGAGAGGATAAGAACTGAATGTGCCGGAAGGAACAGTACTGAAACAGTTCTTCAAATTCCTGCCAGGACAATTCAAGGGCTTTTAACATTTCGTATTGTGACATGGTCTGGCCGGTATTTTCGATCTGGTAGTCGGCTTTTTTTGCATCCGGTACTGCAAGATGCTTTGCCCGAAAGGTCTGGAACTTAATGGCGTCTGCACCTGTGACGCTTGCGGCATCCACCAGTTGTTTGGCAATGTTTAAGTCGCCGTTATGGTTTACCCCTGCTTCGGCGATTATCATAACGTTACTCATGGAAAGCCACCTCCTTTGCCGGACTTCCATAAGCCAGCTTATTTGACGATATATTTTTTATGACAAGACTTCCAGCGCCGATCATGGTGTCATTCCCAATGGTCAGGCCCTGTATGATGGTGGAATGGGCTCCAATATGGCAATTGGTCCTTATCCAGACATTTCCGCATAAGACGCATCCAGGAGCAATATGGACAAAATCTTCAACCCTGCAGCCATGTTCGATGATGGCACCCGTATTGATGATGGTTCCATTCCCTATGGTAACTCCGGAATTGATGATGGCTCCCTTTCCGATAAAGTTTCCTTCCCCGATGGTAAGGGTCCCAGAAAGGATGGAGCTTTTATCCATGATATTGGGAAATTCAAAGCCTATTTTCTTGCATTGTTCGTACAGCCTGCGCCTTGGACCGGGATTTCCCACGCTTCCTATGGTAATCACTGCGTTCCTGATTCCACGGTTAAAACAGTCTGCCAGATCCTCATCACTTCCTATGACCTTTATGCCCAGAACCTCTGTGCCCGCTTGTTTGCTGGGGTCCAGAATGCCGGTGATCTTATATTTTTCCTGTCCTCTGATGGTATCTATGATGCTTTCCCCATGGCCGCCTCCGCCGATCAGGATCAGTTCCTCTTTCATAGTTTCATTCTCTCAGCCATTTTTTTCATTTCACTGAATTCCCCCATATCCAACCAGGCGCTGTCCATGACCGGGTAGGCCCCCACCTGCTGGCCGTTTTTTAGGCATCTGCGGATTAAGTCTGTCATATCAAAATATTTATCTTCAGGGATGTATTTTAATATTTCTTCCTCCAATACATAAAGACCGGTGCTCACTAACAGCTCGTATCTGGGTTTTTCGTTTAAGGCATCAATGGATCCGTTTTCCCCTAAGGCAACCACCCCATAGGGAATCTCATAGTTTTTCATGGCAGTGACAACGGTGATCTTGTTTTTATGGGTTTGATGATAAAGGAGAAGCTTGGTATAATTGACATCCACTAAAATATCGCAGTTGCTTACAAGAAAGCTGCCCTTAATATCCTTTTTCACCAGGTTTAAGGAACCGGCTGTCCCTAAGGGCTTATCTTCCTCAATTAAGTGCAGATGATAGGGATGGTCATCATTAAAATAAGCCTTAATAAGCTCCTTTTTATAATTTATGGTAAGATAAAACTCATAAAACCCGTATTCCATCATCTGATTCATGATCCGTTCTACAATGGGGGTGTCACCGATTGGAATCAGAGGCTTTGGAATGATTTTTGTATACGGATACAGCCGGGAACCTTTGCCGCCTGCCATGATGACTACCGGTGTCTGGATCCGGTTTTGGCGGTCCGGTTCATGATCGTTTAACTCATTCCAAAACAGGATATCAGTTATCTCATTGCTGTCATTTATCATGGGAAGCCCTTCGATTTGCTTTTCCTTCATGATCTCCAGGGCAAGATGGCTTTTTTCTTTTTTTATAACAACAGGAGCAGGATTCATGATCAGGCGTACGGGCATGGAAATATCCTTATTCTTTAAGATCCACCGCCTGATATCCCCATCAGTGAGAACACCGGCCAGCTTATTATTTTCTTCAACAACAAGGATCTTTCTTGCTGTCTGGTCCAATTGACTGATTGCATCCCGAATAGAAGCATCCGGTGCAATAATAAATTTACGAACTTCCATGCCTATCCCTCTTTCAGACTGCTAAATGCGGCTCAATGCTTGAATGATATGATCCATCTCCTTTTTTAAAAGACTGGTACTGCAGGGAATATTGATGACCCTGTTCCGGTAAAAGGGAGCCTTTTCTATGAAATAAGCCTGGCTGTTCTCATACATCCTCTGGGTATGGGAAAGCTGCCAGATGGGCCTTGTTTCAATATCCTTTTCCTTTAACTGTTTCATGACGGTATCCCGGTCTAATCCATTGTTTTTTAAGAACAGGGAATAGAACCACCGGTTGTTTCTTGCTTTATGGTTAAACGGAAGCAGTTCAAAGCTTTCCATGGAAGCTATGGCATTTTCGTAGTAATCATAATTTTCTTCCTTGATCCGGATAAAATCCTCCAGACATTCCAGCTGGGCAACTCCCAGGGCTGCCTGCAGATTGGTCATTCGGTAGTTATAGCCCACTTCATTGTGAGTATAATAGAGGGGATCGTCTTTTGCCTGGGCGGCAAGATACCTTGCTTTTTCCAGAAGGTTTTCATCCTTTGCTGTCATCATCCCCCCTCCCCCTGTGGTGATGATCTTATTGCCGTTAAAAGAATAAGCACCGAAATCGCCGATTGTCCCTGCAAATTGTCCCTGGTATTTTCCCTGTTCATAGCAGGTTCCCAATGCTTCCGCAGCATCCTCGATCAGTTTTATTCCATATTGTTCAGACAATGCTTTCAGCCGTTCCATATCCGCCATATTGCCAAAGACATGGACCACGACAACCGCCTTAATGACCCGGTTTGTGTTCTTGTTTAACAGCCCGGAAGGAGTCATGACACATTTCTTTTTCAAAAAATCCTCAAGCTTGTCACAGTCCAGATTCAGAGAGTCGTCACAATCCATAAAAACAGGGGTGGCACCTATGTAGGTCACCGGATTGATTGAGGCAATAAAGGTAAGGGTGGGCACAATCACCTCCTGTCCCGGTTTCACACCGGATAAGAGAAGGGCCAGATGGATCGCGGCAGTTCCGCTTTGAACAGCCGCTGCGCCGGAGGCATTTAAATAAGAGGCCATGTCCTGCTCAAATCTTGCCACATAGCTGCCGGCTGTCGATATCCAGCCGCTGTCAAGGGCATCCAATATATATTTTCTTTCATTCCCTGCTAAGTTGGGAACTGATAAAGGTATCATTCTCCTTCCTCCCCTCCTGGTCCGCTCCTATAGGTTATAGATGCCGGCCTTATACTTATCCAGGTTTTTCTCCATCCATTCAATGGTCTTTTTAAGACCAAGGGAAAGAGTGTATTCCTGGTTCCAGTCCGTAAGCTCCTTTAGCTTTTTATTAGACCCAAGGAGCCTGTTTACCTCACTTTTCTGAGGACGCAGTCTTTCCTGCCCGCAGACAATACTGGCATGGGGATTGATCTGCCGGATCAGCTCCGATGCAAGCTCTCCGATGGAGATTTCCTTCTGGCTTGCAATGTTGATTTCTTCCCCAATGGTTTTTTCGGACTTTTCAATTTCAATAAACCCGTTTACCGTATCTTTTACGTAATTAAAATCCCTGGTGGGAGTCAGGCTGCCAAGGCGTATCTCCCTGGCTCCGGTCAGCAGCTGGCTGATGATGGCCGGTATCACAGCCCTTGCAGACTGCCTGGGGCCATAGGTATTAAATGGCCGGACAATGGTCACCGGAAGGGAAAAGCTTTTGTAAAAGGATTCCGCCAGCCGGTCGGCTCCGATCTTTGTTGCGGAATAGGGTGATTGTCCCTGAAAGGGATGGGTCTCATCAATGGGAACGTATTTGGCGCTGCCGTAAACCTCGGAAGTAGAGGTAATGAGCACCTTATCCGTACCAAGGCTTCTTGCGGCCTGCAAGACATTTAACGTTCCTTTTATATTGGTATCCACATAGGAATCAGGAGAATGGTAGCTAAAGGGAATGGCGATCAATGCAGCCAGATGAAAGACCGATTCTATTCCTGTCATGGCGTTTCTTACGCCGTTTGGATCCCGGATGTCTCCTGTCTGTATCTCGATTTCCTTTTTTATTTCATCAGAAAGAGAATCCAGCCAGCCCCAGGTATTGAAGGAGTTATAAAAGGTAAACGCCCTTACCTCATATCCCTGTTCAACAAGTGTTTCCGTTAAGTGACTTCCTATAAATCCATCCGCTCCTGTAACCAGAACCTTTTTCATGTTTCCTCCTTTACCTGTGATGGTTATCGAAAACCTTTATTTTATAACTGCTCATTTTATCTGTAATAGAAAAGTAGAATTCTCCCCGGTCATTGGTCGTCGTATGTTCAAGACAGGTTTCTTCAAATTCCTGCTCCTGCGACTCCTGGTCATATACAGGGACAAGCTTTTCTAATATAACAATCGCGTCCTTAACCGGGCAGGAATCTTTGTAACGGACCCTTCCTTTTATTAATATACCTTCCATATAGTATTCATGATTAATCTGATCCATAATGCGCAACCCCGCCTATGTGGTTATCAGCGGTTCGTAAATATCCAGCTGATAACAGGCACACTTGTCTTTTTCCACGGCTATGGCAAATTCCCCGGACTGGTTGGTGATCACATAGCCTATGTTCACTCTCTGTTTTTCTCCGGTGATTTTTATGACCCGGACAACCGCGCCCTCCAAAGCTTGCCTGCGTGAATTATAAATCGTACCTGTTAATAAAACCTCATCAGATTTTTCAAGGGTAATGGTCGTCTTTAAAATGTCGCGGTTTTTAAAATGCTTTGGTGACAGGATGATTTCTGTATAGCCGCTCAATGGGGTTCCTCCTTTCTGCATCATAGAAGGGAAGCATAGACCGCTAATTCATAATTCATGTTGGCCTTTGCTTTAATAGAGAATAAATAATACCCGTTTTCATCTGTCAGGGTATAGCCCAACAGGCTTCTGGTGTTATCCCTGCTGTTGATCTGGGTGATTTGGACCACAGCTCCTGCACAGGGCTTATGGTCCTGGACGTATACGGTTCCATTTACGATCTGGTAATTCTGCTTTTCCAGCTGGATGTCAAAATGATATTCCGGGTAGGATTGGAGCTTAGCTCCGTTTATTCTTAATGAGGACTTTTTGAAGCAGTTCATAAAATTTATTATGCCTCCCTCCGCTTTCCGGGGGTTCCGTAATGCTGCGGGTATATACGGTTACATTCAACTCCTGTTTATTCTTTGTGTCCTCAGCATTAATAATGTTTCCCGCCTGTTCCTTCCCATTAATGATCATTTTATTTACTTCCACCTCTTTGTATTGGGTATCATTGATTTCCATTGCCCTATCCCCTTTTTTCCTTATTTTTATTAAACTATATGCGTTCCATAGAATTCCGTTACCGTTTCCAAAATGGTTTCTTTTACTTCCTTCAGCATCTCTTTCATTTTTTTAAAATATATCTGAAAGGCCCTTGCCTGGTGCTGCAGGTCAGAGGTCAGCATTTCATAATCCATAGCAGACATATCAAATGTATTCTCCTTCATATCAAAAATGAATTCACTGAGATATCCTCCGAAATACCTGGTATTCGCAGCGTTTTCGAATTCGTTTACAATTTTCAGAATATATAGGATGCGCTGCAGATCAATATCCGTTTCCTCCACCTTAAGCAGGGATTTTGTCTGGTTCTCAGAGATTATGATATCGCATAATTCCAGCCCCTGACTGGCCTTTACCCTGTATTCATCGATGAAGCTAAGGAGGGAGTCTATGGTCTTCCTGCTGTCTATATGGATATCCCGTTTTGGAATACAACTGTTTTTTGGCCTACCTGCTGTTTCTTCCTTAAATACATCCGACAGCTCCTTATGAGGGGCGCCTTTTATTTCCGCTCCATAGGAACAATTGATAAAACGGATCCGTTTCTGGTCCTTATAAATGGCGATATAATGTTCCAGCCTCCGCCGGTAATGGTCCAGGGTAATGGTGGTTCCCACCGGTTTTCCGTATACATCCTTTACAATGGCTGTGGCCCCATAGGGAAGGCCCTTATCATAATCAAAAACCGCGCTGTCCGCATGATGCTTATTATAGGTATGGGCAAGATCCTGGCCCAGAAATACAATGGGAGAGCAGCCCATCATGTTTGCGATATCAATACAGGCGTGGGCAACCGAACCTCCGCAGTACACCCCCTGGTAATTTTCAAAGCCCTCTATTGTCTGTGAGAACAGGAGTGATAGAAAGACTTTATCTCCCTTATAATTTCCTACTAAATACCTGTTGCTGTATTCATAAAAGGCAAGGGGCACTTCCAGGTTCAGGCAGTTCTTCATCATATCAAAATTTGCATCAACCGGATCAACGGATACGATCAGATCAGGAAGGATCCCGTTTTTAGTCAAAGCCTCAACAGTCCAGCTTCCGGTAATGATAAAATACTGGTCCAGCATATCCTTATGATTGAGCATATCCTTAATATTTGAATCCAGGGAAGGGCCTCCGGATACCACCAGGGCGGGAACATTTAAGTTGGTAAGCCTGTAGTGGTGAATGGGAGTGCATTGATCTAAAATCTTCATATTAGCGGTCATATTCTGGATAAAAATTTTCTTAAAGCGCTTTGCCAGCTCCACCTGGGAAGCTGCATTGATGATGGTCCAATCCAGATGCTCAATCAAACGGCCGTATTCTTCCTTATAAACACTGGAATAGTTCCCGAATGCATGAAAGTATATATTGTTGATATTTTTAAAATCAATGGTATAGTCAAAAATTTGTTTTACCTGATTTTCTTCATACAGAACAAGGCTTATATTGTCTGCAATTTTTGGACCGAATTTTTTAAAGATTCCAGGGTTTGGTTCAAAAATAATTACTATGTTTTTATCACACAGTAATTTTTTCATATCTTGAATGTATTCTCCCGTATCAATTCCAAATAGAAAAATCAGGGAATCAAATTTTAAATCATCCAGTGTAGCCAATAATTCATTGATCTCTTTTTTGTAATCAAGCCGGTCCGCCAAAAAAAAGAATTTCTTTTCTTTTTTTATCTGATAAACATGATATCCATCCAATGTTTTATATTTTTTCATAATAACCTCCGTGTTGATTGGCCTTTTAGTTCCCGTTTATACAGGCGAATAAGCAATCAGTTTGTATTGCTTTTTATCAATCCTGGGAAGCGATATTCCATAAGTACCATCATGAAGCGTAAAGGTAACGCCTAAGCTTTTTTCCTCAGCAGGAATATGGGAACTATCTACAAGAAGTATTTCAACGGCAGCGTTTGGCAGAGGCGTTCCTGTTGGGCTGTATACGGTTCCCGTGATTAATAGAAACGGTGTATTTGATAAGGTAAAATCTGTTGTTACGATTCCGGAGCAAATGATCTGACAGCCTGTTAAAATTATTTTTTGCGGCATTTTCCCCCTCCTTTGTTATAAAATGATGTTACATTGCAAGAAAGGCGCCCCAAAGGTTCCTTCCCAAATCCCATACATGCCAGATATTCTAATATTAGCTTGAATTCGTCTTATTTGGTGAGCGTGATGTTGGATTTTTAACCTTTGAGGCGCTCTTTTTAAAAATTAGTGGGCATAGAACTTAAATATCAATTTTACCCCGGCTCTGCAGGTAATGCCATAAATCGCATTTGCATCAGTAAATGTTTCACGGTTTGGAGCAGCAGTGGTAGGGTTTGTACTTTCCCATACCGCCACAGCACCGCTTCGTAAGATCGTATTGCTGAATAATGCAGAACCTCTTACTAAAAGTAACCCCCAGCTTGTTGTGGAAAGATTAGCAGGAACCAGTACTCCTGAAATTGCAGAAGCAGCTGAGATTGTTTTTGCTATCGGTTTGTAATTAGCCATAAGGTTGCCCCCTTTTAACAAGTTGTAGAAATACGTATTTCTTATATATAGTATGTCCTCAGATACAGGAAGTGACTGTCAGGGGGACAGGGGAGGAGGAGGGGATCAGTATGTAGATACAATTCCTTGCTTTTGCGTCTAATTTAACAGTTTTATATAACTAATGTGACAATTTTTCCCGATAAAGGTTTTTATTTCAACAAAACTATTGTTTTTTATTTAGAATCGGTTATATTACTTTATATGTTATAAATTATTTTTGTAACAATACAAAGGAGGATTTATGAATTTAAAAGGAATTCGGCGGAAAATCATTTTAAACACATTGAGTGTTACCATAATTATTTCTGTGGTAACAACCATTGTATTGTCAGTATCCGCCATGTCTTTGACCAATGCCACATTGATGGAAACTCTTATACCTTTTGCAAAAACTGCCTCAAAAAGCATTGAAAGCAGTCTGCATATCATGGCAGACCGTATATTTATGATTGGGGAAAATCATGAACTGACATCAGAGGAAGCGACCCTTGAGGAAAAGCACCAGGTTCTTGACAGGGCTGCATCTGGCATAGAATTTGTCTGGCTGGCCCTTTACACCCAGGATGGAAGGCTGTACACGGGCAAAGGAAACAGTCCTGCCGATATCTCAGGCGGTGATCTGTATCAAATGATGGAGGAAACCCAAAATCTTGTGATCGGGGATACTTCTGTGGGAGAAAATGGGCTTGAAGTATGGGTGGGAATGCCCATAACCACAGATAAGAATAACACCTATTATATGGTGGGAAGCTATAAGTATGATATGCTTGATGACGTGATTAGCAGTATACATATCGGCTACAGCGGCCACGCTTTTGTTATGAACGGAAACGGGCAGGTGGTGGCTTATCCTGATACGGATTTTATCAGGAGCGGAGAGAATGTATATTCTCTTTATAAGGATAATGCAAAGTTTCTGGAAGTATTTGATGCAATGAAATCAGGGAGGGTCGGATCAGCTTCCGTGTCCTTGGACGGGAAGGACACTCTTGTGGTTTATGCGCCTGTACGGGGTGCTAACTGGTATTTGGCCATCATAACTCCCAAATCAGACTTTACGAATATAGTAAATAGTGCCGTTATGATCAATATAGGCATCACCATGACCCTTACCCTTCTTGCAATCTTGTTTATTGCCCGTTTTGCAGGAAAAATCTCAAAGTCCCTTGGAAGCGTAACAGAGCGGATACAGAAGCTGGCTAAAGGAGACTTGACAAGTCCTGTGGAAGTGATGATGACAAATGACGAGGCCCAGACCCTTTCCAATTCCCTGAAGGATACCATTGAACAGGTGAGCGGATACATTTCCCAGCTTCAAAATGCCCTGGAACATCTTTCCGCCGGAAATCTGGACGTCAGCGTAAACGATCAGTTTGCAGGAGACTTTGTGGTCATGAAGGACTCCATTCATAATATTACAGATTTCTTAAACCAGCTGATCAATGACCTTCAGCATTCGGCGGAAGCCTTAAACCATGCGGCCCAGGCTGTATCTCAAAGCGCCCGCTTTATGAATGAGTCTTCCGGCCACCAGTCCATGTCCATTGACAGGCTTGTTGAGGAGACTGATTCCATATCAAAAGACATAGTCGTTGTGGATGAACATGCAAGAACTGCCCGTGAACTCATGGAGCGGTCCATGGAAAAGCTGTCAATGGGTGATGAACATATGGAAAATACTCTTCAGGCAATGAAGAATATCAGCCATAATGCGGCTGAAATAACAAAAATCACGAAGTTCCTTGAAGAAATAGCCTTCCAGACAAATTTGCTTGCCCTTAATGCAAGCGTTGAAGCTGCCCATGCAGGCGAAGCAGGAAAAGGCTTTGCCGTAGTGGCAAATGAAATCCGTGACCTTGCTGAAAAAAGCGGGGAATCCTCAAAGCGTACGGCCGAAATGATCATACATTCCCAAAAGGCCATTGAAGAGGGGGCCAGGTATGCCGATTTAACCGCTCATTTCTTAAATGAACTGACGGATATATCCAGCCAGACCTATGAAATAACAGAAGACTTGGCAAGGCTTGTGGGAAATGAGAAATTAAGCCTTGAAAATGCGTCTCTTGACATATCCCGGATATCCCAGCTGGCACGTCAAAATCTTGAATCAAGCAGTTCGGTGGCTTCTCTAAGCGGGGATCTGGCACAGCAGGCCCAAAGCCTTGAAGAAATGTCAGGACGCTTCCGTCTTCGTCCCGGTTCCGAAGGGAGGGATGGAGAATGAGTCAAAGAAAACGCTTTTTAACGGCCTTCCTGGTCCTTGTGCTTGTATTTTCCCTAAGCGGCTGTAAAAAGCAGGAGAGCAGGCTGGTGGATGGCTTTTACACGGTAGAAATGTCGGATTACAACAATGGCTGGAAGGAATTTGTTACCATCCGCGTCAGCGGCAATAAGATCGTTACGGTGGAGTACAATGCCAAAAATTCAAGCGGATTCATCAAATCCTGGGACATCCCCTATATGCGCAATATGCTGGATAAAAAAGGGACATACCCCAACCGCTATACACGTACCTATGCAGCGAATTTCCTGGCGGCCCAAAGTGACGTGGGAATAGATGCCGTAAGCGGAGCCTCTGTTTCGGGCGGCAATTTCCAGAAAATGGCCTCCCTTCTCATGGAAAAGGCAAGAAAGGGAGATGATTCTCTCGGTATCGTTGAATCAGACAAATAAATTTGCAGATCCGGGAATGTCTAACGGTTTTATTCCCAAAGAAAAAAGGACCGCTGCCTCATAGATGATTACTCACCTATGGGCAGCGGTCCTTTTGTTATATGTGTTATTCAAGCTTTGGAAAAGCAATAACGGCTATTTCCGGCCTTTATTTTTAGGTTGAGCCGGCAAAGAAGCCTTTCAGGGCAACTCTGCCGACTTAGAAAAAACATATATGTAAGCGCTCTGACCGCTTTCTTTTGCCTTTATGTTTATAATATTATCATACAGGATAATTGTGAAGGAAATTTGACCGAGTTCTAAAGAAAGTATGAAAGAAATAAAGAAATTCTGACAAAAATTGGAAAAGTATCCAAGCCGATGCTGCTTATAATAATCATAACAGAGTAATTCCTGTGAAGGAAGCTTCATGGAGCAGGAAAGCAGGCGGAGGTACGGATATGCTTCTGGAAAAAAATCTAATTGAATATTGTTCCCCCACGCTGGCTTCCATTAAGACGGCAAACCTATTCAGCCATCCCTTTTCATCGGAAATGGAGCTGGAAAACCAGCTTTCAGGCCTTAACAGCCAGCTGGAAGGGAAGGGAATATCCCTGCTGTGTTTATGCCGGCGGGGGGACAAAGCTCTGATCTATGTCTACCGGAAAGCCCATTTGCAGGCTGATCTAAGCCGGCCGGAGGTGGGGACGTTTCTACAGGCCTACGGCTATGAGGATATGGAGGTGGAGGCTGCCCTTAAAAGGCTTAAGGAGAGGCTGAACCAGGAAAGAGAGTTTCCCCATGAAATCGGGGTTTTTCTCGGCTATCCGCTGGGAGATGTGGTGGGATTTATCCAAAACGGGGGAAAGAACTGTAAATACACCGGCTGCTGGAAGGTTTATTCCAATGAGTGTGAGGCCGTTAAACTATTTGCCAGGTATCAGAAATGCAGGACAGTGTATGTGCACCTGTGGCAGAATGGAAGGACCATCTGGCAGCTTACTGTGGCTTCTTCCGGAAAATAAGGAATGTCAAAAAGGCCGTTGCTCAGCAGATTACTCATTTGCTTATGCAACGGCTTTGCGGTTTGCACATTTTTGCATAATAAATACATGACTGATTATTGCTTAAATCTTAATGTTTTATTAATTTTTATTAAAGTACAGATTTCATATTGATTTGGTAAAAAATGTCTGATATGTTAAGGTTTATAAGGAGGAATTAATATGAAAAAGCTACATCAATCAGTATCTAGTATTACAATGGTTTTAATGTTTTTAATTACTTAAAAAATGAATCAGGGGGGAAATGTGAAATGAAAAAAAAATTAAAAAAAGCAACTACCGTGTTATTAGTATTTTCTATGGCAATAACAAATTTTTCAATGATTGCAAGAGCAGAGGAACCAAAGGCACAAGAAATACAGAAGGTGGAAGCACCTGCTGTTGAAAAAGAAGTAAAAGGGGAAGATGAGACAATAAAAATACCTACATTAGACGATTTAGACGAATTAATAGATTCGGCAGAAGAAGTTAGAAGTGAAGAAGATATAAATAAAATGCCTCCATTAAAGTTTCCGGTAGAATTTCCGGAAGTTAGCGCCAGGAGTCTTGTAGGGGGAAATAATTATCCAATTGTTTTAGTTCATGGCTTTATGGGCTTTGGAAGGGATGAATTATTAGGATATAAATATTGGGGCGGAGTAGTTGATCTTCAAGAAAAGTTAAATGCCTCAGGGTATGAGACTTATACAGCAACAGTAGGTCCAGTATCCAGTAACTGGGACCGAGCTTGTGAACTTTACGCTTATATAGTAGGTGGAACAGCAGATTATGGAGAAGCTCATGCAAAAAAGTTTAAGCATAATAGATATGGAAGGACATATCCAGGTTTATATAAAGATATAAGCGATGAAAATAAAATACATTTAATAGGTCATAGTATGGGCGGACAAACCATACGTACACTTACACAGCTGTTAAGTGAAGGAAGCGAAGAGGAAATAAATTGCGGACAAGAAAATATTTCACCATTATTTGAAGGTGGAAAGCATTGGATTCATAGTGTCAGTACCATATCTACACCGAATGACGGTACAACTTTATCAGATCTAATGCCATCAAAAGATTTAATAAGTTATACATTTGGAGTATTAGGAACAATAACTGGTAAAAACAACTTATTCAGCGCAGCATATGATTTAAAATTAGATCAATGGGGATTAAAAAAGCAAAATGGAGAATCTCAGCGTGATTATATTAAAAGGGTTTTAGAAAGCAATATCTGGAATAGCACAAAGGATATAGCAACTTATGATTTATCCACAGAAGGAGCACAAGAGCTTAATACATGGGTAAAAGCCCAGCCAGATGTATATTATTTTTCCTGGACAACACAAGCAACGAAAGAATCGATACTTACAGGTCATTCTATAGCACAAATTGGACCAATGAATCCTGCATTTTATCCAACAGCAAACTTAATTGGAAAATATTCACGTAATCAAAAAGGTCTTCCTATCATTGATAAAAAATGGTTCCCAAATGATGGGATTGTAAATTGTATTAGTCAAGATGGACCGAAGTTAGGTTCTGATGATGTTATTGAACAATTCAATGGCGGGGCTAAAATAGGACAATGGAATGCAATGCCTAGAATCATAAATACAGACCATATGGACATAGTAGGCACATTTGGTAACGTTAAAGACTGGTATATGGATTATGCAAGATTTTTAAATAATTTGTCAATGTAAATAGATGAATAATAAGATAAACTAGCTTATCCTATTTAAGGTAAGCTAGTTTTTTTATACTAAAATTTACGGAGTTTTTTCTTTCCGGCAATTCCTGGCCTCCGTTATCTAAGGAAATGTTGAAACTCACCGTTAGGATGTCAATGAATTTCTCTCATTCCAATTTTTCTCATTCCAGCAGGTGTTGTCATTGGTTTATGTGCTAATTGCAGTCAAGTGTATTAATATTATAAAAAGAAAAACACCGTATAATCCCAGTAAATACAAGGAAAATACAGTGCTTTAATTATGACCTATCCGGGAATCGAACCCGGGTTTCCGCCGTGAGAGGGCGGCGTCTTGACCGCTTGACCAATAGGCCGTTTTATGCATGTCATCTCTGACAGCTTCATTATAATACCATAGGATTTTCCGTTTGTCTACACTTTTTTTAATAAAATAAAAAATTTGTCAAAATCGGATTTTATATGCTATACTTTTCTAAACCCAGAAAAAGCAGGGAGGAAGAGATATGGAGCTTAAAAAGCGGGAAGTGAAGTACGATTACTTAAGGACCCTTGCGGTCTTTGCCATCATCATGGTTCATGCGGTTCCTGCAGAGACGCTGAATTTCAGGCAGTGGCTGTTTTCGGCAGCTATTTTGCCGGTGCTTCTGGCATTTGTAGGGATTTATTTTATGTTAAGCGGCCTGTTCCTTTTAAAATCCGGAACAGAGGATATTCCTGGATTTTACTGGAGCCGGTTTCAGACCATTGTTATCCCCTTTGTATGCTACAGCGGGATTTATTACTGGTATTATAACATTTATCTGGCAGTGGAACCTCTTAGGTGGCAGGAGCATCTGGCGGCTTTTGGCAAAGGGCTTTTAACAGGAACCATTCCCATGACCCCCCATCTGTGGTTCATGTATGTGATCATGGCACTGTACCTTTGCGCGCCCTTTTTAGCCCGTATGATGAAGGCAATGAGTGACAGGGATTTAAAGCTTTTCCTGGTGCTTATGGTGATTGTCCAGGGAATCTGCACCTATCTTCCGGCTTTGGGCCTGGATGTGGGAGAGGGCCTTGAGTATATGGTATTTAAAGGCTGGCTTATCTATTTTGTCCTGGGATATGCATTAAAGCGCCTGTACGGCAGCAGCAGTTATCTTCCCTTTGGGATTCTCGGCATTGCCGGCTTTTGCATCACAATGGTTCAAAAATGTGTTACCCCATCCTTTACGCCGGGGCTCCATGACCTGGCTCCCACAATGATGGCAATGGCAGCGGCTGTTTTTCTGTTTTTTGAACATTTCGGGGATATAAAGGCGCCTGTCCTTGCAAAGGCTGTTGGCTGCATAAGCCGGTACAGCTATTCCATATATCTGATCCATTATCTGGTCCTGGGGCAGGCAGCCCGTGGTCTTGTGGAAAAGACGTTCATAAGACATTATTTTGTGCCCAGGATCATTTGCGAGACCATCCTTACGTTTCTGATTTCCCTGGCAGCTGCCTGGGTCATTGACGGAACCGTGGGACGGCTTTTAAAAAATACAATGGGTGCGGTTTATTATAGAAGGAAGAAAGGCAAAAGGAGAGATTAACATGGACCGGAAGACGGGGTGTGAATATTGTATACACTATGATTATAACGAGGAATACGAATGCTATGAGTGCGAGATCAATCTGGATGAGGATGAGATGATACGGTTTTTAAGCAATTCTTATAAAAGCTGTCCACATTTTAAATTCGGGGATGAATACTCGGTCGTGAGAAAGCAGATGTAAGAAGACAGGATCAAAAGAAGCCCTAAAAAAGGGAGGAGCCGGTATCCCATAGAGGAATACCGGCAATTATGAAAAAAATTTTTATCTCAAAGTATGTTGGCAACATCTTTTTCTGATGTTTTCAGTATATCGGCCAAATATGAAGAAAATTTGACCAGGCTGTAAAAAGATTATGACCAGAGTGTGAACAATGGAAAGGCCGGAATAAATCAATCTCTGAAATGATAGCTTTCCAAAAGCTGGTTCTTCATGTGCCATAGCTCATTGGATAAGTCAACGTGAACCTCGTGAGGATTTACCAGACGGCGGGATTCATCCCAAAGGGTATCAAGTTCTTTTTTACAGTAGGACTGGATGTCCATAACGGCAGGGGCCTTATAAATGCATTTCCCGTCTTTGAATATCTGGACCAGAAGATCTCTCATGGTATAGCTGTTGGGTGCCAGATGAGTTTTCTTCCATGTTTCAATGGGGTCAAAGAGGAGCAGGGAATGGTTTTCTTTAAAGACCTCCCCTTCCAGGCAGATCAGGTCGGCAATGATTTTGCCGGTTTCCCGGCTGTAAATGCGCTTGATGATCTTGTTCCCGGGGTTGGTAATCTTTTCCGCATTTTCAGAAAGCTTGATCTTTGGAATAAACTGACCGGTCTTTTTATCCAAAATCGCTGCCAGCTTGTAAACACCGCCAAAGGAAGGGCTGTCCTTGGAGGTGATCAAATTGGTTCCAACACCCCAGGAGTTAATCGTAGCTCCCTGGATCTTTAAGCTGTTGATCAAAGTTTCGTCAAGGTCATTGGAGGCGGAGATCACTGCGTCTGTAAATCCGGCTTCATCAAGCATCTTCTTGGCTTTTTTGGAAAGGTATGCCAGGTCTCCGCTATCTAAACGGATTCCATAAGTGGTAAGCGTAATTCCGGCCTCCCGCATCTCCTTAAATACCTTGATGGCATTGGGCACACCGGATTTTAACGTATCATAGGTGTCAACCAGAAGAATGCATGCGGTGGGATAAAGCTTTGCATAGTTGCGGAATGCGGTCAGTTCATCGGGGAAGCTCATGATCCAGCTGTGGGCATGGGTTCCTCTTATCGGAACTTTAAACATTTTTCCTGCCAGCACATTGGAGGTGCCGATGCAGCCTGCGATCATGGCAGCCCTGGCGCCGTAAATACCGGCATCCGGTCCCTGGGCGCGGCGCAGTCCGAATTCCATAACCCCGTCTCCGGCGGCAGCGAATACGACACGGGCTGCTTTTGTAGCGATCAGGCTCTGGTGGTTGATGATGTTAAGCAAAGCGGTTTCGATGAGCTGGGCCTCCATAATGGGGGCAATGACTTTTACTAAGGGTTCGCGAGGGAATACGACCGTGCCCTCAGGAATGGCGTAGATGTCGCCGGAAAATTTAAAATGGTGGAGATATTCCAGAAAATCTTCTTCGAACAAGCCGGTGGATCTTAAATAATCCACATCCTCTTTGCTGAAATGGAGCTCATTCACATATTCGATGACCTGTTCCAAGCCTGCGCAGATCGCGTACCCGTTACCTCCCGGATTACTGCGGTAGAAGACATCGAATATAACGGTCTCGTTGGCATCCTTCTCTTTAAAATACCCCTGCATCATGGTCAATTCATAAAGGTCTGTTAATAAAGTTAAATTGCGCTGGCTCATAGCTGTTCTCCTTCTTTTTTTCCATTTGCTAAACCTTTTCGCACATTATACCATAAGTTTACAAAAAAACAATGGAATTGACAAAAAAATAACAATGTAATTTGCGGCACGAATATCAAATAAATATTCGCAAATGATTGAATAATCTAAATAAACGGATATAATTTGAATATTAATAATTAATTTGCTGTTTTTATTAAAAAAGTCTTGCAAAATATAAAGAGATAGTATATAATAAAGCCATGAACAAAAGAAAATAATTTCAAATCCGATTTTTCAATTTGTTTCGGATAATGACAAAGAAAAGGGGGTTGATTCCGCCGAAAACATAAGTTTCGCCTGATTGAGCAAAAGGCTTGTTCAGGCAAAAGGCCAAACCGTTAAACCTTAGCAGAAAACCGTGGCTGAAGCCGAAATGAAAATCTACCAATCTCTTATATGCCTATAATTCGTTATTACTGCAGAGAAATATTCATCCCATGGATAATTTTGATTCGTCCCGATTGAATTTTTATTCGGTAGCTGGATAACAATATAGAAGAATGAAAATAGCGATGCAGAGAAATTTGATTGTAGATGGTTTTAAGCGAAAGGTACGGGGAAAAATTCATATAGAGCATTTAGAGAACGCAATGCAAAAAACAAAACGTGAGAGGTATTTAGGAACCAATGGATGAAAGCATGTAGAACGGGTATCGAATTTCATGAAAGTGAATCGGTACCCGTTCTCCTTTGTATATTCTCGTCACAGGCGGAAAATCAAAATAGCCTTGACATTTCTTTTTTTAATCCCTATAATTAAAAAATACAGTAATATTAGTATAACCACATCATAATAGGAAGAAAAACTTTGATGGAGACAGTAGAACCATGGGAAATCCAAAGAGAGCCGGGGAGGGTGGAAGCCTGGCGAAAGTAGCGTGGGTTCGAATATCACTCCGGAGTTTCCGGCTGAAAGCATTGGCAGTAGGTCAGGACGTATTTTCTGCGTTAAGGGAAAGCATATGCTGGTATGCGGTAATAGGTGGTACAACGGAGATATAGTGAGGCTTTCGTCCTGATTACGGGATGGGGGCTTTTTTTATATATGGAGAAATGGAGGTCGCAAAAGATGTACAAGAAAGTTCCTACAGACTTGAATTTTGTAGCACGAGAAAAAGAGGTAGAAAAGTTCTGGGAAGGCCATGAGATTTTTGAGAAGAGCATGGAAAACCGTAAGGAAGGGGAGACATATACCTTCTATGACGGTCCTCCCACTGCCAATGGGAAACCTCACATCGGTCATGTATTGACCAGAGTTATTAAGGATATGATTCCAAGATACCGGACCATGAAAGGGTATGACGTTCCCCGTAAGGCTGGATGGGATACCCACGGACTTCCGGTTGAGCTGGAAGTGGAAAAGATGCTGGGCCTTGACGGCAAGGAACAGATCGAGGAATACGGCCTGGAGCCATTTATCAAGTATTGCAAGGAAAGCGTTTGGAAATATAAGGGCATGTGGGAGGATTTCTCCAAGACCGTAGGCTTTTGGGCCGATATGGATGATCCTTATGTAACGTATGAGAATAATTTTATTGAATCCGAATGGTGGGCGTTAAAGCAGATCTGGGAAAAGGGCCTTTTGTACAAGGGCTTTAAGATCGTTCCCTACTGTCCGCGGTGCGGAACTCCCTTATCCAGCCATGAGGTAGCCCAGGGATATAAGGATGTAAAGGAACGCTCTGCCATTGTCCGCTTTAAGGTAAAGGGAGAAGATGCCTATATTCTGGCGTGGACCACAACCCCGTGGACCCTTCCATCCAACGTAGGCTTATGCGTGAATCCGAATGAGACCTATGTAAAGGTCCGAACAGGAAACTATACCTATTATATGGCAGAGGCCCTGTGTGAAAAGGTCCTGGAAGAGGAGTACACGGTATTAGAAAGGTACACCGGAAAAGACCTGGAATATAAGGAATACGAGCCGTTATTTGATTTTGTAAAACCAAATAAAAAAGCATTTTATGTAACCTGTGATACTTATGTCACTCTGACAGACGGTACCGGTGTGGTTCATATCGCTCCGGCCTTTGGTGAGGATGACTCCAAGGTGGGCAGAAAATATGATCTTCCCTTTGTGCAGCTGGTCAATGCAGCCGGTGAGATGACAGAGGAAACCAAATGGGCAGGCACCTTCTGTAAGAAAGCGGATCCAATGATATTAAAGGACCTGGAAGAGAGAGGACTTTTATTCTCTGCGCCTGTATTCGAGCACAGCTATCCACACTGCTGGAGATGCGATACCCCGCTGATCTATTATGCAAGAGAATCCTGGTTCATTAAGATGACGGATGTAAAGGAAGACTTAATCCGCAACAACAATACGATCAACTGGATTCCGGAAAACATCGGAAAAGGACGTTTCGGCGACTGGCTGGAAAATGTTCAGGACTGGGGAATCAGCAGAAACCGTTATTGGGGTACTCCTCTTAATGTTTGGGAATGTGAGTGCGGACATCAGCATTCCATCGGAAGCATTGAAGAATTAAAGGCAATGTCCCCTGATTGTCCTGAGGACATTGAGCTTCACCGCCCTTACATCGACGAAGTGACCATCACCTGTCCAAAGTGCGGAAAACAGATGAAGAGAGTGCCGGAAGTAATTGACTGCTGGTTTGATTCCGGTTCCATGCCCTTTGCACAGCATCACTATCCTTTTGAAAACAAAGAGCTGTTTGAGAAACAGTTCCCGGCTGACTTTATTTCCGAGGCCGTGGATCAGACAAGAGGCTGGTTCTACTCACTCCTTGCCATCTCCACTCTGATTTTCAACAAGGCGCCATATAAAAATGTAATCGTTCTGGGACATGTCCAGGATGAGAACGGCCAGAAGATGAGTAAGTCCAAGGGAAATGCGGTAGACCCCTTTGATGCTCTGGAAACCTACGGGGCAGATGCAATCCGCTGGTATTTCTATGTGAACAGCGCTCCATGGCTGCCTAACCGTTTCCATGGGAAAGCGGTTATGGAAGGACAGCGCAAATTTATGGGTACTCTTTGGAATACCTATGCATTCTTTGTGCTTTATGCGAATATTGATGAATTTGACCCCACAAAATACAGTCTGGAATACGATAAGCTTCCTGTTATGGATAAATGGCTTCTCTCCAAGCTTAACACTTTGGTGGGGGATGTAGATGCTTTCCTTTCCGGCTATCAGATTCCGGAAGCTGCAAGAGCGCTTCAGGATTTTGTTGACGATATGAGCAACTGGTATGTACGCCGGAGCAGAGAGCGCTTCTGGGCAAAGGGAATGGAGCAGGATAAGATCAACGCTTATATGACTCTTTATACAGCTCTTGTTACTGTAAGCAAGACAGCGGCTCCCCTCATCCCGTTCATGACCGAAGAGATTTATCAGAACATGGTCTGCAGCGTGGATAAGACTGCACCGGAGAGCATCCATTTGTGCGATTATCCTGTGGCCAATAAAGCCTATATCGATAAGCAGCTGGAAACTGACATGGATGAAGTATTAAAAATCGTAGTCATGGGCCGGTCTGCCAGAAATACAGCCAATTTAAAGAACCGCCAGCCTATTGGCCAGATGTTCGTGAAAGCACCTCATGTCCTTCCTGTATTCTATCAGGAAATCATTGAGGAGGAGCTGAACGTAAAAAAGGTGGTATTTACTGATGATGTAAGGGATTTC
>JAISYJ010000027.1:0-23258 GCA_031270005.1 Hungatella sp. | reverse complement strand
TTTCCGTTTTTATCAAGCATCTGAAAGACCCTGATTCCTATATGGGAAACCAGAACACTCACGATACAGACGGAAGCCACTGGCACTGCAAAGATAAAATGGAGCAAAGCAGGGAAGTTTTCCTTTACTGAGTCGCTTAAATTCCACACACCAAAGCCAAGACCGAGAGTGATGGCAAGGATCAGAACGATTGCACCCATAGCAATACAGAACCATGCTGCATTGGCAACCGTATCAAAATTCACCATTCCCGAAAAAGCAGCCACAATGTAGCCAACCAGCCAGTACTTTCCTGCACCAATATCCTTTGCACCTGCGCCGCCAGCAGCTTTGCCCCAAGCCCCTGCATGGTCGAACGAATGCAAAAGCGGTTTCCATAACGATAGGAAGGCGTGCACCTACCTGAATGATTCCCCGTTTCAGCGGATAAAGCTGAAGAAGAGTGGCAAGTCCGATTACAAACATGGCACACTGAATCATCATGATCCGCAATTCCGGTGGAAATGGAGCATCCTGTGTGCTCATAGCGCCGGTCAGAATAAAGATCGGAGCAAGATTACCAACGAACATTGCCATAACATGCTGAAGGCCAAGAGGAACCGCCACTTTTAACGGAGGTCTGCCGTCTAGTTGGTAAATAAGATTGTATTGCTGTGAATTGTCCATATACTACACCTCCATAGTTGAATACAGCAGAATTTTGTGCTGTTTTGACGAAAATCAGAATATCACAAAAATATAACATACTCTTTTTTTAAGAAAAAATTGCCATCATAATTCAACTGATTTCGTCCACAATATAAAATGTAATAATCAATCAAGGAGGGTTTACCCATGCTAGTAAACGGAAAAAACGAATGTATCCAATGCTCCATCGATAACTGCACTTACCATGCAAAAAGCGAAGATTATTGCACTCTGGAGAAAATTAAAGTAGGAACTCACGAACAGAATCCTACTAGGAAAGAGTGTACTGACTGCGAATCTTTCAAGAACCAGGCATAACAGCCTAATTTAATTTCCTCCTGAAAAAACTGCGCGGCTTTTATGCCGCGCAGTTTTTCATGTGGTTTATTTACTTTACAAGATGTTCTTCCAGATTATCGTATTGTGAACTTAAGACTATAATATCAATACGTCTGTTTTTTGCTCTGCCTTCTGCTGTTGAATTGTCTGCCACAGGTTTAAACTCTCCATAGCCCACGGCAATAAGCTTATCCGGCGAAAAATTACATTTATTAATAAAAAGCTTTACAACATTTACGGCTCTTGCAGTAGACAATTCCCAGTTGGAAGGGTAGTCACTGCGTTTGATGGGAACATTGTCGGTATGGCCTTCCACACGTATGTAATTATCAATGGTATTTAAGAGGCCTGCGACTTCAAGTAAAGTATCCTCGCTCTGTTTTTTAATCTCCGCACTTCCGGAGTCAAAGAATATGGCATTGTTTAATCTGATAACAAGGCCGCGCATATCAATCATGGTTGATACCGATTGATCCATGCCTTGATCATGCAGTTTTGTATCAAGCTCAGTCTTTAAATTTTCCAGCTTTTTGAGTTCATACTCCCCCATAAAGCTCTCCAGCTCGCTTTGCGTTTCAATATTTAAGGGACCGCCTGTCTGTGCTCCATTTCCACCGGAACCAGTGCCTGACGACACCCCGGCAGCATAGCTTTTATCCATCATTGTTCCGGCAAACTGCTGGGAAATCTGCTGGGCTTTTTCAGCATCTATCTTACTGACAGCAAAAAGTACAATAAAAACTGCCAGCAACAGGGTCATCAGATCCGAATACGGCAAAAGCCAGGCTTCTCCGGCTTCCTCTTCCTGATGTACATTCTCTCTTTTTTTTGACATACGCGATCACCCTATCCCTTTTTATCCTGATCAGATGCTGTGTCCTGCTCAGATAATTTCTTCTGCAATGATTTCGGAAGAGCGGCAAGCAATTTTTCCCTGAGTATAAAGGGAGAATCACCATGTTGCATGGATAACACACCTTTTAAAATAATTTCTTTCGCCATTACTTCCTGCTGGCTTTTTACCTTCAGCTTTTTTGCAAACGGATTCCATAAAACATATCCGGTGAAAATACCAAGAATCGTTGCAATAAACGCAGCAGCAATTGCTTCCGCCATTCTTTCCGTATCATTGATGGATGACATGGCAGCGATCAAACCGAATACCGCACCCAAAACACCCAGGGTAGGAGCATAGGTACCTGCTGATGAAAAAATACTTGCATTGATTTCATGTCTTTTTTCCATTGCAGCAATTTCCGTTTCTAAAATCTCTTCGATCAGTTCTTCCCCAGCGCCGTCAACAAGCAAACGGATGCCCTTTTTTAAAAAAGGGTCTTGAAGTTCCTCTGCCTTGGCCTCCAGGGACAAAAGGCCCTCAGAACGGGCTTGTTTTGACAAATTATACATTAAATCAATCATTTCAGCTTCAGTGCTTCCTTTTTGTTTTGTAAAAAGGACCCTGAACAGCGATCCGATGGATTTAATATTCTTCCCTGGAAATGAATTCAAAATTGTAGCCACAGTACCCACAATAATAACAAAAAAGGCTGCCGGGTTAAGAAGGACAGAAAAATCAATGTGCTTAAAAAGCATAGCACCGACAACGGCGGCAACGCCGACTATAACACCTAAGACGGTAGTTAATTCCATAGTTTCTCCTTTGTATATCTGATTTTATGGTTTTCATGCGGCTGAACTCACCAATATCGATGTGCTCAGCCTGTTATAGTATAATATATTTGATACTGCTCTTGTATTAAATAATTGTTAAAAAATGAAAAGGCCGCCATGAAAGAAATTACATCAGGTACCGCGCATGAATAACCCAATTCATGCACAATATCCGTTATAACTCCTCTCATGGCAGCCTCTTTTTTATATTCCTTTATTCATACAGCGGATATTTATCACAGATCTTTGTCACTTCTCCTCTGATGTAATCAGCCTTACTCTCAAAATCCGTAGCAGCCAGCCAGATACACTCCGCGATCTTTTCCATATCCTCTTCCTTTAAACCTCTTGAGGTAACAGCAGGTGTTCCCACACGGACACCGGAAGTTACAAACGGGCTTCTGGGGTCATTTGGCACTGCGTTTTTGTTCAGGGTGAGATAAACCTCATCACAGCGGTTCTGCAGTTCCTTTCCAGTTACCTCCATTCCTCTTAAATCGATCAGCATCAGGTGGTTATCCGTACCGCCTGTCAGGATATTGAATCCCTGCCTGATCAGGGCAGCAGCCAGGGCCTTGGCATTTTTCACTACCTGCTCCTGATAGGTCTTAAACTCAGGCTTTAAGGCTTCACCAAAGCAAACGGCCTTGCCGGCGATCACATGCTCTAAAGGACCGCCCTGGGTACCGGGGAAAATAGCCTTATTAAAGTTAAATTTATCCGCAGCTTCCTGATTTGCTAAAATCATTCCGCCTCTCGGTCCGCGGAGAGTCTTATGAGTGGTCGTTGTCACTACATCCGCGTATGGGATAGGGCTGGGATGAATTCCGGCTGCAACAAGTCCGGCAATATGGGCCATATCCACCATAAGACAGGCTCCTGCCTTGTCTGCAGCCTCACGGAATCTCTTAAAGTCAATGGTTCTTCCATAGGCACTGGCACCTGCCACGATTAATTTGGGCTTGTGTAAAAGTGCAAGCCTTTCCATCTCATCATAATCAAGAAAGCCCTCATCATTTACGCCGTAAGGGACAATATTAAAATACAAACCGGAAAAGTTGACGGGGCTTCCATGGGTTAAGTGACCGCCATGGTTTAAATTCATGCCCATAACCGTATCCCCTGGCTGAAGCATGGCAAGAAAGACCGCCATGTTGGCCTGAGCTCCGGAATGGGGCTGAACGTTGGCATAATCACAGCCAAATATCTGTTTCGCACGCTCTATGGCAATGGTTTCAACAATGTCCACATCCTCACAGCCGCCATAATAACGCTTTCCCGGATAGCCTTCTGCATACTTGTTGGTAAGCACGGTTCCCATTGCCATCATGACCGGTTCTGAAACGATGTTTTCCGATGCAATCAGTTCCAGATTTCTTCTCTGTCTTGCGCATTCTTTTTCAATGGCTTCTCCTACTTCCTTATCGTAGCCGGTGATAAATTTCATTACTTCATTTACCATGTCAACACCCTCGCTTTTCCTTTTTATTTTTACCACATTTCCGTTGTGGTAGATTATAAGACATTCTTCCTCACAATGTCAAGGATTTCTCATCTTCTATTTTGCCCTTTCGCATCTCTTCATACAGCCTGTCACACACTCTTTGGAATCTTATAATTCTTTATCACGATCTGCAGCGTTTTATTTCCATTGTATTCATTTACGGAAGGATAATAGATCACATCCAGGGCCCGTCTGTCTCCCAGCTCTTCTAAAAAGGAATCGCCGTCAGCAAACAGCATGGCATTCATTGGCGTTCCCTGTTCCGTTGCAAGGGAAAATTTCACGGCATTCCTGTTTTTTCCCAAAACCCGGACACTTCGGATGCAGAGGCCTTTTTGAGCAAACAAAGGCTTTTCATTTCCCTGGCCGAAGGGTTCCAAAAGCTCCAGTTCTTCGATCAAAGGCTCATTTATGTACTCCAGAGGCATGGGAACATCGATCCACACCTTTCGTATGAAATCTTCCTTTGTCAGCCTTGCCTGTTCATTTAAGCATTTCCTGAATTCATCCACATTCTCTTTAAGAAGGGATAAGCCGGCTGCCATCGGGTGGCCGCCGAATTTTAACAGCAGATCCTTCACCCCTACCAGGGCGTCAAACATATGGTAGGTATCAATGGAGCGGCCGGAGCCTTTGACGCACTCCTCCCCATCCGTAAGGACAAATGCCGGCTTCTGGAAATATTCCCGAAGCCGTCCTGCAATGATCCCCGCCAGGGATTCATGGCAATCCGGCAGGTATACCACCAGAACCTTATCCTCTCCATAAAGGGCTTCCACCTGTTCCACTGCCTCGCTGGTCCCTTCCTTTGTCATGGCCTTTCGCTGGTCATTTAACGCCTTTAATTCCAGTGCCATTTGATCCGCTTCCTCTTCCTTCCGGCAAAGAAGCAGGGACAGGGCCAGCTTGGCTGTCTGTAAACGGCCTCCCGCATTTAAACAGGGACCGATCACAAACCCGATCTGGTAGGCGGTTATCTGATCCTTATCCAGATCGTTCCTCTCAATAAGCTTTAACAGCCCCAGGCTCTTTGTCCGCCCGATCCGTTTCAGCCCTTCCTTTACGATGATCCGGTTCTCATCCTGAAGCTTCATCACATCGCCCACTGTTGCAATGGCAGCGAACTCCACCATCTCAAGCCATTTCTCCATGGGCACATGAAATGCCTCATAAAGAGCCTGAACCAGCTTATAAGCCACCATTCCTCCGCAGATTTCAGGATAAGGATATTGGCACGCCTCCTGCTTTGGGTTTATCACCGCATCTGCAGGAGGCAGAATCTCACCGCCGCCGTCCTTCATAATATCATGGTGGTCTGTAATAAGAACCGTAAGTCCCAGCTCCTTTGCAAGCCTGATCTGCTCTACTGCGGCGATTCCATTGTCGCAGGTGAGTATGGTATCAATGCCCTCTGCAGCAGCAGCCCGGATAATGGATTCATTGATCCCATATCCATCCTTTAGCCGGTCCGGGATCTCATAGTCCACCACAGCCCCCACCTGGGACAAGGCCTGGAACAAAAGGTAGGTGGAGCAGACTCCGTCAATATCATAATCCCCCACAATCCTTATAGGCTTTAACTGCCCCGTCTTTTCTTTAAGGATTGCCACAGTCCGGTCCATATCCCTAAGAAGGTGTGGGCTATACAGATCCTTTAACTCCCCGTTCAAGTACTTTTCCACTGCTTCATGACCCATCACATCCCGGTTTCTAATGATTCTCGCCGTGACCGGTGAAATGTGGTAGCATCTGGCCATCTCCTCAAAATCAGCCCTTTTTGTCTGTAGCATCCATTTCTCTTCTGCCATGTTTCGTTATCTCCCTGCAAACGGCTCTTTTAGCCAGTTCTTCTTTTTCATTTTCTTCTGTTCCGGCTGACCCGCCGCTTTCTTTTCGTTTTTTGGCCGCATCAAGCCGGCTCATTAAACTGGTAATGGAGTAGAGGATAGGAGCAAAATCACCCCGGTATGCATGCTCACAAGTAGATTTCACCTCAAAATTCTCACTTCCGATCTCCCGGAACAGGTATTTCTCATCATCAATGATGTGCTTAAGCCGCTCAATCAGCTGGTTGACGGAATTGGTCAAAATTCCGATCTCGTCTTCGGAACGGTAGGGAAGGTGTACCTCCAAATCTCCGTTGGCAACTTTCCTGGTTCCTTCCACAAGAGCCTTTACAGGCTTGTCAATGGCCATAATAATATAAATCACCAGAAGGGAAATGATCCCGCTGATCAGGCAGATGGTTATGATTTTTTCCTTCGCAAGCCGTTCATAAAGATTATCCCCGTGAATGCTGGCCGCTTCAGCACCTTTGCGGTTAAAATCAGCTACCTTTAAAAGCCCGCTGCTGGCATCATCAAATAACTGCCTGGAATCCCCTATGATCATATCAAATGCTTCCTGGGTAAGGTTTTGGCGGCTGATGACCAGCAGGCGGCCGCTGTACTCTAAATACTTATTCCACTCTCCTTCCGCCTCCTCCATGAGCTTCCGGTCCGATTCACTGGAGATATAAAGCTCATAATCTTTAAAGCCGCGGGCAATATCTTCCCGGATCCGGGCCATGTCTTCCTCCAGCCGGTCCATATCCTTATTATCGGTGGTGATGACGTGATTATATTCCTTAATGCGGTAGTCTGATGTCCTGGTATTCAGTTCTTCGGCAATGATGATGGCCGGTACCCAGGACTGGGAAATTTCCGTACTTGCTTCATTGATCTGCCTGGCTGTTATCACCGATTCCGTTCCCATAAAAATCAGTCCCATAATGCTGATCCCCCCTAAAAGTAGGAGCTTTGTTTTAATATTAATATTTCTGATATATTTCAGCTTCATAGCGCTTTAATTCCCTCCTCCTTAACCGGTAATCCGGTAATACTCTTTCCACAACCTCCCAGAATGCATGGGAATGGTTCATTTGAATGCGGTGTGCCAGTTCATGCACCACCACATAATCAGCCAGTTCTTCCGGAAGGAGCACAAGCCTCCAGTTAAAATTTAAATTTCCCCTGGCGCTGCAGCTTCCCCACCGGGTCGCCTGATCCCGTATTGCAATTTTCCCATAGTCCACCTTCATAACAGCAGACCACCTGGCCGCCTTTTCCTCCAGATACCCTCTGGCTTCCCTCCTGTACCAAAGCTTCACCGCCTCTTTCACGGCTGCTTCCTGCTCTTTCTCCTCATCGGATGCCATTGGCCCGGAAACCACCAGGCTTTCCTTTGTGTCCTGTATCCAAAAAGCCTTCTTCTTATTATCAGGCTTCACATGAAGGATGCGGCTGTTTCCGTAAAGAAGCACCAAAGCCCCTTCCGCCCAATGAAAAGCATTCTTTTGCTCTATGGCTTTTTGGATCTTTTCCACCTGTGCAAAGACCCATTCTTTATTCTTCTGCATCAGCTCATGCCCCGCCCGAAAGGGAAGGCACCGTGGAAGCCTTACGAAAACCTCTCCCTTTTTCGTGACCTGCAGGGCCATGGTTTGCCTGTCTGATTTTACGATTTTATAGGAACATGAGCTTCCATCATCAAAGGAAATCACGCCTGTTTCCCCTCTGCTGTCAGGACTTTCTGATTCCATATACCTGTTTCCCAACCTTTTATCTTCCTCTTTTCTCTTTTCTCTTTCCTATGCCTAGCCCGTAACCCCAATTATAGCGAATAAATGGAAAAGAAACAATACATATCTGAAAGGCCCAAACGCAAAATAAAAGAACCCGGCAGGCAGGTTCCCTTCTTCCCTATGATACGAAACCGTCGGAAATTTCTTTCAGTCTTTCATAATCCATGATCCGGTATCCCTTATCTTTTTTAAGAATTCCGTCATCACAAAACTTCTTTATGACAAACAGTACATGGCGGTAGCTGATATTCATATACTCTGAAACATCCGTATGGGGTATGGTGTATTTCCCATTCTGCTGATATTTAAGAATAAAGGAAGCCAGCCTTTTTTCCAGGGAATAATTTAAGTATTCACTCAACCGGTAGCTCCTAACCATCAGCTTATTGGCAATATAGGACGCAAAGTAATAGGAAACTTCCGCATCCTTTTGGCAGATTTCTTTTAACCGGTCCAGCCCAAACTCCAGGCAGACCACATCCTCCATCACCTTATTCTCCTTGATGTAATCCTCCTGGCGGAATAAAGAAAGCTCTCCAAGCCAGTCCCCCTTTCCTGCAAAATCAAGAATGGACCGGCGTCCGTTTTCATGGTCAATATAGATTTTTACCATTCCGGAAAGGATCAGATAGCAATGAGTGATCCTCTCAGCCACATAAAAGATATTTTTTCCCGCAGGAAAATGCCTTTCTTCTCCGGCCGCCCCAAGGCTTTCCGGTATTTCATATATACTGTATTTTTTCACTTTTTGCCTCCTTATAAATCAAGTATTCCATATATGATAATTCTCATAGCCGGCAGCCTGTATTTTATGGTATCATATTCCCGAGGTGAAAACAATGAGCAGAAAAAAAAGAAACGACCTGGCCGTAACCATTATATCCTTTGTGTTTTTCGGCTTCGGAATATCGCTGCAGCTAAAGGCAGCCATCGGGCAAAGCGTTTTAAATGCAATGGCAGTAACATTATCTTACACCATTCAGATGAAGGTTGGCACCATACTCAATATGATCAATACGCTGTTCTTCATTTCCTATTTACTTTTAAGGCGCTCCCGTTTAAACTATAAGGATGCAATACAGATTATCGCGACCATTACAAGCGGATATATCATCAATCTGTTTCTGTATCACTTACTTTCTACTTTTACCGTTGAAAGCTATTTTTATAGAATCATGATTTATTTTTCCGGCCTTATAATCGCTTCCATCAGCCTGGGAGCCGTCCTTGCCATCGGAATCATAAAATTTCCCCTGGAAAGCCTGTGCCTTATTATCAGTGAGGCATATAAAAAGAAGTTCACCACTGTCCGCATGAGCTTTGATGTGATATTTTTGATCGTCACCTTGTGCCTGACCATAGTATCACATGCCCCTCTGCAAATAAGGGAAGGAACCGTTATCAGCATTTTTCTCCTTTCACCGCTGCTGGGAATCTGCTATGATTTTTTCAAAAAACATTTAACTATGGAGGAATAAATATATGTACCGGATTTTTTTACTGGATATTGACAATACTCTGCTGGATTTTGACGCTGCCGAAGAGCAGGGCTTTAAAAAGATGATCCAATTCTATGATTTGGAATATAATGATGAAATGCTGTCCCAATATAAAAAGATGAACCGCCACTTATGGGACTTATTAGAGCAGGGAAAGATAGGAAGAGATGAATTGCTTAATACCCGTTTCCATGAATTCTTCCGCCTTTATGACATGGAAATAAACGGAGAAGAGGCGGAAGGGCGTTACCGCGTTCATCTTGGTAATAACTCTGATTTAATCCCCGGCGCCAAGGAAACCCTGATCAGGCTGAAAGAAATGGGGAAGCAGCTATACACCGCATCAAACGGCGTTTATTCTACCCAGATCCAGCGTCTTAAAAACGCCGGTATCTTCCATCTTTTTGACGGAATGTTCATATCGGAAAAAGTGGGGTATGAAAAGCCAGCCCTCCAATTTTTCCAGTACTGTTTTAAAAATATCCAAGACCTGGAAAAGGACAAGACCATTATGGTGGGAGACAGCTTGTCTTCTGACATTCAGGGTGCAGTAGGTGCAGGCATTGATTCCTGTCTTTTTTGCCGCTCCCTTAAGCCCCTGCCCACCGGCGCGACCTACACCATTGGTGATATTTCCGAATTGTTAAACTTTTAACTCTTTCTTTTCCATGATTGCCCGGCAGTGCCTGCTGCCGGGCTTTCTGCTAGATCCCTTTCATAAACTTTGAGGGTGATTTCAAGGTATACTTTTTAAATACCGCACAAAAATGCTTGTAATCCGTAAACCCGGTTGCATCGGAAACCTCACCGATCCGGTATTGTCCGGTATTTAAGAGAGCAATGGCCTGGGAGATCCGGTACTTGTTTAAAAAATCCAGAAAGGTCTGCCCTGTCACCTCTTTGAATTTCCGGCTTAAATAGCTGGCGCTGACTCCCAGCTTATCTGATATGGATTCCACGCTCAGCTTATCCCCATATCCTGATTTGATTTCCCCAATCGCCCTGGATACATACTTGTTTTCTGAAAGGTCCAGCTGCATATAATATTCCAGGTTCATAACACCAGCATCTGATTCCGCCTGTTCCATCACATATTCCACCTGGCGGCTGCTTGCAATTTCCTCTCCCAGCCTTTTCAAAAGAACGGAAAGCTTCTCTTCATCCACCGGCTTTAGAAGATATTCGCTGACCCCGGCGGATATGGCCCTTCTTGCATATTCAAATTCCGCATAGCTTGTCAGAAGAATGCTTTTAAACTTTACGCTCCTGGAGGCTTCCTTTATCATCTCGATCCCGTCCATAAACGGCATGCAGATATCTGCAATGACCACATCCGGCTTATGCTCCAGTATCTTTAAAAGCCCCTCCTGTCCATTGGCCGCCTCAGCTACCACTACGCAGTCCATTCCTATCCAGTCCATGGTATAGATTAATCCCTTGCGGATAATATCCTCATCTTCTGCTATCATCACCCGTAACATTACATTTCCTCCCTTTGTGCCGGAAGGGTCACAACCAGCGTTGTGCCAAGCCCTTCTGCACTGCGTATCTCTACCCCATACGGCCTTCCGTAAAGAATCCTGCACCGCCTGTGTATATTATAAAGCCCGGAATGCCTTTTGTTGTTCTCCTCCTGTTCCAAAAGAGCCTGAATATCACTTAAGACCCCTGGAGTCATTCCGATCCCGTCATCCCTGCAGATCATGATCAGGCGGTCTTCATGAATATAGGCCTTAAGCTCCACTTTTAAATTTTCCTGGTTGCCAAACCCGTATTTCACGGAATTTTCGATCATGGGCTGCAGCACCAGCCTGGGGATCCGGCAGGGCAATGCCTCTGCTTCCACATCAACCACATAGGAAAACCGGCGGTTAAACCGGTATTGTAAGATGGTAAGATAATTCTCCAGGTGCTCTAAATCCTCCTCCAGGGTCACCTCTGCCCTGCTGCCATCCAGACTGTAGCGCAGCAGGTTTGAAAGGCTGAACACCATTTTTCCGGCTGTCTCCGGCTGGATGATACACATATACCGGATATTTTCCAAAGTATTAAACAGGAAATGAGGGTTAAACTGGGATTCCAGCTGCTTATTCTGTGCGGCCGCCACCAGCTCCGTCATCTTTCTGTTGTTCTCCATCTGCAGCTTTAAGCTTGCAATGGTTTCCCGGTAGGCATCGGCTATGATCCGGAATTCATTTTCACTTTCTATCTCTATGGGAGCGTCTAAATTCCCATTCCTGGCCTTCTCCATAACATGAAGGAGACGGTAAAAATCCCTGGTCTTCCGCTCCGTTACCTTTTTCGTGCTGATCAGTACCCATATGGTCATCAGCACAAGGGCCGTTATAATGAGAGCGCTGCTAAGCCCCAGGGAAAACACAATGTTCTGGATATCTGTCACAGAATAGACCAAAAACATCCGATGATACGCCGGATGAACGGATATGAGAAACATCTTCTTTTCATAAGGCAGATACCTGCCTGCCGTCTCAAGCACCTTTAAAACCTGGCTGCTGCCGCTCACCAGATTATAATTGCTGCTTAAATATACCCAGCCAAACCGGTCTGCAATGATGGTCTGGCTATCCGACCGGTCAAGCAGCGGCTTAAACTGGCTGCTGTTAATGGTAAAAACCAGATATCCCGCCTTTTTATCTCCCTGGGCCACCCCAATGCCCATGGCAATATCCTTATCCGGGCCCTTCCAGGCCTCCATTAAACGCACCCTGGTTTTCCCCGGCTTCTCGTCCATTGCCCCAAACATTCCCCAGCGGATGTTCTCCCTGCCCGATAAGTAATCCGGAATATCCTTTCTGGTGGATAAAATCATCCGCTTCTCTCCGTCAAAAACATACAGCTCCGCCTTATATCCCAGCTGGTCGGACATCCGGTAAAATTCCTCAAACACGGCCGTCCGTCCAGCCTCGCCGGAACCGGCATCAAAAAGCAGATCAAAATCCGAAAGCGCCTTAAGCTTCTCCTCGTACCCTGAAAGGACTTTTTCCAATTCCTCCGCCACGAAAGCATTGTGGGACTCATTCCCGCTTTTCTTTCCATAGAGCAGGACCGCAAGAAAAACCAGGGTACAGATCAGGGTAAAGCCTACAGCCGGAATGATGGCATACCCCATGATCAGGTGGCGCAGCTCATCTTTGAAATACCGTCCCTTTTTCATGCTCCCTCCCTATTCTAATTCAGGGTGCCTTGAAAAACCTCTGAAAAACGCCTCATCCATTCCAGTTTATTCTCCTTTACCACAGCTTCCTCATCATAAATAATGTGGATCGCCTGCTTATCCAGCAGATATTCCGGTTCCTCAACATCCGTCCTTACAGAACGCCTTCCAAGGCTTTCAGAGATAACCGTCTGGGCATCCTTACCCGTTACAAAATCCACAAACTGCTTAGCCTCCCACATATGACCGGACCCCTTGATGATGCATACCACATCCGGTTTGGATATGACGCCTTCCTCCATATACACCACACGGACCGGATTTCCGGAAGCAATGTAATGGGCTGCCCCCTCTTCAAAGGTAAGGCCCACCGTATAGCGTCCCTCGGCCACCCCCTGATATACCTCAGAGGAGCTTTGAAGCAGCTTGCCGTCAAGGTTTTTGCAAAATGCCTCCACATAATCCCAGCCTTCCTCCGGTTCCCCTTCTCCCATGGCATAAAGCATATTGATCAGATGCTCAAATGCCGAAGAAGAGGTGACAGGGTCACACATGGCAATCTTTCCGGAAAGCTCAGGCATAAGAAGATCCCCATACCCTTCTATGGAAAGATCCCCGGCCAGGTTGGTATTCACCATAAGAATGCTTGGAACATCTGTAAACCGGGTCATGTTCCCTTCTTTATTCCTGTAATCTTCCTGGATCATGGATTCATTTTTGCTGATATAAGGCTCAAACAGCTCACTTTGGGCCATGGTAGTAGACAGGGAGCCTCCCCAGAAAATATCACATTCGGGTTCCTTCCTGTCCTCCGCCATTTTTAACAGTTCTCCCGTCCCTCCTGTGCATATCTCCACCTTAATCCCGGTCTGTTCCTCAAATTCCGATACAATGGGATTAATAAATTCCAGGGGATGAGGGCAGTACACCACCAACTCCTCGTCCGCATGAAAATCTGCCGGCACTGTCCGGGAACTGCGGTCGCAGCCTGCCAGACAGGCAATGCACAAAAGGGCCCCGGCACATCCGATCCAGCCTTTCATATCCCTGTTTCCTGCCCTTCAAGCTTATTATTATCATTTTAACACAGTACTACAGGATGTAAACACCCTTTGGATCAAAATCCAGACAAGCCTTTTCTCCCACTTCATAAATCCTGCGGTTAACCGGATTATAATCCGTAATCTGAATTTCCATATCTCCCACCATGACCTGATAATACTGGTAAGATCCCATAAAGGTGGATAAGGTTACCAGTCCTTCCAAAATGCCCTGCTCTGCCAGAATCGCTCCCTCCGGCCGGATTACCAGGGTTGCCTCATCCCCGGAACGGACCCCGGCAAAATTATTTACCTGGAACTCCTTGCCTGCCACCGAGATCATGGCCTTTTCCCCTTCTTCAGACAAGACCTTTGCCTTTAAGAAGTTGGCTTCCCCAATAAAATCAGCCACAAATCTGGAAGCAGGATGATAATAGATCTCCCTGGGGCTTCCGATCTGCTCTACCTTGCCCTTGCTCATGATAATGATCTTATCGGAAATGCTCATGGCCTCAGACTGGTCGTGGGTCACATAGATTGCCGTGATCCCGATTTTCTGCTGAATCTTCCTTATCTCAGTCCTCATGGTCACCCGCAGCTTGGCATCTAAGTTGCTTAAAGGCTCATCAAAAAGCAGGACTCCCGGCTCAATGACCAGGGCTCTGGCTAATGCCACCCTCTGCTGCTGCCCGCCGGAGAGCTGGTTCGTCATACGGGTTTCCATTCCCTCCATCTCCACCAGCTTTAATATGTTCATGACCCGTTCCCTGATCTCCTCCTTTGGAACCTTCCGGATCTTAAGACCGTAGGCCACGTTGTCAAACACATTGTAATGAGGCAGAAGGGCATAGCTCTGGAACACCATGGCAGTATCCCTTTTATTGGGGGTCAGATGGTTGATCGCCTCTCCTCCCAGATAAATCTCCCCTTCATCAGGGCTTTCAAAACCCGCAATCATGCGGAGGGTGGTCGTCTTTCCGCAGCCCGATGGCCCCAAAAGGGTGACAAAGGTTCCCGGCTCAATATCCAGAGTGGTATCCTTTACCGCATAAAACTCCTTGCCTGTCTTTGGATCAATGTATACTTTTGAAATGCGTTCCATCCGAACGCCTTTTTTCTGTTTTTCCATGTTATCTTCCTCCTGTTTCTTCTTAATCCTGGACTTCCTTCACTACCCTGCTGACGCCGAAGAATTTCATCATGGCATTCATAATGAGGACCGCGCCATAGGTAATAAGGATCAATATGGTTGCATAAGCGCAGGCCACACCGTAATTTCCCTTTTCCGCCTGCTCATTGATCTGGCAGGTGATCAGCAGAAAATCTGGGGTCACCAGCAGAATGATGGCAGAAATAGCGGTAATGCTGCGGACAAAGGCAGTTACCAGACCGCTGAAAAAGGAATCCTTGATAAGAGGAAGGGTCACGGACATGAACACCTTGGCAGAGTTTGCTCCCATGTCATAAGCAGATTCTTCTATGGATTTGTCAATCTGGCGCAGGGCGGATATCCCGCTTCTGGTGCCGGTGGGAAGGCTTCGGACAATAAATACGATGATCAGGATAAGTCCTGTCCCGTAAAGGCCGCTCATAAATCCGGAGCGGAACAATCCGTTTGCATACCCCCGGATATATCCGATACCAAGAACCGTTCCCGGAACTGCCATAGCCAGCATGGAAACAAACTCAATAAAACCCTTTGCCTTAAACTTCTTTTTAACCACAAGATAAGAAATGACCATGGAAAGAAAAGCCGTGAGAGGCGCAGCAATCAAAGACAGCACAAAGGAGTCCTTAAATGCCTTTAATCCGCTGGTCTTAAACATGTATTGAAACCACTTAAGGCTTAAGCTGTAGTCCCTTCCCCACAGGGTAAACATAGCGCCAAATGGAACCATGATGTACATCAGCAGTACAAAGGCAGCAACTATACCGCAAAAACAGGTCAGCGGGACGGTCACACTCTTATCCTCAATGAGCATTCTCATGCGGGAAGCCTTTCCCGTTAAAGTAGCTGCTGTTTTCTTTTCCAGATAATACTTCTGGATCAGGAACAGTACCACTGTTAAAGACAGCAAGACCACTGACATAGCCGCCGCTCCCGTGGAATCATAAGCTCCCGTCACCTGTAAGTAAATGGTGGTAGCCAAAGTATCATAAGACCCGCCGATCAGCATAGGATTTGCAAAATCCGCTACAGACTCGATAAAGGTCACCAGGAACGCATTGCCAAGACCCGGAAGCAAAAGAGGAAAGGTAACACTGGAAAACACCTTCCATCTGGTGGCTCCCATATCCCTGGTGGCTTCTTCAAGAGAAGGATCAATGTTTTTTAACAGCCCCTTTAACATTAAGTAGCATACGGGGAAAAATGTCAGAGTCTGGACAATGGCAATTCCCTTAAGCCCATAGACATTGGAATCATATATATGAAACAAAGACCTGCTGATCAGGCCGCTTCTTCCGAAAAGCATGATCATGGACAGAGATAAAACAAATGGCGGGGATACCACTGGAAGCATGGAAACAAGCCCAAAAAGCCTTTCCAAAACCTTGGTTTTCAGCTTCACATACACCTCAACATAAGCAAACAGCAGCCCGATTGCCGTAGAGGCGATCCCCGTGATAAATCCGAGAACAAGGGTATTTTTAAAAGCATTCTGGAACCGCTCCAGGTTTAAAACCCTTTTAAACACATCAAGTGTAACAGTGCCCTCCGCATAAAAGCTGTCGATCAACAGCATAAACAGAGGATAAAGAATAAACAGTGCAAGAAAAATCAGCAGAACTGCGATCATACTGACCAAAACCGGATCTGAAAAAAACTTTTTCCGCTCCAGCCGGGCACTCTGCAAACTGGCCATAAAAAAACCTCCTTTCGTCATTCCAGGCAGAAATCCTGGCTCCCATGATGTAAAAATGCTGCGTAATGGCCTCTTACGCATTACGCAGCATGTTTCTCCATACAGCCGGACGTTTATTTCCTGCCTTTTATCTCCTACTGTGTCAGGAAACGGTTGGCATCTGCCTTATCAGCAGAGCTTCCCAGGGCTTCAAAGAAATCTTCCACATATTTTGCACTGTTTTCCTTTGCATCCTCAAAATCATAATCAATGGTATTGTTCATATCCAGTCCAAACTTTACAGCCTCTTCCGGCTGTGTGGCGTTCTTTAAAACCAGGAACTGATAAGCGCCGTTTTCCTTTGCAAGATCCACGCACTCCGGTGACAGGGCATATTCGATCCACAGCTTCGCTGCATTGGGATGAGCAGCGCCATTAAAGATCGCAGTTGCTCCTACCTCAAAGGAGGTTCCATCCTCTGGAACAATCAGCTGAATGTTGTCATATCCCTGAAGGATCTGGTAAATCCCGTCATGAAGGAAACCGATTCCAATGACGCATTCTCCAGGTCCAACCATCTTAGATGGGCCGGAACCTGATTTTGTATACTGTGCAATATTCTTGTCCAGCTTCTTAAAATATTCCATTGCCCCATCATGACCCTTCATCTGGACCATGGTATTGATCACCAGCTTTGCCGTGCCTGCCGTATTGGGGTTGGACAGCATGATAAGTCCCTTATACTCATCTTTTGTCAGATCATCCCAGGTTTTCGGAGCTTCCAGTCCAAGCCTCTCTAATTCTTCCGTATTCACCATGAATCCCAGAATTCCCTTATAAATACCATACCAGCTGTTTGTAGGATCCTTATACTGGTCTCCCATAAGATTCTTGGCATTCATTGCTTCATAAGGCATTAAAATTCCTGCTGCGACCGCCTCATTATAGGGGTCTGTGGTTCCGCCGAACCACACATCTGCGGAAGGCTTTCCTCCCTCCTCAGAAACCTTGGTATAAACCTCTGAGGTAGAAAGTCTCTGGAACTTTGTCTTAATGCCATATTTCTTTTCAAAATACTGGCATACTGCAGACAGATGCTCCTCTTCACAAGAGCCATACACAGTTAATTCCCCTTCTGCCTGGGCTGCCTTGATCAGTTCAGATAAGTCTCCATCTTCCCCTGAATCCTTTTTCTCTTCTCCAGCAGCAACCGTTGTCCCATCAGCCGTCGTCTCAGCTGCGGTCTCCGCCTTTGTAGCCGCTGCCTCCTGCTTGGAACCGCATGCGGTCAGGCTGAGAGCCGCCGTAAGCGCCAGCAAAAATGCCGTTCTTTTCTTCATAATAGATATCCCTCCGTTTTTTTTCTGTTACTTTACTATAACAAAAAAAATCCAAAGCAAATACCGAAAAACCAGTAATAATGTCGTGATTTTTGAACCCATCTAAACTTTTTTTAGTAAAACTATACTGTTTTTATTTTAAAAATCTTCCTTCCAATGCCAAAAACTGATCCAGGATCATCCGGCTGACCCTTGCCCCGAACACAGTAGCCGGATGATCCGGATAATACATGGCATCAGAAAATTCCTTGTGGAACATGACGATGGCATAAGGCCCATAAGGGGTATACACAAGACCGCCGTCATTTCTGCAGGCATCCATGCTTCCGCTTTTAGAGGCAACGGAAATCAGGATGTCAGCCGTATTATCGCTGTCCATGTAAAATGGAGGAAAATTCTTAGTGATCATGCTGTTATAATGCTGCTTTTTAAAGATTTCCAGCATCTTTTCATCCGCCTTTGGACTGATCAGCTCCCCCTTTGCCAGCCGGGTAAAAATGCTGGCATAATCTCTCGGCGTGCTGGTCCCAAGCCTGTCATACCGCTCAAAGTGAAGGGGATTGTGGAGCACCGTATCCCTGCAGCCAAGAGCTTTGATACACCGGTTTATGGTATCCAGTCCCAAATAGTCTATCATCATATTGGTTGCAATATTATCACTTACAATAATCATAAAGGCTGCCGCATCCTTTACCCTGAGCATTGCTCCCGGCTCCAGTGCAGGAAGCACGCCGCTTCCATCTACCACATGTTCTTCCTTGTATTCAATAATGTCCTCAAGGCTTTTATTTCCCTTTTCCACCTCATCAAACAGGCATGCCAGTATGTAGGTCTTTATGGTGCTTGCAGTCTCAAATGCCTCATCTGCGTGAACGGCAATCACATTTCCATGAAAATCATCCAGATAGATCCCCATCTTCCCATCATAACTCATGATCTCCGCTTCAATTCTTTTCTCTAACGTAAGTCTGGAATCCATTTTATCCGACCCTTTCTCTTAATTTATTAAATATAAAATCTCCAAAGCAGGCTCTCCCATAGGAGAATCCAAAGATTTTTCTAATTTGCAAAAATACTCCCCGACGCATACCAGCTTTCCGCAAGGTCAGCCCGGTAGTCCTCTGCCTGGGGATTTAAGCTGTTGATCACTACACCGCCGCTGCCAATTTTTCCCGTAGAATGGATGTAGGCCCCATTTCCCATATACATGGCGATATGCCCCGGAAAATACATCAGGTCCCCTGGAAGCATTTCATCCTTTGAAATCTCATATACAGGAAATCCCGGCTCTATCCTGGCATCCCGAAAGATAAGGATTCCGTTTAAAAGATAGCTTTCCGAGGTCAGCCCGGAACAGTCGATACCAGCGGTAGACCTTCCTCCCCAGCGGTACTGGGTCCCTAAATACTGCTTTGCCGTCTCTACCACGGACTTACGGAATGACGCCTCATCCACAATCTCCTTTTGCGGAAGCTCCCCCGTCCACAGTCCTGACTGGGAAAATTCCTTTGCCCTTAAAAACTGGTTCCTCATATAGCCTACCCGTCCATCCAAAAGCTCCACCTTGGCCCAGCCCTCCTCTTCCGAGTCAAAGGAAAGCACCTTGATAAGAGAACCCCTGAAAAGGCTTAAAAGGCGTACTCCCTGAACCTTTGGAAGAGAAACAATGTCCATGTAGACTCCATCCGTAACCATAAGCCCGCCGTCTTCCCAGCTATTCAGTTCTTCCAGGCTCACCATTTCCATATCCTCTTTCTTTATAAAACCGGAATAGCCGTAAAAGGTCCGCACCGGATAAAATCCCTGCTCCTCCGCCCCGGTTATCAAGAGCCCCATTCCATACAGCACTTCATCCGAAATAGCCGACACCATTTCTCCTAAGCTGTTCTCTTTTATCTCCGACGGGCCTTCCCAAATGGTGGCAACCGGTATATTTACAATTCCATAAGATTCCATGGCCATTTACTCCTGTCCTTCCTGTTATATTCCTTCCGGCACTTCATGGACCATTGCAGTGCAGTCCAAATAGTTTTCGCTTATCTTCTAATCGCAGACCAGGCTTCACACATAAAACGCTGTCCGGAAACCGTTCAAACCCATAAGCTTACTGATAAATACCGTATTTTTCATTATTATATGGTCAGATATGTGGAATGTCAATGAAACTGAAAAATATGACAAACAGAATATTGGGGCATTCCTGTCTGCTTTTTAAACACCCCTTCAAAATAAAGCGTTATCCGGAAGAAACTCCCAAATGAGCATTTCTTCCGGATACCGCCTTATTTAGTCTCTGTACAATTTTTTATATTCTTCCGCTTCCTTCCGGTTTGCCAGCACAAAATGATCCGGCCTTATCTCCCTCCAGGATGACTTTTCCCATGAGTAATCGTGAATAGAAGGATCGTAGACCAACAGCTTTTTCTCCTTCTCATGCTTCGGATCAGGCATGGGGATTGCGGAAAGCAGGGCCCTGGTGTAGGGATGGAGGGCATGGGTGATCAGCTCCTCCGTTTCCGCCATTTCAACGATCTCACCTTTGCGGATCACTGCGATCCGGTCCGTGATAAACCTCATGACAGATAAGTCGTGAGCAATAAAAAGATAGGTGATCTGCCGTTTTTTCTTCATATCTCCAAGAAGGTTTAAAACCTGGGCCCTGACGGATACATCCAGGGCAGAAATCGGTTCGTCAGCAATAATAAAATCCGGATTCATAATAAGGGATCTGGCAATTCCGATTCTCTGCCTCTGCCCTCCGGAAAACTCATGGGGAAAACGGCTTGCAAATTCCGGAAGAAGCCCAACATCAAGAAGGGCCTGGTCTACCCGTTTTTTCCGCTCCTTTTCCCCTAATCCTCTTTCCATGTTCATCAGCCCTTCGCTGATGATATAATCCACCTTGGCTCTTTCATTTAAGGAAGCCTGGGGATCCTGAAAGATCATCTGTATTTCCTTAATGACCTTCCGGTCCAGCTCCGCCGGGATTTTTCCATTGATCTTCTCACCCTTGTAAAGAATATCTCCTCCGCAGCTTGGAACGATCCTCATGATCGCACGGCCAATAGTAGTTTTTCCTGATCCCGATTCCCCTACCAGCCCAAAGGTTTCGCCTTTGTATATTTTAAAATTCACCTTTTTTACCGCTTCATATTTCTTTCTGCGCTCTCCAAAGGTCACATCAAGGTCCCTTACATCAAGCAGTACTTCACGTTCCATCAAAACAGCCCTCCGTTCCTGATTTTTCTGACCACAGGCGGCGGGTCTGCCTTAGGCGCCCTGGGATCCAGCAGCCAGGTCTTCGCTTTATGGGTAGGCGATATCTCAAAATAAGGCGGTCTTTTTATAAAATCGATTTTAAGAGCCTGAGGATTGCGGGGAGCAAAAGCATCTCCCTTTATCTCTGCATAAAGATTGGGAGGCGTGCCGGGAATGGAAAAAAGATCCGTTCCCTTTACCCCCACCTGAGGCAGAGAGGAAAGCAATGCCCAGGTATACGGATGCCTTGCATCATAAAAAATATCTTCACAGGTCCCTATCTCCACAATATCCCCGGCATACATGACAGCCACCCTGTCTGCGATGTTGGCTACCACCCCCAGGTCATGGGTGATCAAAATCACTGAAAGCCTGTATTTGTGCCGCAGTTCTTTAAGCAGGTCCAGGATCTGGGCCTGTATGGTCACATCAAGAGCCGTAGTCGGTTCATCACAAATAAGGATCTGGGGATTACAGGCAATGGCAATAGCGATCACTACCCGCTGGCGCATCCCACCGGAAAATTCATGGGGATACTGGTTAAATCTTTGTTCCGGGTCCTGAATTCCCACATCAGCTAAATATTTAAGGGTCCGTTTCTTCGCTTCCAGACGCCCCACCTTCTGATGAAGCAGCACCGCTTCCATGATCTGAACCCCAATGGTTTTTAAGGGATTTAAGCTGGTCATGGGATCCTGCATGATCATTGCAATCTCACGCCCCCGTATCTTTAACCAGTCCTTCTCCCTCTTTATGGCTGTTAATTCAATTTCCCCCCTGTCATCAGCCCCGTAATAAACAGCCCTTCCGCCATCCACATATCCGTTTCTCTCCAAAAGCCCCATAAAGGATTTGGTGAAAACAGACTTTCCGCTTCCCGATTCTCCTACAATAGCCAGAATCTCTCCCTTATATAAATCCAGGGAAATCCCCCGTATGGCATGGAGGTTTTTTCCTCTTAACTCAAATTTGATGTCCAGATCGTTTACCTCTAAAATCTTCTCCTGATTCATGCTGTCCCTCCTTACATGTGATTCTTGGGATCAGCGGCATCCGAAAAGGCATTGCCGATGATATAAAACGATATGGTGACAAAGGATAAAATAATAGTTGGGTAAACCAGCTGGTAACGCAAAGCAGGGGTGGTGATCAAAGCCCGTCCCTCGTTGATCAGATTGCCAAGACTGGGAATATTTACCGGAAGTCCTAAACCAATGTATGTAATAAATACTTCATTTCCAATGGCAGCCGGAATGGTAAGTGCCATACGCAGCATGATCACCGACACCAGATAAGGAAGCAGGTTTCTTAAAATGATCCGGCTGACAGGAGTCCCCAGACAGCGGCTGGCAACATTATAATCCCTGTCCCGGATAATTAGGATCTGATTCCTGATGAACCTTGCCATCTGAATCCAGCCGGTCAGGCACATGGCAAACACCAGGGTCTTCACACTGGGCTTTAAAATATAAGAGATCAAAATCAGAACAATGGTATTTGGAATGTTGTCAATAATATTGTAAATTTCCGTAAGAATGAAATCCGCATTTCTCACATATCCCCAGATCACGCCCACGGTTATGCCCATAACCGCCTCCGCCAGGGCCACGGACAGACCGATGATCAAAGAGGTCCTGGTTCCCGCCCAGATCCTTGCCCATAGATCCTGTCCAATGGAATTGGTTCCCAGAATAAAGTCTTTTCCCGGAGGAACATTGCGGTACTGCATTCCCTTTGCATCATTGATGATCATATTGGGATCATACTGTCCCGGCAGATAGGGCTGGATAAATGTAAATGCCAGGAGAAGAATCAAAAGCACCAGAAGGACAAAGGCTCCCCTGTTCTTTAAAAAGGCGCGGAAGGTGCTGTACCAGTAGGAATAATTGCTGTATCCTGTTTTCTCCGCTTCTCTTTCGTTAAAGCCTGCAAAGGAAAACAACGATCTTTCCTCCATGGTTTCCATGAATTCCGCTTCCTTTGTATGACGGTAAGAGAACTGCTTCATCATCTGTCACCTTCTTTCTTTCCCAGGCTGATCCTGGGATCCAATAATACCATGAGAAGGTCACCCAGTAAAAGCCCCATAACGCCTACACAGGCATAGAGTAAGACAATGCCCTGAACCATGGTATTATCGTGCTTTTTAATCACCGTAACAAGAAGCCCTCCCATTCCCGGAATGCTGTACAGGGATTCAATATAAATGGACCCGATCACAGTATTTAAAAATGCGGTGGGGATGTACTGGGCCAAAGGAACAAAGGCATTGCGGAAAAT
>JAISYJ010000049.1:0-17300 GCA_031270005.1 Hungatella sp. | reverse complement strand
AAACACTCGCCAGATTGATGATTTCAATATCAATTACTTTTTGAGGTATCCATTTTTCCGGATGCTTGTTTTGGTGCGCCAAAATGAGGATTATCCCAATATTTTTTTCACGTTAAATGTTATCATCTTTTTTATCTTCTGCCGGAATCAGATCACCGCTTTCAGAAAGCTCTTCTTCCACCTCCATCCGTATCTCAGCCGCCACAACAGGGTCAGCAACCGGAAGATTCTGGGTGGATCCGATACCGAATCTTCTTAAAAATTCCTCTGTGGTGGCAAATAATGCCGGACGTCCAGGGGCATCTAAGCGCCCCACTTCATATACCAGGTTATATTCCACCAGTTTATTGACCGCATGATCCGATTTGACGCCCCGGATCTTCTCTATTTCAAGCTTTGTTACAGGCTGCTTGTAGGCTATGATGGACAGGGTTTCTAAAACCACATCAGTAAGAACCTGTTTTTTAGGTGCAGATGCCACACGGATCAGGTTTTCGTAATACTCAGACCGGGTACACATCTGGTAGCAGTTTTCCAGTTCAAGAATCTGCAGCCCTCTTTTCCCCGTATCATAGCGCTTCATCAAACGGAGAACCGCCTCCTTTGCCGTGGCCTCATCCTGACCGATGGCAGCTGCCAGAGCCTTAAGTTCAACGGAATTCCCCATGGTAAAAAGAACCGCCTCAATCACGGCTTCCCACACCTTTTCTTCTTTTGTGCTCTTCTTTTGCCCGTCTGCCAAAAGAACTTCCTTATCCATCACTTTCCTCTTTCCTGCCCTGCTTTCTGGGCATAAAGGTATCCCTGGAAGGGGTTTCCTCTTTCCCGCCCTGTTCTCCGGGCATAAAGGTATCCTCGGAAGGAGGTTCCTCCTGAAGTTCCGACAAATCTAGTTCCCCTTCCTCCCCTTCCGGCTCCAGGGTTTCAATGAACATATCATCAAACAAATGCTCCTGGGTCAGCGTGATCTTGCCGATCTTCATGAGCTCCAGAAGCGCTAAAAATGTCACAACAACAAGGGTCCGGTCCGGCTGCCTCTCAAGCAGCCCGCGGAAAGAAAATTTCCGGTGCGCTCTGGCATAATCCATGACCGATTTTATCTTATCCTCCAGGCTTATGGATTCCCTCCGGATGTTGCCAAACCGGCTTCGAATAGGATCCACACGGTCAGACTTCCGTTTTGTGACCGCCCGGAAAATCTCCTGGAGCTTTGCCAGGGTAAGCCCGTCAAGCAGCTTGTCCAAATCCACCGGAGGCTCGTACTTTGCCACTTCAGTAGGAATGGAAGGAGACTTGTACAGCAGTCGTTCCGCCCCAACTTCCCGGTCCTTAAGCTCCAAAGACATGTATTTATAATATTTGTATTCCAAAAGACGTGCCACAAGTTCGGCCCTGGGGTCTTCCTCCTCGCCTTCCTCGTTGGTTTCCCTGGGAAGCAGCATGCGCGCCTTTATATCAATGAGGGTCGCGGCCATGACCAGAAATTCACTGACAATGTTTAAATCTTCTGTTTCCATGTGATTTACATAGTCCAGATACTGCTCCGTAATCGTCGCGATGGGAATGTCGTAGATATTCACCTTATTCTTGTCGATCAGATGAAGCAGCAAATCCAGCGGCCCCTCGAAATTATCCAGTTTATAAGAGATTCCCATAAAATCCTCCAAGGCAGATTAAAACATGCCTTTGATCAGTATATCAAATCCTTCTTCATCTGTAAATATACGGCAGGCCCAAAAGCTATTTACTATTTCCTTTTTAAATCCACAACCACCACCTGAGGCTTGTTGTTTAAGCGGATGTTGATGGAATGGGTTCCAAGCCCCCTGCTCACGATCATATCTTTTCCATCTGACCGAAACTCACCGGCACAGTACGGAAGGAAAAACTGGTATTGAGGCGTCATGACACCTCCAAGATATGGGAGCCTTATGGTCCCTCCATGAAAGTGGCCGGATAGAGTCAAATCTGCCCCCCAGCTTCTGCATGAGGAAAAATAAAGAGGAGAATGGCAAAGCAGAATCTGAAACCGCTCCTTAGATGCCTTGCCCACCTTTTGTTCTATCTCCTCCCCAGTTAAGCCCTCCGGACGAAATTTCCGGTAAGCCCCTGCCTCCAGATCAATCCCGGTAACAGCTATATCCTGCCCATATAATTCTGTCCGGTTATCCAGAGTTTTGATTCCAAGCTTTTTTAAGCTGCCCACATAAGCCTCGTATGCTCCACCATATACCTTGCGTTCCCAAAGCAGCCGGTTCTCATGATTGCCATTGCCGCAAATGACGGGGTACTTTCCTGCCAGCTTTTCCATAAGCTCCAATGAAACGGCAGTATCCGCTCTGCCCTTGCTGATGATCATATCGCCGCCCACAAGCACAAGGTCAGGTGCCGCCTCATCCACAGCGGCCAGAAGCCTTTCATTGCCGTCGCCGAACCGGTGCTCGTGAAGATCAGAAAGGAACACAATGGTACGATCCGTTCTTATCTTAGCGCTTTCCAAAACAGTTCTCTCCACGGAAAGCTGTTCTTTTTCATATTCAGAACGTAAATACAAGCCTGCGCCTACTGCGGCGCAAAAAGCTACGGCAGTAATCCCCATCTGAATCTTCCTCTTCTTCCATCAGTCTTTTTCTTGCTGTCTGTTCATCATACAATGAAGGGCCTGCCTGAGTCAAGTCTAAGAGGTCCAGTTACCCACCAGATATTCAATGATGAGATTGGGTAAAATTACCATGAGCCCGATGCCAATGCTCATGACTATGGTACCGCATAAATATTCCTGGTAACCTGGAGCTCCCGGAGCCGGCGGTACTGTAAACGCAAGGCGGTAGATGGATTTGCAGAGAGCAAAAAAGCAAATAAAATAAAAAATTGCGCTAAATATCTTTTTTTTCATTGGTATATTCCTCCTTTCCATAATATAAACCACTTATGGATAATATGCAATACTGGATAATCAAGGTTTAATTAAGCCAGAGGTGATAAATTATGATCGTTTATGACAGACTGTGGGAAACCATGAAAAAGAAAAACATCAGCCAGTATCATTTGATCAAATACTGCAAGGTAAGTGCAGGGCAAATCGGACGGCTTAAGAAAAATAACTTCGTTTCCACTCATACCATAGATATGCTCTGCAGAATTCTGGACTGCGACGTGGAAGAAATCATGGAGTACCGGGCCGATATAAGCGAAGTAGCCTTGCCGAAAGAAAGCGAACCGAAAGCTGAACAGGACAATGTTCCACCAAAGGATTTGGCATAGAAAAAGAGCCTATAGGCTCTTTTTCTATGCCAAAAATCCCATCTTTCTACCGGATCCAGGCGCCGGAAGAATCCAGACGGTATCCGTCGGGCGTAATGGTATCCTTAAGCATGGCTCCATTGGCCCCTAAATAATACCATTTTCCACTGCTCTCCACCCAGCGGCTTGCCGCCATGACTGAGTCTGTGCCAAACCAGTAGTAAACCCCGTCTATTTTCAGCCACTCATTGACAGCTTTCGTTCCATCCTGTTTTCTATAATACCATTTAGAACCTTCCTGGACCCAGCCCTGGGAAGAAGTCTGTGCTGTCATCCCTCCCGCTGCCTTTAAGGCAAAACCATAATCCAAAAGGGATTTTGTATCCTCATAATGCGTGGATTTACTTTTCATGATGACCGCAATCAGCCGGACTCCGTTCTTTTCCACGCAGGTGACCAGTGTATTGCCGGCCAGGGAAGTATAGCCTGTCTTTCCTCCGATCACTCCCGGATAATATCTGGAATCTCCCGGATTAATCATTTTATGGCCCATGGTCACCGTTCTGGCCGAAGCCTTCTTTGTGGCCGGGATCTGGAAAGTTAAGGTGGAGGACACCTTTCGTACGGTTTCATTCTGGTATGCCGCCCTGACAATGAGGGCCATATCGTGAGGTGTGGTATAATGGCTGGAGCTGTTAAGTCCATTGGGATTGACAAAATTGGTTCCTGTGCAGCCAAGTTCCTTTGCCCTGGCATTCATCAGAGCAGAAAAAGCGCTGACACTTCCTGAAACGTGCTCTGCCAGACCATTGGCCACTTCATTGGCAGACTTTAGCATAAGGCCGTAGAGGCTCTGCTCCACTGTCAGCTTGTCTCCTTCTGTAAGACCCAGGGTTACTGCGCCTGATTCCAGGTTTGTAGTGGCAGCTTTTGAAAAGGTCACAGTCTCTGACAAATTACTTTTTTCTGCAACAAGAAGGGCTGTCATAAGCTTTGTAATACTGGCAGGATAATATCTTGTTTCCCCATTTTTTGAATAAAGCAGGGTTCCTGTAGACGCGTCCATAAGAACCGCGCCTTCTGACTGAATTTCCGGCTGTTTTATGTCCGCAGGCAACGTTCCCCCGGCATTTGGGGTATCTCCCGTCTGAGCACTTCCTGTCCCGGCTCCGTTGTTGATTCCCGGCCCGGTCTCACCGTCCGTACTGCCCGAGGGTCCGCTTACCGCCCCTGTCTGACCCCCAGCTCCCGGAAACGGCTGTATTATGGGCATTTCTCCGTATGATGGTATTGACGCAAGAATGCTGATACTGATTACCAGGCTCCACAGCCTGCACGATTTTTTTGCCATATCCTGTCATCTCCTGTAATTTTCTGCATACTAGTATGATTTCTTACAACAGTATAGCATAAAATCCAGAATTTTCCGATTAAAATTTTCTTACAAACTTTAACAAAGTCATGCGGATATTCGCAACCCGCGGCCCTGCTTGCTCATAACCAAATAGCAGCTATCGCCGCTTGATTCGGTCAAATAATAAAACACCGCCCTGCTCAGGCGGTGTAATCTGCTAAAAAATCTGCTCTCTGTATTCTTTTTCTAATTCTTCCAGCCTGTCCATTGCCACGTTTAAGATCTCAGCATGGTCAAATGCCAGCTTTTCCTGATCCAGCACGTCAATGGCCGGTAAAAGATCGGTCTCCGTCTCCTTTTTCCACATCATACCCTGACGCTCATAAGTTTCCGTAACCCGGTAACTCATAAAAATATGTTCTTCTTCATTTTCAACGGTAAGTGCATAGGTGGCTCCATTTTCCAGTTCAGAAAGCTTCTTTTTCTTTACCTGGAACCAACGGGCCTCTGCGGCGTCATCTCCGGCCTTTGGTGTCAGCTGGTCCTTCGGCACTGCGGCCATATAGGATACTGAGATGACTCTTGTTCTGGGATCACGCTTCACGTTCCCCCATGTATAAAGCTGTTCCAGGCAAATGCCTTTTAAGCCAGTCTCCTCTTCAAGCTCTCTGGCTGCTGCGGCCTCCAGGGATTCATCTACATTTACAAAACCTCCCGGAATTGCCCACTGTCCGATGCTGGGATGATTTTTTCGCTTAATGAGCAGGATTTCTGTTTCCATCTCCTCCTCATCCACCGTAAAAATCAGCATATCCACGGTCACCGACGGGCGTTCATAATTCCCCGGGTGGTACTGCAAAAGAAACTCTTTTTCTGTTAATCCCTCTTGATTCCTTTGTTCCATTCTGCCCTTCTTCCTACCAGAATTTTAGAAAATCACGGACTGAAGCGCCCCTAAAACTCCTGCGCTGGCAAGTCCCATAATAACCCCTGCCACTAAGACGCCTCCCATCACGGCTAAAATACTGGATTTAAAATCAATATCAAGCAGGCTGGCTGCCAAGGTGCCGGTCCAGGCACCGGTTCCCGGAAGGGGAACTCCCACAAATAACAAAAGCGCAATAAACAACCCCTGTCCAGCTTTCGCCTGCAGTTTTTCTCCGCCTCGTTTTCCTTTATCCAGACACCATGAAAAAAAGCCGCCGATCACCGGCTTATCCGCTCCCCATTCGAGAACCTTTCTCGCAAACAGGTAAATAATAGGTACCGGAAGCATATTTCCAAGAATTGCAACGATATAAGACTGGAAAAGCGGAAGCCCCACCACCGTAGAATATGGAATTGCTCCGCGAAGCTCTATCAGCGGAACCATGGAGATAAAGAAAACGGTCATATATTGTTGTAACATATTCCATTCCTTTCGTGTAAAAGTCTGCCTTTATACTATACACAAAGATTGTCCGTCTATCAACCATTTTATAAAAAGATTATATTTTCCACAGGGGGAACCGGCAGTTAAAACAAGTCCTAAGCTTAATCTTCTCTGAAATAAATATTAACATTTGTGAAATACTATTGTACTGACAAAACGAGTGTGATATAATCCTCCAAAGTTGATAATCATGATACCAACCGCCAGAACGGAGAAGGAAGAATTATATGAAAAATCTGTTTCACAGGTACAGGCATGTCTGGATTCTCAGTTACGCCTTTATCTATATTCCATGGTTTCTTTACCTGGAAAAGACGGTGACAAACCATTACTATATCATGCATGTTGCTTTAGACGACCTGATTCCTTTTAATGAATATTTCATTATTCCATATCTTTTATGGTTTGCATATATAGCAGCTGCTATTTTGTATTTTTTTATTACCAACGTAAAAGATTATTACAGGCTGTGCACCATGCTGTTTACAGGGATGACCATTAGTCTGGTGATCTGCACCGTATTCCCCAACGGTACGGATTTCCGCCCTGTGATTGATCCGGGAAAGAATATCTGCTCGGCTATTGTGGCAATTCTTTATTCCGCGGATACTTGTACCAATGTATTCCCAAGCATCCATGTTTATAACTCTGTTTGCGTTCACATTGCAGTCCTTCACAGCGAACGCTTACGGAAATACCGGCTTATAAGAACCGGTTCCCTGGTGCTGATGATTTCCATCTGCCTTGCAACTGTTTTCTTAAAACAGCATTCTGCCTTTGACGGTCTTGGTTCCCTGGTTATGGCTTATGTCATGTATCACTTTGTATACTCTGACTCCTATGTGCCGACCAGAGAAAAGGTTTCCGAAAAGGCTATCAGCTGACAACAAATCCCCTGAGCCATTCTTTTAAATGGCCAGGGGATATTTGTTTTTTACTGCCAGGAATTATTCTAATTAAAACCGAAAAATTTCTGGGTCATTTTATAGATCGCAATAGGAAATTTCCTTCCGTTCTTTCCGGGGAGATTAACCCCCTGCCCCATAAAGCCAAATCTAAGCCTTAGAAACAGCGGTAAATTCTGCTTGCGTAAGTGCTGCCACAGTTCCTTTTTCTTCTCCATATTTTCATCATTTTCAGACTTGATGGCAAGGATTGAGGATATGGTCATCATGATCTCCAGGTACCGCACCATGTAATGACGCAGCTTACGCTGCTTGATCTTCATCACATCGTAATATCCCAGCATCAGCTTTGTCACCTTGATCTGCTGGTCAATGCGGCCGATCATGATGGATTCGTTTACTGACTGGTCATCTCTTCCGATAAAGTACCGGTAAAAATTCACATCTAAATAATACATGGTCTTAACGTGAGGCAGAGGCTGGTACACAAATATATTATCCACGTAAAATGTGTGCCTTGGGAGTTCCAGTCCGCATTGCTTTAGAAGCTCTGTCCGGTAAATCACCGAATGCATGAGAATATAATGCCCCAGCAGGAACACCTTAACGTCCTCCCAGCTGAATATCTCATTCTTTGGAAGGGCTGTGCGGTAATTCATGACTTTTTTCCGGTTTGCCCCCTGCTTTTCATAGACGAAATTGCTGACCAGCATATCCAAAGTGTTTTCTCCATAGACAAATCGCCGCAAGGTGTCCAGAATTTCCAGTAAAGCCGCCTCGTCTACCCAGTCATCGCTGTCCACTACTTTAAAATAAATTCCGGTGGCATTTTTTAATCCGGCATTGACTGCCGCGCCATGACCGCCGTTCTCCTGATGGATTGCCCGGCAGATTTCCGGGTATTTTCTTTCATATTCGTCTGCGATTTCTGCCGTATGATCCTTTGTGGACCCGTCATCCACAATGAGAATCTCGACCTCCTCACCTCCCGGCAGCAGGGAATCAATACAGTGCCTCATATAGGCCTCAGAGTTGTAACATGGTATTGCCACAGATAAAAGCTTCACAAAATATCCTCCTTAAAATTGTTTTTCTGATAAATCCGGATCGCACAAATAACAGACACCACCGCTGATACGGCCGCCAGAACCGGCTTTCGGTCTGCACGAAACAAAGAATTGAAACGCCCCGTATTCATTACACAGAGCGACAGCAAATTGGCTGATATATGAAATAGGCAGGGGGCCAGTAATGTCCCCGAAACCTCGTATAGCCAGGCAACAGCCAGTCCAATAAGAAAAGCATAAACTCCCTGAGGAAGATTTCCATGGTAAAGCCCAAATAGTGCTGCAGACAGAACCGCGGATAACCAAAAAGGAAGCTTGTCCCTCAGTGGGGCAAAACCCAGTCCCCGGAAAATGATTTCCTCTGCAAGAGGGATCAAAAGGCCGGAAGCCAGAAGCTGAAGGGGAAAGGCTGCTGAATAGAGTGTGTTTTCCGCCTCTTTATAGGATATGGACTTTTCAGTGAGTCCTAATACTTCTACTATATAGTTTCCAAATATGCATAAAGCCACTCCAGATATTATTATATAGGCCAGGCAGCCGTGAAGCTTAAGTCCTGAGACAGAAGGGTATCCGCGGCGTCTCTGGTCTGCGGAATAGAAATAGTAAAGTACGGGCGAGGCTAAAAGAGCGGATAAGGCGGTGGCTTCCAAGGGGGCTAAGTTTAAGTATAGAAATAAGGTGGTTGTCATGGCTGTATAAAAAAACATGGGAAGGATCAGATGCAGGATGATTGATATCATAAACATGGTGTCCTTTCATTTTGGGGATCTTCCTGAACATTATATCATGAAAGTAATGAGAGGGGGGAGACTGTAGGGCGGTAATGGTTGCGTTCTTGTACCTTTGATCCGCTGGTCCGCAGTGGAGCTGGTAAAACCTGCGGTTTTACCAGCTCACGGGCTTTCGCCCTATGAAACAGTCCATGACAAGATTTTCTTATGTGCAGGCACAACGAAAATCTTCTCCTGTCCTGTTTCGCACTGCTCATTGCTTTCGTGTATATTATACCATCTGATTGTAGGATATCTAGCAAAACTTTTTTAATTCTTTCTAAAGAAACGCTCTGCTCCCTTTCCAGGTTGTCTATCTTTTGAAATCTGTTGATTTTTTTATTGTCTGATAATATAATATCTTTATACTTTTTGATCAAACTATACGGAACTGAGAGGTAACTGATATGGCAAAAAAACGTATTGTCCTGGCTTTGGGACATCATGCTTTGGGAACAAATCTTCCGGAACAGAAAAAAGCGGTTGCAGAAACAGCCAGGGTCATCGCGGATTTTATTGAAGCCGGCTGGCAGGTGGCGGTCACCCACAGCAATGCCCCGCAGGTGGGCATGATCCACACAGCAATGAATGAATTCGGAAAACTTCACGACGGCTATACTTCTGCGCCCATGTCCGTATGCTCTGCCATGAGCCAGGGCTACATTGGCTATGATCTGCAAAACGGCATCCGGGCTGAGCTGGTAAAGCGTGGTATCTGCAAATCTGCAGCCACCATTTTGACTCAGATGCTGGTAAACCCTTATGATGAGGCTTTCTACACCCCCATGAAGCCTGTGGGACGCTTTATGTCGGCTGAAGACGCAAAAGAGGAAGAAGAAAAGGGGAACTATGTGGAAGAAGTGCCTGGCAAGGGCTTTCGCCGGGTCGTGGCGTCTCCAAAGCCTGTATCCATTGTGGAGATCGACATCATTAAGGCCGTTATGGATGCAGACCAGATCGTCATCGCCTGCGGAGGCGGCGGCATTCCGGTTATGGAACAGGGATACCGCTTAAAGGGCGCCAGTGCAGTCATTGAAAAGGACCGGGCTGCCGGGCTTTTGGCAAAGGAAATCGATGCCGATGTGCTCATGATCCTTACAAATGTTGACAATGTCACCCTGAATTTCGGAATGCCTGATGAACGGCCCATCAGCCAGATGAGCCGGGAAGAAGCAGAGAGCTATATTCAGGAAGGACAGTTTGAATCAGGCTCCATGCTTCCGAAGATTGAAGCCTCCCTGGATTTTCTCCGGCATGGAGAAAACCGGAAGGCAATCATTACCTCTCTTGAAAAAGCGAAAGCAAGCCTGGAAGGAAAAGCAGGTACGGTAATGCAACCTTTTTGAATATGGACAGGCAGAAGCTTCATATATTGAAACAAATGTAATATAACGGAGCTTTATATATGAAATTTTTGCAAAAATTTAAGATTGCAGAAAAAATCAGAAAGCTTTCTATCCCATCTGAAACAGGAAAGAAGGCAGTTATGGTATTCCTGCTTTTCCTCTGTGCCTTTCTGGCCGGTCACCTTGGCGCCATGCTGGTGGATCACCACAAAGCAGTAGAGACTGCTGCAGATGGAAACTGGGGGCTGAGCTTCCAGCAGGAAGGGCAGCCGCCGGTAGCCAATGCTACCATGGACTATTTAAAAAAATTCAATGCCTATTATGCGGAAAAAACCCCGGATAAAGTTCTTTATCTGACCTTTGATGCCGGATACGAAAACGGAAATACCCCAGCAATACTTGATGCATTAAAAAAGCACAATGCCCCGGCTACCTTTTTTGTGGTAGGAAATTACATAGAAACTGCTCCGGAGCTGGTAAAGCGGATGGTTGAGGAAGGCCATACCGTCGGCAATCATACCTACCATCATCCGGATATGTCCAAGATGTCTTCAAAAGAAGCATTTGAAAAAGAGCTTAAGGATTTAGAGGTCCTTTTTGAACAGACCACCGGACAGCCCATGAGACAATACTACCGCCCGCCTCAAGGAAAATACAGTGAAGCCAATTTAAAAATGGCAAGTGATATGGGCTACAAAACCTTTTTCTGGAGCCTTGCCTACGTTGACTGGTATCAGGATAAGCAGCCCTCAAAGGAGGAAGCCTTTAAAAAGCTTTTAGGCAGGATCCATCCCGGCGCCGTTGTGCTGCTGCACAGCACCTCAAGCACCAACGCCCAGATTCTTGATGAATTGCTGACCAAATGGGAGGAAATGGGCTATCAGTTCAAATCCCTGGATCAGCTTGTGGCTGAATAGATGGGCCATCTCCTATCCGGTATAAGGGTTATGATAAGAAGTTCCGCTTTGAAATAGCATACAAAAAAATGAGCCTTGAATGGTGGACTTAAACCCCACTTTCAAAGCTCATTTTTTTATTTATGGCAATTCCTTTTGTTTTTCCATACATTCATAAGGATATTTGTTATTCCAGGAAATTATCCTCCAACTGCCTGATAATACTGTCATCAAGGGATAAAACCGCTTTTGCATACTCTCTGACCGAGCCGTAATCTTTAAGGATTTTATCGATGGAGGCTTCCATATACTCCGGCTTTGTATCAAAGAGGGAAAACAGGTAATCCGCGACCCGTTCATCCCCGGCAAGCTCCAGGTATTTTTGATAATAGCGGACATTTTTTTCCGCTCTCGCTCTTTTGGTGAGCATATAGTCATGGATCATAAGTTCTTTCGGAACACCCAGGATTCCCTGTAAAATCATGGCCCCGAATCCTGTCCTGTCTTTTCCTCCCCTGCAATGCTGGACGCTTGGATTATTTTCCGGCTGAGCCAGGATCCTTAAACTGGTTCCAAAGGCCTTCCGGCTTTCCTCCGTCGTGACAAAATTCAGCTGCTGCTGTATCATCCTCATATCTCCTGCATTGGGATTTTCCTCTACCGCAATTTTAGCATGTGTTATAATGGCCTCATCCCTTGTAAGGTTCTCATTATTGTGAAGGAGTCCTGCCACCATGGCCGTATGGGCATTGGGATCGCATAAATAAGTGGTCACTCCGTCTCCCAGACTCCGATTAGGGCTTCTTTTTATCTCTTCCTCATTTCTATAATCAATGATGGTTTTGATTCCCAGGCTTTTTACATACTCCAGTCCGGCGTCTTTAAGAAAAGCGAAATAATCGGAGCGGTATCCCACCCCCCATTTTATCCTTTTTCCCGACCCGGTTATGTACCCTCCCATGTCCCGCAGGTTATACATTCCGTCCACTGGAAGAAGACGGTAACCAAACAGCATGGGAGCCTGATTCTTCCATTCAATGATAAAATAAATCTGTTTTCTTTTTTCAGGCGCAGCATGAAACGTCAGCTTTTTTTCCCTGGATGAGAGGAGAAAACTGCGGTTTCCGGTAAATGGATCCTTTTCATAGGTCCAGTATAGATGGTATTCCTCCAGGATTTCTCCATCCGAAACAATGTTTAATTCTGTTTTGCCGTTATCCAGAGGAAAGGCCTCGATGTATTTTATTTCCATGGCACTACCTCTTAAGCTGTTCTATTTTCTTTTTCATATCCACAGGAGCATCATAGGCTGCAACCTGATATTCAATTTTAACTCCCATATCCGCCAGTTTATTAAAATCCTCCTCTTCCTTCGAAGAAAAGCAGATGATATGGTCATAGGATATGGTCCTTTCCGGAGTCGTCCTCATGCCTCCGAAATTAATGTGGTCAATAGGCACACCGCCCTCTTTCAGCCTTAAAGCGTCACTAAAGCTTCCCATGATCAGAAATGTGTTTTTCTTGATGGGATTACTGGCGTATACCCGGATAAACTTATCCACTCCAAACACGTGGACCGTATAGGCGGGGGCCGCCATTTTCAGTACCTGTACCTGCACAGGGTTTTCCACAGCAGCATCGTTTACGCAGATGACCTGCTCTGCTCCGATGTGGCTTAACCAGGAAGTTGCTACCTGACCGTGAATCAGCCGGTCATCAATACGAATCCATTTGATCGCCATCTTGTTCCCCCTTTTCTTTCAGCTGATCGCTAATGCAGACCAGCCCCATATCATAGGCCCTTTCTATAATATCCCCTGCTTGTTCCAGTGTCACAGGCTGCGCAATGAACAACTCCATTAACACCGGCATATTAAACCCGGAGTACACCAGGATGTCAGGCTCTGTCAGAGCCAGATAAGTAGCAATCTTAGCCGGTGTCCCTCCGAAAATGTCCGTTAGAATTAAAACTCCTGCCCCCTTTTCTTCATAAGAAGCATATAAATCAAGGAGTTCCTTCAGACACTGGTCATAGCTTTTATCAGCCGTCACGGAAATGATATCCACATAGTTTGCAATATCCCCGATAATCAACCCGGCGGTATTTAATGCCTCCTGTGCATACAGGCCGTGACTTGCCAGAATTATACGAATTCCCATATCTATTTTTTCTCCCCTGTTTTTATTTCTGCATAAATGAGTCTGGTATTTGACTAAACCAGAATACCGGCCATAGCAAGCATCGTTCCAATGATCAAAATGCCAAAGATCAGAAAGATCAGATATTTTCTCGGCATCCTGCTGTGAAGCTTATAAAGCCCGATGGTAAACATAAGAGGAAGAAGCTTTGGAAGGATCCCGTCTAAAAGAGCCTGAATGTTTACAAGGGTCTCATTGATGGCGATTTCCGTACCCACATTGATCTTCACATAATTTCCTACCAGCGCTCCCAGTACGATCACACCCACCATGGTGGAGATATTTATGATTTTTTGGATCACCTTTGCCTGCTCCCCGCTCTGAACAAATTCAATCCCTTTTTCATAGCCCATGATGGTGCCGAAATATTTGACTCCAATGTTAATACCGTTATAAATTAAGAACATCAGAATCGGACCCATGAGATTCCCCTGCAGCGCATAGGCCGCGCCGATACTTCCTGCAATGGCCTGGATCGTGATTTTAAATACACTGTCTCCGATTCCTGCCAAAGGCCCCATCATGCCGGCTTTTACTGCGACCACCGCTTCTTTTTCGTCAGGCTCCGTGGTTTCCTCAATGGCTGCGGTGATCCCAAGGATCATGCCTGTAGCCGTGTTTTGAGAAAGAAAATATGTCAGATGCCTTTGCATGGCCTCTATCCGGGTCTGCTTATCCGCATCCTTATAAACCTTTTTCAGCACCGGTGCCAATGCGGTAATAAATCCGATGGCCTGAGCAATACTGGAACTTATGGTAATTCCCAGGCCGAAAATCTGCAGTCTCCAGTAAACTTCGTTCAAATCCCTGCGGGTAATTTTTGTATAGCTTCCTTTTGCCTGTGTGTTTGGATTATCCAGTCCCGGCGCTTTTTCTTTTCCACCGCTCATAAGTCATAACCTCCATCCTCATCATCTCCCCGTCCTGAAACAATCACCGGCGTTTCATTTTGACGGTCCCTGATCTCCATCATGGAGGAATACAGCATCGCAAATGCCAGGGAAATCAGGGTTACCGGCAAAATCCCCAGTCCCAGGTAGGTTGACAGCACGAAACCGAAAATCAGGAAAGGCCACATAAAGCCTTTCATCATCATTGTCATCAGGATGGATAAACCGACTGCCGGCAATATTCCGGAGGCAGTGCTTAGGCCCTTTAATATATTGCTGGGAATAACATTTAAAACCTTGTCCACGACCCCTGATGAAAAATAGACCACCAGAAATGTCGGAACCGCACGAAGCATAAACTGGAATGCAATAGCCACATAATTCACCAGTAAAATGCTGTCAAAATCTCCGGTCAGTGCCAGCCGGTCAGCCCAAACCGCAAAGAACTGGCGGACAAAGTCAAAGATCAGAAGAAGCTGCTGGGATAAAACCGCCACCGTTGTAGCCGCAGCCACCCCTGCTGCGATCCCCTCTGCCGTTGCCCCTGTGCTGGTGATGGAAATGGTCGTTCCTACGATGGTTCCGATAATCATATCCGGTGTCTTGTAACCTGCCATGTTTCCAAGCCCCATCCACATCAGCTCCAGCGTAGCGGAAATAATCAGTCCTGTCTTAACATCTCCCAATATAATTCCCACTACCGGACCTACGAGCAAAGGTCTTCGGAGCATTTGCGGGCCCTGGTCGTCAAAAGAACAATACCCGGCCCATACCGCGATTAGCAGCGCCTGCCAAATTGCCATCATTGTATACCCCCTTTATTTGATATACAAAAAATAACACAAAACCCCCATCACCTCAACGTCTTCTTTCATCTCTGAATGCGCAGAAATTTAGCAGGAGATATTTGCGCATTATTACGCAAAAAAAGCAGGGGAAGAAGCCTTTTATGAGAATCAGCCATCTAAATAGTGGCGCAGTTCGGAATCTCCGTTCTTGACCTCTACAAGCCCTTTCCTAAGATCCAGGAGAATAAAATGAATTTCCTTTACCGGCGCTTCATTTAACAGGATTTCCTGAGACAAACGGAAAATATAATACTGGCGGCCGGCCCCGGTTCCAGTGAAAATATTAATGTATTTTCTCTTTTTCTTCGCCACATAATCCGTATGGTAAAAGGCGCTGTGCATCAGTTTATGAAACCCCAGCTTCGTATAGCCGGGAGTTATGTTTTCTGACCAGAAATATTCCCCAATGGTTTCTGCCAGACTTTCTTTCCCACATTCCAATGGAACAATGACCGGAGATTCCATGTAATTTAAAATGGCTCCCACTCTTCTCTTCTTTGCGATCACCTTGCCCCATAGATCATAGGAGACCTTATTAAAAAAGTCATACTGGTAGGTGGGAATCGGAAAATGATCCGGCTTGAACTTCATCCCTTCCGGCAAAAAGATATAATCATACTTTGAATAATCAAGCGCCCCGGCTTCGTACAAATAATGGGAATGAAAATGAACATTCAGTTCCTCCATATTAAGTCTCAGCCTTCTTATGATCGTGGGATCGGCCGCCTTTCCCATTTCATTGATCAAGATGATATTGGTGGGATCATACTGGTTCCTGATACTGTACACAAGATTATAAATTAAAATAATCAGTTCGTAATACATCATATCCTGTATCTCATCCGTTCTCTGGCCGGGAAGCTCATTGTAAATATAAATTGCCAGAGCCTGAGAGGATATCATCCGGTTGGTCCTGCATTTTATGGAGTAGGGGAATTCCAGTTCCACGATGCCGAACTGATTCCTTAGCTGCCATTTGTAAAAGAACAGGAGCAGGCGGTCACTGATCTCTTTATAAGGAGCCAGATCCAAAAAAATACTGTCCTTTAAAAATTCCATAACTCTTTTATATGTATCCAGCCCTTCCGGCACTATTTTTTCATAATCTTCGGCTACACCATCCTCAAATAATTCCCGGTTGCTCAAAAGAAATACTGCCAGATAATAATATTCCACAGGCTCCTGTCCTTCTCCTAAAATTCTTTGGGCAACGGAAAATTCCTCCGCTTCTATCATTTGGGCCGGAAAATCCTGTATCTTCTTTTTCCCGCAGCCCGTTCTTAAGGGTAAAACTGCCAGGTAAAGAACCAGCCGGTTAAATCCATTGTCAGGCAGCCGGTATCCGGTTTCATATAAAACCTGTTTTACCCTTAAAATGCTTTTCCTGATATCCTCCATGGAAATGCCGTACTCTTTTAAACAGTGAAAAAGAAAGATATTCTGCTCTGAATAATTGTAAATATCACAAAAATCAATAAGGCAGGAACGGATGGCAAGTTCTTCTCCTTTCACCTTCATCCCGTGATAAGGAATTGAAACAATCTGTATCTGATACAGCAGTAAGTATTTTCTTACGGCTCTCATATCCTTATTCAGAGTGGCAATGCTGACGTTAAGCATTCCTGCCAGCTCTTCCGCTTTTACGCCGTCTGCCGAAGATAAAAGACAGCGGATAATATGCTGTATCCTTTCCTTCCTGCCCAGAAGCCGATTTAAGGAAATATCCAGATAGCCATAGCAGGAACGCTTAAGCTCATGGATCCAGGCCCCAGCCTCGGTGGGATACTCCAGATAATATCCCTTTCCCCTCTGATTGCGTATCCTTACATTTGATTTTCCATTATGTTTCAGCTTGTCATTTAAGGCCGCAATTTCTATTTGTACCGTGCGCAGGGAAATACCAAACATTTCCATGACTTTCTCATTTTCCACGTAAGTATTTTTCAAAAGCATATTTAAAACGCTGATTTCCTTGAAATTACAATCAAGCATAACCCCACCATAGAGGATGACCTTTATATATGGATCAAAGCCTCTCCTTCCCAACTTATTGTTCACCGCCTGCATACCTTTGTCCTCTGCCGCCGCATAAAATAAACAAGGCAGGCTTTGGATTTACCGTATATTGTTAAGCGATCAAACCCAAACAATTACATAAACCAAAACCTACCTGTATTAATTTTATCATCCATCCCTGCAACTAACAATTATTTATTTTATTTTTCTGAAAGTTGAAAATTGAAAAAGTAAATTCCACCACCACTTACCCAGGTAGAGTTTACCTCTGCACAGTTTATATTTACTCTTTCATACATACATGGTATCTTTATATCTCCTTCTGACAGCAGTA
>JAISYJ010000039.1:0-28102 GCA_031270005.1 Hungatella sp. | reverse complement strand
ACTGCTGTCAGAAGGAGATATAAAGATACCATGTATGTATGAAAGAGTAAATATAAACTGTGCAGAGGTAAACTCTACCTGGGTAAGTGGTGGTGGAATTTACTTTTTCAATTTTCAATCTATAAAAAGTTACTTATTTCTCTTTACTTAATCGATTACTTGCGCTATAATTTATATAACTCTTCTTAGGAGTGCCGTATTTCCCCAATCCTGCGGTGCTCCATTTTTTTTATTCTTTCACACTTTCTTCACATTTCCATCAAATTCTCAACACATTTCCACCGTATATTAATACCTGTAAACAGGCCAGAGAGACCTTTTATATACATTTTTTTCATACTTAGCCGGCAGGATCCCCCTCCTGCCGGCTTCCTCCATTTTTCTATATATAAAACCTGATTATTCTATTAAACCACCAGATTCCTTTTGGCCATCTTCCGATGATCCGCTGTCTTCTCCTCCCGTCAAAATTTCCTCGAATTCCTCCTCTCTATTTTGATCCCGGTCACCATTCGGCTCCGTTTTTTCTTCCAGGGCTTCTTCTGTCAGACTTTCTTCCGGATCTCTTTTCTCCGGATTCCTCTCTTCCAGACTTTCCTCTGCCGGGTTTTCCCTTTCCAGGCTTTCCTTTTCCAGGTTTTCCTTTTCCAGGTTTTCCTTTTCCGGGTTTTCCTCTGTCATGTTTTCTTTTTCCGCATTTTCTTCTGTCATATTTTCTTTTTCCGCATTTTCTTCTGAAGGATTATTTCCTTCTTCTATCCCGTGATTCTCTGCTGCTTCTGCAACTGGTTTTTTCAGGATTAATTCCATTGCTTCCATATCCTTATGATCAGGAATTTCCGGAACTGTTACAGTGATTTCATACGGCTTATAATTGGAATACCCTGTATGGAGTATCCTTACCGAATGTTCCCCTGAAGTAAATTTCTTTGCTAAAATAGTCAGGCTGTAGGGCGAACTATACGTACTCAGGCTATAATCCGTATCACGGACCAGCTTCTCGCCATCCAGATAAACCGTGTTGTAGGAGCTGTAGAAATAGCCGAATGTATCAGTGGAAAGCTGCAGATCCCCATTTTCCAGCCACTCCTCTTCTATTTCCGGTGCTTTCTGGTACGGACTGAAGGTGAGGCTGCAGGAACGGTATCCCGGTACTGAAATTGTTACGGTATAGCTGTAAGAATATGACAATGGATCCTTTAACTTAACCGTCAGTTGATGTGCAGAGTTTCTGGTAAATCCTGTAACCGTCTGACCGGAAGAAGAACGCTTTACACTTATGTGGGACTGGTCCAGAGAATTCCACCATTCCTGGTCTTCATCTGTTACATTCAGAACAATCGCATTATCTTTATCTAAGGAACTTCCTGTTTCTATTTCCAGATTTGGTGCCGTTTTAGCGGCAAAATACCGGCCAAAGCTCATTTCCACCTTTTGGTATGCCTCATTATACAAAACCAGACGGTTTTCTTCCTCCGTAAGCAACACAGCGGGAATATAAATCATTTTGTTTCCGCTTGCCGTATATCCTGTGCCTTTCGCCAGTTCGGTTCCATTTAAGGATACAGTTATCTTGTCATAAAAATAGGAATCGCCGGCTGACAGCTCCAGGCGCCCTTCGTCATAATTTACCGTTCCCATAACCGCAACTGTATTCAGGATCTTCACTTCCGTCTGAACCGTCCGGTAGCCATCGGCTTTTACCGTGATCATATAGGTTCCGGTATAGGAAAAATTAGCGGAATTTAAAATTAGTTCATTTGCAGTCTTCGTATAATTAGCCGTACTTCCGGAAGAGCCTGAGGAGCTTGCCACAGTTACTGAACGGATCTTTTCCAGCCATTTGCCTGCTTCTCCTGATACCTGTACTCTTACCTCGCTTCCCTTTGGAACTGCTTCCGCCTTCAGTGACGGGGCTTCCAAAGGAGCTGCCAGATCTGCAGGAGCTGTTCCTTCCAATACGTTTAAAGCATAGGAGGAGGCATAAAGTTGGATATTATATGACTTTCCTGCAATAAAGTTATGGGCAAAAAGTTCAATCCCATGGTCATAGGAAACCGTATAATCGGCGCTGTCTCCCTTTTTTAACTCCGTTCCATTTAAAATCACCTTTGTCACATGAGAACTTAAGTAAGCCGCACCAGAAGAGCTGGTAAGATTCAGGCTGTAATTTTCCAAGTTCCATTGCTGCGTTACAGCAGGCGGCGCTTTTACAGGGATAAAGGTTATCGTTACTATGTCATACCCCGGTACATTGATCTGCATGGTATAATTGTTGTAGGAAGACATTGCGGTCTTTTTCGAAGTGACCGTAAAGCTGCTTCCTTCTTTTGTAATAGAAAGGTCTGATACGCTTCCATATGATGAATATGACAGCTTAATATGGCCGGCCTCCAAAGCCTGGAACCATTCCATCTCTTCGCTTTCTTCCTGCCAGGAGCCGATATCAAATACCATGGTCGAAGAGCCGTCTATAACTTCTTTCACCTTAACAGATGGTACTTTCTTAGGCGTGACAAACGCTGCCGGAGACTCGATCTCAAAGCTGGTATTTGCATATCCGTCTGCCTGGATTTCAAAGGTATTTTTCCCGTTTACCAGATAGCGGTAGGATATATAAAGATTATTAATATCATGTGAAAAACTGCCGGATTCCAGCCGGTTTCCATTAACGGTAACTGCTTTTATTCTATCCGCATAGTAAGCAAACTCTGCTTTTAATTTTAACCGGCTATTGCTGACCTCCCATGTGGGCGCAAAGCTTGGAGCCCGTTCTACTACAGAAAGAGAGCCTTTCACATCATCGAACCCAAAGGAATGAATCGTAACCTCATAAGTCCCGGTGTAATTCATGGGGCCGCTGATGGCCTCTACTCCCAGTGTCATTGCTTTCCCATCTTGGGACAAGGTGTTATTTTCCTGATAGTAATGGGTTTTGGTTCCACTGTAAGGAATCTCAATTTCAGTAATGGAACGGTACCATGATTCATTTTCCTCACTGAGCTGTATGACCGCGCTCTTTCCTTTCAATGATGGAGCAATGGTCAGCTCAGGCGGATTGGTATTGTCTGTTTTTCCTGTTAAAAGCTCTACTTTTGTTCCGTAGCCGCCTTTGTCAGTTAAATACTTCACATACCTGGGCAGATCCCCGGCTTTCTTCCAATCTCTGGTTTTAAGGTCTTTCGCCTCTGTACTCAGGGTCAAATCCCCATTTAACGCAGTTAATTTCTCCGAGGTGTCCCATTTAGACAGAAAGGCCTCTACAGACGAAGTTTTAATTCCCAGACTATCTGCAATGATATTATTGGCTGCCAGATCAAACAATACAGCAATTGCGGCAGTCTCTTCCTTTCCCTCCAGGCTGGAAGGAGGTGCAGCAGTAGCACTTGCGACTGCATCCGAAGCAAAGCTCTTAAGACCGGCCGCGGTCCGGTTATCTTCTTCTATCAGGATATAGCTGTCTTCCTTTTCCGTGCTTTGGCTCTGCACCTCCTCCAGACCTTGGATTGACATGGTATCTACTGTGGTTGCCGTGGGTTTTATGAAGAGGGAATCACCCTGCCGGATAAATTTTACATACTGGGTCAAGGGAATGGTTGCCTTTGTAAGCACAACATAGGGAATATCCGATGGAAGGGAAAGATTCGTCTCAATGAGCTCTTTCTCCGCCACGGTACTCTTTCCCGGTTCTCTCAGCGCAACAACGGATACGGTCCATTTCCCGGAGGTTATGGCCAGTGTATGGGTATTTTCATCCGGCAAAGGTATTTTCACCGTTCTGCCGGAGGCCGTTACAGGGGTAACGGACGATGTGGCATCCTTTCCTGCTATGGAATAACGGAACTTCTCCAGCCCTTCTGCCTGATCGGAGAAGGATATTACGGCATAGGGAAGCCCCTGAACAGATACGATCCCGGTTTGTTCCAGGATAACAGGACTTTTATTTTTCCAGGGATTTTCACCGCCATCTGCTCCATTATTTCCCGAATTCCCATTTCCGTTGTCTCCTCCTGGTTGATTGTTTCCGTTCTCTTCCGTATTGTTATTCCAGGAGGTTTTGCCGTCAGAGCCTCTGTCATCGTAGGAGTTCCGGGATGACCTTCCGTTCCAGGCCCCGCTGGCGTTCACATAGTATCCATCAGGCGTGAAACCATTTACCAGAGCTTCTCCTGACTGTTTGTCAAGATAATACCACTTCCCATTGATCTCTTTCCAGCCGGAAGCCATAGAACCATCCAAGTCCAGGTAATACCACTTCCCATTGATCTTCTTCCAGCCGGAAGCCATGGAACCGTCTGACGCCAGATAATACCACTTCTGGTCCGCGTCCTGGTACCAACCCGTTCTCATGATTCCATTCTCATCAAAATGATACCATTTGCCGTCATCTGCTTTCAGCCACGAATTCCTCTGTTCCCGCCCATCTTCCAGAATATAGCGCCACTGGTCTTCATTTTGCCTCCACTCCCCCGCAGACGGCTGGATTGTAAATACCAGGTTCATGGCAGTCAGAGCCGCCAGTAATTTAACCTTATTTCTATTTCTCATAGATTCCTCCTTGCATATAATCGAGGTTAGTTTTGACTAACCAATGAATTATAAGATATTCCCAATCATTGGGCAAGCGGCTAAACGAGAAAAATCTTCAACTGATATCCAGTGATAATTTATCACCATTAAAAAGCAGGAAAGCCCTTAGGGGTTTTCCTGCCTGAAAATCAGTGTTAACCTTTAATTCCTGTGGAAGCAATTCCTTCCACCAGATATTTCTGCATGGTTAAGAAAATTATAAAAATAGGAACCAGGGAAAAGGTTGCCATTGCAAACATTGCGCCCCAGTCAGAACCGGCCGTTGGGTCGGAAAACATTTTAAGCGCATAGCTGACCGGATATTTCAGAGGGTCGCTTAAGAAAAGGAGAGCCGTCATGAAATCATCCCATCTCCACATAAAGGAGAAAATGGCACTGGTCACCAGAGACGGCTTAACAAGAGGAAGGATGATCCTTATGAATATGGAGTATATGGTGCATCCATCCATTCTGGCAGCCTCATCTAAATCAATGGGGATTCCCTTTATAAACTGTACATTTAAGAAAATGAAAAAGCCCTGGCCAAAAAACTGAGGTACAATGATGGGAAGATAGCTTCCCACCCATCCCATTTTGTTAAAAATGATATACTGGGGAATCATAATGATCTGGAACGGAAGCATCATGGCAAGCAGCATACATGCGAACCAGAAATTTTTAAACTTGAAATCAATGCGGGCAAATCCATAGCCTACAATGGCGGAAGAAACGACCGCCCCAACAGTGGAAAGGCCTGCAATGATAAAGGAATTTTTAAAAAATATACCAAAACGGTAGCCGGCAAACCCCTGCCAGCCTATGCGATAGTTTTCAAAGGAAAATTTATCAGGCAGCAGTTTGGCAGCAGTCCGGAATATCTCATTGGAATTCTTAAAGGAACTCATCACCATCCACACAAGGGGATATATCATAACACATGCCAGCAAAAAGGTGAACACATGATAAACCACTGTGGTGGCTATTCTTCTTTCTTTATATCCTGTTTTCATATCTTATCACCCTTCTGATTCATAATATACCCATTTCTTCTGTGTCTTGAAAAGTATAAAGGTCAAAAGCCCAACAACGAACACCATGAACCATGCCATTGCACAGCCGTAGCCCAGCTTATTATACGTAAAGGAATTCTGGTACATATATACTGTATAAAACAGTGTGGTATCCTTGGGTTTTCCCTGGGTAATAATATAGCTTTGGGTAAATGCCATAAAGCCGTTGATCAGCTGGTTAATAAGGTTAAAGAATATCGTCGGCGTCAGCATTGGAATCGTGATCTTAAAGAAACGCTGAATACTGTTTGCGCCATCTACGGTAGCCGCCTCATAAAGACTTATGGGAATCTGCTTTAAACCGGATAAAAATATGAGCATGGAAGAACCGAACTGCCAGACAGCAAGGATAATCAGGGTCCAGATCGCAGTATCCGATCTTCCCAGCCATGCAATGTCGGAGGGCAGTCCAAAGATCTTTAAAATTGCATTAATTACACCGTCACTGGCAAACATCCGCTTCCAGAGAATGGCAACAGCCACGCTGGAGCCAATGATAGAAGGAAGATAATAAACAGCCCTGTAAAAACCGGACAATCTGGTGCTTTTTACAAGCAGCATGGCTACAAGTAAAGCCATGAGAAGCCGGAGGGGAACCGAAAACAGAACATAGTACATGGTCACGCCAAATACCTTCCAAAATTTTGGATCCGCTGTAAACATGGTTTTGTAATTTTCCAGACCTATAAAAACCGGTGATTTTAAAATATTGTATCTGGTAAACGAAAACCCTAAAGAAAAAATCATCGGAACGGCCAGAAAGGCAAGAAAGCCTATGATGAAGGGCAGGATAAATACATATCCTGCAACCTTCGGTGTGTTCATGACCTGGGAAAATGATTTTTTTCTTTTGGGGATCATTTGATTGTTCTTCATCTTATTCCCTCCAGACTTTTCTGTCACTATTTCGCTGCTTCTTCCAAAATCTTTTTCGCTTCAGGCACAAAGCTGGCTGCCGCTTCCTCAGCGGTTGTATCACCATAGCGGATTGCTTCTACCACACTCTTGGTCAATGCCTCCACTTCGCCCTTGCCGGCCGGATCTGGAGCATCAATGGGAACCGCAATCTCTGAAACCTTTGCAACATAGTCAAATACCTTCTGCGCAACAGCATCTACCTTTGGTTTAATCGCATCCGCTACCTCAGTATTAATCGGGATTCCTCTTTCTGCCATAAGGATTTCATTACATTCCACGCTGTTGGTGAACCAGTCAATGAATTTTGCAGCTTCCTCTTTGTTCCCCGAAGTTTCAGCAATGGAGAAGAACTGGCTTGGCTTTAAATACATATTCTGTGTTCCGTTTGCCAGAATCGGGTTCATCGTTACTTCTAACTCTCTTCCGGCTGCATTTGAAAGACTGATAAACTGATTGGAATATGGGAAGTCATTCCATGTGGTTTCATCTACAATCGGCTTTGTTTCAATGTTATCCGGGTTCTTTTCTACCAGGATATCTGGTGCAATGGAAAATTCTGCTTTCTGGAATTTCTCCACATTGGCGAAATGTATCATCGTAGAATCTTCTTTGCCCTCAATCAACTCATCAAAGATATGGGAACCATTGGTTCTTGCCGTCATCTGCAGCATGTTGATCCAGCCGTCATAAACGGTCTTAACACCTGTTTTCTCGTAAATGGTTTTGGAAATATCATATAATTCATCAAAGGTCATCTGCTCAGGAATGGTCACTCCGGCTTTTTCTACAATGGCCTTATCATAAACCATTAAAGGAGCATTGCTTCCAAGGCTTAAAGCATAGCATTTTCCATCGATAGAACCGCTCTCAATGATGCTTGCCGGAATCTTTGAAGTATCAATGACGCCTGAGGACATAAATTCGGACAAATCAGCCAGCTGTCCGCTCTTCTGGTACTGGTTTAAGTAGGAATAGTCCATCTGGATGATATCCGGTAAATTGCCGCCGGCTGCCATAGCAGAAAGCTTGTCCCAGTAACCGCCCCAGTCGGTAAACTCAACCTTGATCTCCACATTTGGATTTTTACTCATGTATAAATCCGCAGCTTTTTTTGTTACGTCATTTCTGGTCTGATTGCCCCACCAGCAAATGTTTAAGGTCACCTTATCCCCTGATGCTGTCTGTGTCCCGTCATCTGCCTTTGTGGTTGACGCCTCTGCTGCTGCCTCAGTCATTGCTGTATCCACGTTTTCTGTCTTGGAACCACAGGCGGTCAAAGATGTCGCTGCAAGCAATGCAGCAAGTGATGTTGCTAATAATCTCTTTCTCACTTGTAAAACCTCCCTTTAAATTATTTGTGTTATCCATATTTTATGGCAAATATGTACAACGGTAATGTTAAAATTCGGCTTTTTATGATTAAAAAAACAGCTTTATGTGATTTTAAGCGGTTTTGCAATTTCTTTTTTTACTTTTTTACTATATAATACGATTACTCGGGAAAGGATATGTGATTATGAAACGATGTACTGTATGGTTTAACGACCTGTCCTTATACAAAAAAATACTGACCATTTTCTTGCTGGCCCTGCTGGCGCTTTGTATTACCTTCCTTATAAGCATCAGGATTCTCACCTTACGCTATAATGAGGAGCTGTACCGCACCAATGCCAATTCCTTAAATCATGTAACCACTTATCTGGAATCGGAAATGCAGTTGATCCAAAGCATATCATACAGCATGATCGGGGACCCCATTCTTCAGGATAATCTGGTGTTTTTAGCTGATAATCCTTACAACAACCGCCGGTCCCTGGCTCGCCGGGATATTTACCAGCAGCTTTACTCCTATGTCTACCGCAGCAAATATATAAAGTCCATTAACATTATCCTGGCTGACGGAACCAATATCTGTATGGGAAGCTCTGACGAGATCCTTAAATTCAATCAAAAGGAGCTTAACGAAATAACCAGCATCCTAAAGGGAAAAGCAGTCTGGGTACCTGCCATGAAACCGGGAGACGATACAGTATGCTCCAGGCAGATATTAAAGCTTAAATATTTAAACTTAAAAAAGCTGGCCGGTCTCTACATTACGGTGGACATGGAACGAATGATTGATGACGGCTTAAGAAGTGCCGGCATCCTTGTGGAAAACTCCAATTTCATCCTGATGTCAGGAGAAAAGAGGATTTACCCCGCAGCTGCCTTTCACGATGCATACTGTGCGGAAATTATTGCAGGCAACAAACAGCAAGAGAACACCTACCGCATTTCCACACTGGACGATAAAAAGGAATTTATCATTATCGGCCATGTTCCCTATGTGAACTGGAACTATATCTATTTCAGGGATTACGATCCGCTGTTTTACAGGATTCAGCTTATGAACCTTCAGATCCTTGTATTTACTGTCTTTATCATTTTCATAACTGCAACTTATGTGAACCTGATTTTCCGCCATATCTTCCACCACCTGGATTATCTGATTGAAAAGATCCAGAAGTTCGGAAGCGGGGAATCCCCTGCCTGTAATGTAGAATGCTATGACTATGAAAACCGCCAGGATGAAATCGGACAGCTTCACCGAAGCTTTGATGAAATGACCCACAGCGTCAAGGTCCTGCGGGATGAAAATTATGACAAGCAGCTTCTTCTGAGGGACTCCACCATTAAGATGCTCCAGCAGCAGATCAATCCACACTTTTTATATAATACTCTGGATACCATCAACTGGATGGCGCAGAAATACGGGGCCGAAGACATCTCTGTTATGGTGCGTTCCCTTGGTAATCTGTTCCGGGCCTCCATTTCCGGACAAAAAGACATCATACCTCTTGAAGATGAGCTGGAGGTGCTGGATAATTACATCCGCATTCAGGAAATACGTTTTAAGGACAGGCTTCACTTTGAGCTTAAGATACCGGAAAACATTTCCCATATTTTCGTTCCCAAGCTCTGTATTCAGCCCCTGGTTGAAAATGCCTTAAAGCACGCCATGGAGGATACTGATGAGATGTGCATGATACGGGTCGTCATTGAGGAAATGGAGAAAGACTATGAGATCCGGGTATCCAACACCGGCTCCCGGTTTGAACCGGATCTTTTAGAAAAGATCCGGCACAAGGAGATCAAGCCACAAGGCTCCGGTGTAGGCCTGACCAACATTCATTCCCGGCTTAAGCTGCTTTATGGAGAACATTATGGCCTGAAATTTTATAATGAAAAAGAAATGGCAGTCGTAATGCTGTCCATTCCTAAGGAAGGGGAGATTTGAGATGCTGAGACTGATGATTGTAGATGATGAACAGATTATAAGAGAGGCTCTTTCCCAAATGATCGACTATGAGTCCATCGGCTATAAGCTCATCGCCACTGCGAAAAATGGGATGGAGGCCTACGATATCATCTGTGACGATTATCCGGATGTGGTGATTACGGACATCCGGATGCCCATCCTAAACGGCCTGGACTTAATTGAACGTTCCATAAAATCAGATTCCCATATCACCTTTCTCCTTCTTTCCGGCTACAATGATTTTGAATATGCCAAACAGGCCATGAAATACGGGGTCCGGTATTATCTTTTAAAACCAACAGATAAAAATGAGCTGGTCGAATCTCTGGTCTCCATAAGAAAGGAACGCCTTGAGGAAGAAGAAAGCAGGAAGATGCAGCAGCAGGATTTTTTAAGAGGCCTGCACTTTCCCCTGGAACAGAGCTTTATTATGGAAGCACTGGAGCACCAGGATTCCTTTTCAGCCGTATTCCGTAAATACCAGGGCCTTTTATCCCTTCCAAAGAACTGCATTTATGCCTGCATCTGTTCCTTTGTGGAGGAAAGCTATTTAAAAAGCTTTATTTGTGACGTCAGAAAGCTTTTAGAGGATTCCAAGGTCCCCCTGCAGTTTTCCATACTTTATGTAAAAAACACTGCCCTCCTTATATTCCCGGCCTTTACCCTGGCAATCCAGGAACGGATGGAAAGTGCCATAACCAGTCTCCGGTATCCCGGCCAGTCCGTCACCTTTGAGGCGAAATTCCTTCACAGGGATTCAGCCGAAAAGCTTTTTCAGGAGATCATTCAGAAGGTTTCCCGCTTTGAGCGGATCCTTCTCATCGGCGAGGGCGAAGATGCCCATGAAATCAGAAACCACATTGCTTCCCCCTGGATGATCAGCCGGCTTGAGGACTCCATAATCTCTGCCGTGGATACCATACAGGCCGGAGAACTCCTTGATTCTGTTTTTATGGACTCCATCCCCTTATCCACTGCAAGAAACCTTGCATTAGGTTTATTCCTTCAGACAGGGCCGGAACGGGAAAAGCTTCCTGTAGACGCTGCCTGTGACTTTTTCCGGCGTCTCTACTCCTGTGATACTGTGTCCGGAATCCGGGAGCTTCTTCGTGTGGTGCTGGTCCGGAAAGACACCGTATGCGGAGCTCATAAGGCAAGCTCCAACATCGCCCTTTTAAAAGCCTACATCAGGGAACATTTATATTCTGAAAATCTTTCTTTAAAGTGGCTGGCTGAGAATTATCTTTTTGTAAGCGTAGGCTACTTAAGCAAACAGTTCGTAAAGGAAGAGGGGATGCATTTTTCCGACTACTTAAATAAAGAACGGATGGAGGAAGCAATCCGGCTGATGACTTATTACCACAGCGATAACATAAAGCACATTGCCCGCCAGGTAGGATTCGGCAGCAATCCCCAATACTTCAGTCAGGTATTTAAGCGGTATACCGGCTTTCCGCCGACCGAATATATAGAAAAGCTGAAAAACAAACTTTAATCAGACACGGAAAAGGAGAAAGAACAATGATGACAAATGAGCTGCTGCTTGAAAAAATCCATTTGGTTGTGGATAAACTGATGAATCTTGGAGGATATGACTATGACAAGGACAAGAACGTCAGCAGCACTGACACAAAAAAGGGACTCATCCAAAGGGATTTCGGCATAGAGGAATGGGACTGGCCCCAGGGAGTCGGACTGTATGGCTTATACAAGCTCCAGGAATTTTACGGAGACGGCCGGTATCTCCCATTCTTTGAAAAGTGGTACAGCGGCCATCTAAAGAAGGGACTTCCTTCCAAAAACATTAATACCACAGCTCCATTTCTTCCCCTGTCCTTTTTATACGAAAGTCTTGGCAATCCGGAGGAATTTTACAACCTGTGTGCTCAGAGGGCGGACTGGCTCATCAATGACCTGCCAAAGACCCCTGACAACGGATTCCAGCATGTGACCAGTGCCATCGGAAACAGGGATGGCTTAAGTTTAAATGATGGACAGATCTGGGTGGACACTTTATTCATGTCCGTGCTTTTCTTAAATCGAATGGGATACATATCCGGGAACACCCTTTGGAAAGACGAAGCCCTTCATCAGTTCCTGGTCCATATCAAATATCTCTTTGACAAACAGACCGGCCTCTTCCATCACGGCTTCAGCTTTGAGCGCATGGATAATTTCGGAGGCATCTTCTGGTGCAGAGGAAACTCCTGGTTTACCTACGGGATCATGGAATACTTAGATACCTGCGGGGAAGGCTTGGACAAAGGAGTGAAGTCTTTCCTGACCGACACCTTCAAATCCCAGGCTTTTGCCCTTTTACGCCTTCAGTCGACCTCAGGACTGTGGAACACCGTTCTCACCGACGATTCCAGCTACGGTGAAGTCTCAGGCTCTGCAGCCATTGCCGCCGGGCTTTTAAGGGGTGTAAAGGCAGGAATCCTTGACGATTCCTGCAAGGCTTCTGCTGACCGGGCCATTAAAGCTATTTGTGCCAATATTTCTGAAGATGGAACGGTGTTAAACGTATCGGCCGGAACCGGAATCGGCATGGATTCCAGCCATTATAAGAACATTGCACTCATGCCTATGGCTTATGGGCAGGCCCTTACCCTGACCGCTTTGTACGAGGCCCTGGATAAGGAATAACCTTCCAGCAATACTGCCTGGAAAGGAAAAAAGGAACATGGCTGTACTCTTGCCATGTTCCTTCCTTTTATGCCTCATACCCCCTATCTGCTGCCTCTTATGTCACTAGGCCTCTCTCCCAGCCTTTCTGTATTTTAAAGGTGTCACATCCGTATGCTTTTTAAATACCCGTTCAAAATAGGTAATACTTTCAAATCCAAGAATTTCCGATATTTCCGTAATGGAATACCCGCTGTTTGCCAGAAGCTCTTTGGCTTTTCTCACTCTTGCTAAGTTCCGGTATTCATTTACGGAAAATCCGGTCACCTCCCGGAAGATTCTGCTTAAATAGGATTTGCTGATAAAAAAAGCCTCTGCCAGCTCTTCTAAGCTCTCTCCTGTCTCGCAGTGAAGTGTTAAATATTCCGCCACCTCATGCACCTTTCCATGCTTTGCAGTCTGTACTGTCGGTGGCATCTCCTTAAGTAAGGTTTTCTTCCTGTTTCGGTAGACCATTACTAAAATCTGGGAAAGCTTAAGCCTTACCATTGTCTCATACCGTTCTCTCCTGTGGATCAGTTCCTCGGAGATTCCAAGCAAGAGTTCTTTCATTTCTTCCCATTCTCCCTGGGACAGCCCGGCCACTCCATAATAATCTCCGAACAGCTTCTCAAGGGAAGATACCCCTGCCAGCTTAAGCCATGGTTCCAAAACCCTCCCGCTTAGCTGGAGAAGAATCCTGTCATGCCTCTTGCTTCCCGCCTGGCTTGTCTTATGTATCTGTTCCCGGTTTACCAAAACTACATCCCCTGTTTTCACATAATAGGTCTCTTTTTCTATGAAATAGTAACGTTCTCCTTCCAGAAGAAAATAAAGCTCATAGGTATCATGAAAATGCTTCATGGTCATGGAATATTCCTGGTCCCGGACCACCTCATCAATGGTGAGTCCCTCCATGCTCTCCGAAAATATGGTTTTTTCCATTCCAGCCTCCGAAATAGTAGCCAAAAGTATGATTTTATTAAAAAAGGTCCCAATTATATAAGATTTATAATACTATAATCCATTATAATATAGTTTATCCTCACTTGCAACGCAAGTGAGGATAAAAGGGGCGTACTTTACCCCGTCCATCCGATTATGAAAACATCTTTTGTTTTCATAATATAGCTTATCTGAACTTGCAACGCAAGTGAAGAAAAAAGGGCTGCTTTTCAGCCCAATAGTAAAATGAAATACCACTTTGTAAGAAACCTTTTATGAAACGAATTCTTTTAACAGGAGGAAACCCTTATGAAATATGCAGACAATAAAGTAAGCGATATTAATATCGCCTATATCGGCGGCGGCTCCAGAGGCTGGGCCTGGACCTTTATGACGGATCTTTCCATGGACGATTCTTTAAGCGGAACCATCCGTTTATATGACATCGATGAGTCAGCCGCAAAAAATAATGAAACAATCGGCAACAAGCTGACAAACAGAAAGGATACTACCGGAAAATGGAATTACGTCACAGCAGCCTCCTTAAAGGAAGCTCTGACCGGATGTGACCTTGCAGTCATCTCCATTCTCCCGGGAACCTTTGATGAGATGGATTCTGACGTCCATCTTCCTGAAAGGCTTGGCATCTACCAGTCCGTTGGTGATACCGCAGGCCCTGGAGGAATGGTCCGTGCTCTCCGTACCATCCCCATGTTTGTAACCATTGCAGAGGCAGTAAAAGAATATTCGCCAAATGCCTGGATCATCAACTACACAAATCCAATGTCCCTGTGCGTAAAGACTCTTTACCACGTATTTCCCCAGATCAAGGCTTTCGGCTGCTGCCATGAAGTGTTCGGTACCCAGAAGGTTTTAAAGGGAATCTGTGAAGAAACCTTTGGCTTTGAAAACATTGACCGCCGGGACATCAATGTAAACGTTCTGGGAATCAATCATTTTACCTGGTTTGACCAGGCCTCCTACAAGGGAATCGACTTATTCCCTGTTTACCGTGATTATATTGAAGCCCACTATGAGGAGGGCTACAATGAGCCGGATAAGAACTGGGCAAATAACAGCTTTGAGTGCGCTCACAGAGTGAAATTTGATCTCTTCCGCCGCTATGGCCTGATCGCTGCCGCCGGTGACCGCCACCTTGCAGAATTCATGCCTGGAAGCGATTACTTAAGGGATCCGGAAACCGTAAAGAGCTGGAAATTCGGACTCACTGCTGTTGCCTGGAGAAAAGAGGATTTAAAAAACCGTTTGGCCAAGAGCCATCGCTTTGCAGGGGGAGAAGAGGACATTGAACTGAAAGCATCAGGAGAAGAAGGAATCCTTCTGATCAAAGCCCTGTGCGGCCTTGAAAAAACCGTGAGCAATGTCAATATTCCCAATTCTTTCTTACAGATTCCAAACCTGCCGGCAGAAGCCGTTGTTGAAACCAACGCCCTGTTCAGCCGGGACAGCATTAAACCGGTGGCAGCTGGCTCCATACCGGAAAATGTCCTTGAACTGATCAGGCCCCATGCTGCCAACCATCAGCTCATTCTGGAAGCCGCGCTCACTTATGACCGCTCCCTGGTGTATGAGGCCTTCTTAAACGATCCTCTGGTAAAAGGCCGGGCCGGGGAAGAAGAAATTAAAAAACTGGCAGACGGCATGATCGAAAATACTCTGGCTTATCTGCCTGATGGCTGGAAATAGAACTATAAAAAGTATGGAGTTACTGCAAAAAGTATAAATTGCTTTTTTGCAGTAGCTCCTTAAGTGTTTATTTCTCCAGAAATTTCAGGGTAAAATGTGCCTCACCCTGTTCATTAGTCTCCATTATCATGTAAGATGGCTTTCTCCCTTCCTGCCTGGGATAGGAAAGGCTGCCTGGATTTAAGATCGTAATCCCATTATGTACCTCATAATAAGGTCTGTGGGTATGACCATACATGGCGATATCAAGGCCTCTTTCCGCCGCCTCCTGTTCCAGGCGCTCAACTCCAAGGGATACATTATAATAATGACCATGGGTAAGCAAAGCCCGGTACTTCCCTATTTTCACTTCCCTCTCCCGTTCCAGTTCTGAGAAAAAATCATTGTTGCCAAGTACCATCTGAAGCTCACAGCCAGGGGGAATCCAGCCGGCTATTTTATCTTCGCTGCCTTCCGAATCCCCCAGGTGGATCAGCATGTCCAGCGGCCCGATTTCTGTAATGATCTTATGTAAACTCTCATCTTTGCGGTGCGTATCACTGACAATCAGTATCTTCATTATTCTCCCCTCCTGTAAAAACTTCCATAAGCTGACCTTTCATGGCTTCCAGGGCTTTTCCCCGGTGGCTGATCTTATTCTTCTGTTCCAGGGTAAGCTGGGCGCTGGTCACTCCGAATTCCGGTATATAGAGGATAGGATCATAGCCAAAACCGCCTTCTCCGGCGGGCCGGTCAGCAAGAAGACCTTCCATGGACTCTTCCGTATGGATCACCTGTCCATCCGGAAGCACTGCGGCGATATTGCATACAAAACGGGCGCTTCGTTCCCTGCCCTTTGCATGGGCAGCCCGGTCAAGGATATTCTGGTTTTTGATCTCATAGGAAGTGTCTTCTCCCATATATCTGGCAGAAAGGATTCCAGGTTCTCCGTTTAAGCAGTCTACCACCAGGCCGGAATCATCTGCAAGCACGATTCCTCCGGTCACTTTCCACACTTCCCTGGCCTTTATCTCAGCGTTTTCCCCAAATGTAGCTCCATTCTCCACAATATCCAGGCTTGCACCGGCCTCTTTCATGGAGAGAATCTCCATTCCCAGGTCCTTTAGGATCTCCCTGATCTCTCTCATTTTCCCTTCATTCCCTGTGGCAAATACGATCTTTTTGTCGCTCATCTCTTCCGTCCTCCATAAACATTTTCACCGGTCTTTTGTGTACGCCTTTAAACACAGGTTACAGTTCTTTTCTTCGGCCCGTTCCCATGTCATGCCATCAGCGCTGATGTAACCTTCCCCGTCTGAAACATTGACAAAGGTACGTCCATCTCCCGCATCATACTCAATGGCCGCAGGATGGACTGCATCAGGCGTGGTGATTTTTACGATTACTGCAAACCGTTCCCCTTGGGAAATTTCTAAGCCTTCCGGCTGATTTCCCTTAAGAGGCACCGTATAATATCCCCCATAGTCAAAGCTCCCCTTAGAAAGAAAAACCTTCCGGTTAAAATCCCGGCCTTCCAAAATGTCGGATTCTTTCCCCGCATGATGTACCACGTAAACCTCATAGGAGGTGCCGGGACCTGTGGCATAGAAGCCTGCCGCTTCAAGGCGCTGGGAAGCTCCTGCTTCATATACATTGGAAAACCACATGGTATCTTGTCCATATCCCAGCTGGCCGACCCAGCCCCGGATATCCGTCTGATAAATATGATCATAATTATCCGTATCTTCCACAACCGTATAAACAATGTTACTAATTCCAATATTGGAATCATAATAGGATACATAAAAATATCCCTGGTCTCCGAATCCATTCCCCCAGCTGTTCATACAGATAAATGCCCCGTCTCCCTGAACTTCCCCTTGAAAATTCTCCTTAGGATAAGCATCATCCCAGCCAATGATCACGGAATCATGGTTGGGCAGCTCAGGGCCTGTATAGCAATAAGCGAAGGCCTCATCATTGTAGGATTCAGACCGGCTGTCCCCAGCCTCCATGGAAGTGTAAAGGGAGCTTTGGACCCCGCCATACGCAAGAACAGCCCGTTTGATCTTCTCATAATCCTTATCTGGAAGAATCTGGATCTCCTGGACATGTTTTTCCGCTTTTAAACCGTCAGGCGAAATGCCGTCGCCGTATGGGTCGTCTGCTTCCAATACCGGCCCTCTCCATGACAGCAGATAGGCCATTGACATGGTATATTCCCCGCCTTCTTCCTGAGGGATGCAAAATCCATTGTTTAAAGACATATGGTCTTCCGAAAAATCATAGCTTTCATCTGGCAGCAGCGCTGCTTCCAAAGCCTGCAGCGAGGCAAAGGCCCAGCAGGTTCCAATAGTGCCCTGGTTTTTAACAGAGGGAACCCGGCCTTCCTTTCTCCCATCATAGAAGTACGGGAGCTGTTTATTTAAAACTTCCGTTTTCGATGACGGCATCCGGCTAAATGCCTCGACGCTTCCCGACTCTTCCAAATAATCACGGCCTGCTTTGTCCGCAGGAGCAGGCTCCGGACCAGCGATCCGGAAGCCTGCGGAAAAACAGAGGATCATCAGAAGGAGGAAAAACCATTTTTTATTCTTCAACCGAATCTCCCACTTTTCTTTTTGGGGGCTTTGGCCCCATAAACTGATAGAAATAAGTTTTCATCATACCATTATAAATCTTCCGGTTTTTATCCGCCTTTCTGCCGATGTATTTCTCAGCGTCCTCATAAGCAGTGATCATGTATAAGGACCAGGCGTCAAGAGCCTTATACCGCTCCCCGATCTGCCGGTACAGCTCCGGTAAATTCTTCTTTTCCTCAATTCGTTCCCCGTAAGGCGGATTCGTAATGATAAAACCATATTTTTTTGGATGGCTTAAGGAAGCCAGAGGTCTTTGCTGAAAATGAATCATATGGTCCACTCCGGCTGATTCTGCATTGGCTCTGGCAGCCTTTACAATCTCACCGTCTATGTCATAGCCCTGTATATCCACCTTGACATCGGAATCAAAAAGGTCATTTGCCTCATCCATTGTCTCATACCAGCATTTTCTTGGAATCAGGTTTTTCCAGTCCTCGGCAAGAAAGGAACGGTTCATGCCTGGTGCCATGTTGGCCGCCATCATGGCCGCTTCGATCACAAAGGTTCCGCTTCCGCAGAAAGGGTCTACCAGGATCCGGTCCTTGTTCCATGGAGTCAGCATAATAAGGGCGGCAGCAAGGGTCTCCGTAATAGGAGCCTTGCTGGTTAATGTACGGTATCCTCTCCTATGGAGGGAATCTCCCGTGGTATCAATACCAATGGTCACCTCATCCTTATGAAGGAATACACGCAGAGGGTAGCTGCTTCCGCTCTCCGGAAACCACTGAACGCCATAAGCCCCTTTTAACCGCTCCACCATGGCTTTCTTCATGATGGACTGGATATCTGAGGGGCTGAATAACTTACTTTTAATAGAGGAAGCCTTAGCGACCCAGAATTTACCTTCCTGAGGAATATAATCCTCCCAGCAAATTGCCCTGGTCCCCTGAAAAAGCTCTTCAAAAGTTTCCGCATGAAAGCTTCCCACTTTTAGTAAAACTCTTTCTGCAGTACGCAGAAATACATTGGCACGGCAGATAGCCTCATCATCTCCAATAAAGGTGACTCTTCCGTCTTCTACTGATGCAATGTCATAGCCCAGATCCGTGATCTCTCTTTTCAAAACCGCTTCCATGCCAAAATGACAGGGTGCGATCAGTTCAAATGTTTTTTTCACTTTATTCTCCTAAGTTCATTTCTTTTATAACATTCCCGTCAAAATCCATGATACGGAACACCTTATCCTCCAGCATTCCGTAAGTAGGTGGATTGCCGCCCTTTGGAATGGACACGGAGCCTGGATTTAATATGGTAATATCGCCAAAACGCTCTGCGGTCAGGATATGAGTGTGTCCATGAAGCAGAATGTCTCCCTTCTGTAGCGGAGGCAGGTTTTCCCTATTATAAATGTGTCCGTGAGTGGCATAGATTGTCAGGCCGGGGGCAGCAAGCAGGGCATAGTCCCCCAGAATTGGGAATTCCAGCACCATCTGATCCACTTCTGTGTCACAGTTTCCCCGTACACTGTAGATCTGGTCCTTGCAGCCATTTAACATGGAAATCACCTCTTTTGGAGCATACTCCCTTGGAAGGTCATTTCTGGGACCATGATAAAGAATATCACCTAACAGGATCAGCCTGCCTGCTCCGGAAGATTTATATACATCTAACAGCTTCCTGCAAAAATAGGCAGAGCCATGAATGTCGGAAGCAATCATATATTTCATAAGTTATTTTCTCCTTTTGTATTTAATAGGTATATTTTAAGGCTAGCGGGGCATTTCTGTCAATGAATTTACCTATCCGCGAACCATATATTTTCCTCTGTAATATGCGATTCCATTGGCTATATTGACCACATTATATCCGGACTGCTCCAATTTCCTGCAGGCCATCATGCTTTGTCCGCCGCGGGAACAGTAAAATATCAAAAGTTTATCCTTTGGCAAGCTGCTCACCCAACGATCCATATCTTCATATGGCAGATTTACCGCTCCCTGAATATGGGATTGCCTGTAGGACGATTGACTGCGAAGATCTATAATCATAATATCACTGTAATAATTGATATAATGATCGACTTCCCAAATCGGTATGGTCTTAAACATACTATCACCTGTCCTTTCTAGTAATAATATATTCCATATTTTCAGGTTTGCGAAAATCATTTAGAATCAGGAAAATTTCAACAAAAAAACGCGGGAAAGGACCTCTTTGTCACTTTCCCACGCCTTTTCTCAAGAACAATTGGATCAGCTTCCGTTATTAGTTGAATCTGTTGCGGTTGTTGTCTTTGCTGGAATCACGGCTGCTGTCTCTGCTGGAATCACGGCTGCTGTCCCTGCTGGAATCGCGGCAGCAATCCTTGCTGGAGTTACGGCTGTTATCCTTGCTGGAGTTACGGCTATTGTTCTGATTGTTGTTCTGGTTGTTGTTCTGGTTGTTGTTCTGATTGTTGTTCTGGGAGTTTCTGGAATTTTCCATATCATTGTAGTTATTCTTGGACATAATAAATACCTCCTGTCGGCGTTTTTCGTTACATCGTTAGTATGGCGTGATTCAAAAATATTATACAATTGTTTTTTTATTTTAAAATTAAAGAATAAATGGCATATTATTCGAAAATGCGGCTGTATTTTGTAAAAATACTTTGCATTTTTATCATAGCTATATTATAATCAAAATGAGGGGTTTTCCCCTCATCCTTATTAATTATTTATACTCCCCTCAGAAGCAGCCGAGATAGCTCCCCTATTCCGGCTGTTTCTCTTTTTTTAACCGAATCAAGCAGCGATAGCTGCTATTCGGTTATGCCCGGTGAATCGGGGCACGCTGTGAGCAAGCAGGGCCGCGGATTGCGAATATCCGCTTGACTATGGTAAAAGCAGGATACATAACTGATGGCACCATCAAAAGACCCCCGGCATAAAATGCCGAGGGTCTTATATCCCTTTCCAAAATCCGGTTGTCCGCTAATTCATTAATCGCCAAGAACATTGACAATTTTTACAGGTGTCCGATAATTCCACGGAGAAGTCTTAATACCTGTACTATAAGTTGATGAATGTACTACCTGTCCATTGCCAATAAACATGGCAACATGGTTTATGGATGATCCTTTTCCATAAAAAATCAAATCGCCTGGGCGCATCTGATCTACGCTGACTGCTCTTCCCTGGGAAGCCTGTCCACCTGAGGAACGGTTTAAGGTAAGGCCGGCTGCGTGCTGCATCACATATCTGGTAAATCCGGAACAGTCTACTCCGGTGCGTGGATCGCTGCCGCCATAAGCGTAACGTCCGCCTACGAACTGAAGTGCGTAATTAACAATGCTCTGTCTGAAATTAACGGCTTCCTCTGCCTGAACCTTTACATCCAATGCAGCCAGTGTTTCCTCATCAGTTGAGGATACGGTTGCATTGCCCTCTACCGGCATATAGCCATATGTATCATTAATCTTAACTTTCATGTATCCATCGCCCATATCCTGTATAACTTCAAAGGAAGATCCTTTAGAAGCGGTCATGAGCGCTTCCTGACCAGCTTCATCCTTGCTGATCGTTACATTATCTGCATCAACGGTCACCATATAATTCCCATAAGTGAGTCCTGGACCGGAAATTTCATCTGCTCTTACATCTGAAGGAACTGCCACTACCATTGCTCCGCAAAAAGCCATAAGTCCTAACGTTTTCCATGCTTTATTTATCATCGGGAAATCTGCTCCTATTTTTACTTTTTGATTTTCAAATGTTACGTAAATATTAAATTCATTACGGTTATTATACAATTATTTTATCTTTTCGTCAAGTATTATTTAAAAGTGCACGAATTTCGAAATATTTTAGTTTAAAACCCTGACAAATTTCACAGGCTTGCGATACATGACGTTTGTTACGATAATTCCGGTCTTTTCTGTGGAAGCATGGACTACCCGGCCGTCTCCCATGTATAAGGCCACATGGTTAATAGAACCATTTTTTCCATAAAATACCAAATCTCCCGCGCGGGCTTCCTCGTAGCTGACACTGCGTCCTTCCCTTGACTGAGACTTAGAGCTATGGCTTAAATTGACTCCGGCCGCATTCCTTAACACATAGCTGGTAAACCCGGAACAGTCCACTCCTGTTTTGGGATTGACTCCTCCGTAGACATAGCGTCCGCCCACAAACTGAAGCGCATAATCTACGATTTTCTGGCGCTGCAGAACAGACTTGTCCACCTTTTCCTGAGTTTTCTCAATCAGGGTCACAGCACCGCTTTCTATGTAACCTTCTCCTTCAGGAGTTTTTATTTTAAGCCATCCATCCTTTGGGGATTCAACCACTTCATAAGTCTGGCCTTCCCCAGCCAGGGAAAGAGCCGTTCCTGCTGTATCGGCAGCTTCTCTGACAGACACAGGCATATCCATCTTCGCATAAAGTGTTGTGCTGGTTTCCACAGCAATCTCCGCTGCTTTCGCCTCTACCTGGGGAATTCCGCTTAAGCTTGCTAAAAGCCCTAAAAGCCCCATCGCCTTCCACATTTTATTCTTCATATTAAATCTCCTGTTTTTACGTTTTTCTGTCGTTTCCGCAAAACTTCTTTAAGTTGTTACATAATTGTTACATTTCGAATTATATACTTATTCCTCGTATTTGTCAAGCAAAAACGGCAGTCATGGCGCTTTATGCGTCATGACTGCCGTCATACATTTGTAATATTTATTTGAATTTATTAAATATATTTGACTTTATCGTTTCGAACCTCTTACAAACCAGACAATGAGAAATATCAAAAGCAAGGGGCCCATAATAGGCATCAGAAGGCTGAAAATCCCTGTAACAATGCTGGCAATCAGAAAGAAAAACAGGATAAACACCACAACTCCCAAAAGCTTCCAGTACCATTTACTCAAGTCAATGTAATGCATATGACGTCCGAAATTTTCCGGCTCCTCATACACATTCCGATCCGCGCCGGAATAGGATTCATAGTAAGTTCTTCCGGATCCGCTGCCCTTTGCATTCTCGTTGGCCTCAAAAATTGTCCTGGCAATCAGCCTTGGATCGCCGATGGAAGCTATCACCGCCTCTTCCGTAGATCCATTGCTCACTTCCGTGCTGATATATTCTTCATAGTACCTGATATTTTCTTCGATCACACTTCCAGGGACTTCACCTGATAAAGCCTCCCTTAAGCGCTGTAAAAACTCCTGTCTGCTCATCTGAGCCTCCTTCAATTAAGTAAATAGCTTTGATCATTGTATCATCTGACAGGGATTTCGTAAAGAAACCTTCTCTGAATAAATTCTTAAAATTTCATAATATAACTTATCAGAAATCATTTTTTCTGATTTCTGATAAAAGGCAGTGCTTTTACTGCCGTCCATCCGATTATGAAAACATCCTTTTTGTTTTCATAATATAGCTTATTAGAAATCATTTTTTCTGATTTCTGATAAAAGGCGGCCGGACTACTCTACCTTTTCCTTAATTACACCATCCCGGTATGCCGCCACCAGCTCCTTTAAGTCCGCAATCCGTTCCGCCAGCTCAGCACCCTTATCCGTATCCGCCACCATGACCCGGTTCTTCATATTCTCGACAACCGAAACCTTTGGCGTGCTTTCCTTATTGGGATCAAAGGGCTTGTGCTCCGCAAGAGCCAGATGGTTGGAATTATAAATCAGCGTATAGCCTGCGATTCCGGTCTTGGACTGGTAAGCCTTTGACAGCCCTCCATCTATGAGAAACAGCTTGCCGCCCGCCTTTACCGGAGATTCCCCTTCCTTTATCTTCACCGGAACATGGCCGTTGATGATGTGGGACCCTTTTTTAGGAAGACCGAACTCTTCCAATATCTTATCACAGTATTCTTCCTTCATGCTAAGCCTATAATAAGGGTTCATAGGCTCCTTGCGGGCGGAAGTATCTTCAATAAAATAATGCTCAAAGGTCGTCATCTTCCCCTTACCGTAGACCGGGGACTTGGCTCCGCACCATAGATACCACATGAAATCCCTGGCATCCTCACTTTCCGCGGAACCTTCCGGCATAAAATATGCATTTTGAACCTTCCGGTCCACGTAATCCATCAGTGCCTTTCCTGAATAAGCATGGTGATCCACCACAATCTCTTCAAAGGAGCCATCCTCCCTCATAGGAATGCAGCCATGGTACAAAAGGTTTGAATTGTAGCATTTGTACATACTTCCATGAGAATACAGAAAACGAACATGCTTATGAAGAAGCTCGTTATGCATGAAGGAAAGCTGAAGGGTATGGAGAAGCTCTCCCTCCTCTTTGCTCAGCTTTAACGGTTCCTTGGGGTCCACCGTTGGGAAGAACTTATCAAGCATTGGATATTCTTTACCCTCCACGGTCACAACGCCCCGTTTAAAGTCAATGGCCTCAATCAGGATCCGGTCGCTCATTTCATATTCGGGATGGCGTTTTATGATCTGTCCTTCTACCTTGAACTGAATGATTGCAATGGCCTTATGCATCTTGGCCGCCAGTCCCGGGTCCACCGCGTCATAGATGTTTTCATCAAGAATCTGGGGAATGAACTGGTCGCAGGGATCTTCCCGGTAAACCCTGGCTGCAAACATGGATAAAGGACGCAGGTTTATGCCATAACCGTCCTCCAAAACATCAAAGCTGTTATAGCTGATGGCAATACGCAGTACGTTGCAGATACATGCCAGATTCCCGGTGGCTGCTCCCATCCAGGAGATGTCATGATTGCCCCACTGTATATCAACGTCATGAAATTGCAGCAACTCATTCATAATGATATCCGCCCTTGGGCCACGGTCGAAAATATCCCCGATAATATGCAGGCTGTCAATGGTCAGATTCTGGATCAGCTCGCATAAGGCTATGATAAACTTATCTCCGACCCGGATGTCAATGATGGATCGTATGATTTCATTATAGTATACACGTTTATTGTCATCATTATAATCCACATGAATCAGCTCATCAATGATGTAGGCAAACTCCGGGGGCATTTTCTTCCTTACCTTGGATCTGGTGTACTTTGATGAAACCATTTTACAGATCTGTACCAGCCTGTAAATGGTCACTCTCTGCCAGTCACCGTCTGCCAGGCCCTTAAGCTCCAGCTGATTCATGACCCGCTCCGGATAGTAAATTAAGTTCGCTAACTCCACTTCTTCTTTCTCTGGTATGATGTGGCTGAATGTTTCCGTGATTTTTTCACGGATAACGCCTGAGGCACTTTTTAACAAATGGACAAATGCCTCGTACTCACCATGCAGGTCACTGAAAAAATATTCCGTTCCCTTTGGTAAGCCCTGAATGGCCGTAAGGTTGATGATCTCGCTGGAAGCAGCCTTAATTGTCGGATACTCCCTTGCCATCAGTTTCAGATACGCCAGACTTCTCATAATACCTCCCCTTCTCCCTGAAGCGATACTGCATCTTTATAGAGTTATAGTATCATAAAAGATATCAATTTAAAACCCTTTTTAACAAGGCGGCTTCCATAGTTCCAATGCTTTCCTTGATTTGATCTCACACAATAAGAAAACTACCGGCTAAAACACCATAGCCAGTAGTCTCGATTGATCCTCCTCATACACCACGCTGACTGAAAATCAGCGTCTGTACAAACCTTTTATCCTTATTTGGTCCAATTCCTTAGTAGTAAGTACCCCATGGTTGTTCTTTGAAAATGAATCAAATCACAATTGTATCCAGTACCGCTTTATTCTTTTATCATCCACACTTATTTCTTTTTCAAATATTCCGCCATTTGCAATAATTGTCTTTTCACTTGGCAGATTATCGTGGCTGCAGGTAATCAGCACCTTTTCCAGCCCATAGCTTTTACAGGTTTCCAGGTTTTGCTTAAGCATTGCTGTCGCATAGCCCCGTTTTCTTTCAGATGGCCGGACAGAATACCCGATATGGCCGCCCCAGACACTTAAAACAGGGTGATCGATGTGATGCCTGAAATCAATGATTCCCACAATTTTATTGTCGGACAGACGGACAGCAAGGCAGGTGTCGGAAGGAACCTTGTCTTTTGGACAGGTCTCTTCATGCTTAAGCATTTCAATGCCCTGAATCCATTCTTCTGCTGAGGAACACTCTCTTAAATTTCCGCAGCCATCCATGCTGTCACCGGAATCGATAAAATCCTGACGATACTTCATAATATCATCTGCATATTCTGCCGCTGGTTTTATAAGATTAATTTTATCCATAAACCAGACAGCGAATCTCCTTCTGACGTTGTGGATAAAATACTTCCGGAAATCCCAAACATTTTTCTGTCACGCCTTGATGACACATTTGGTAAATGATATAATTTCTTTATTGCGTAAACAGGATATAACACTTATATACTTCACTTATTTCATTCCAATGGTACGTCAGCTTTAAAATCGAACTGCTTTTAAAAGGCATTCATGGCTTGATGAAGATTGTTGGCGGAACAACCCTGATATTTTAAGCCTTACCAAGGTTATGGGTATATCTGCTGACCATCATCTTCTTTCTTCTTTTTATCGCGTATCAGATATACCGCTATGCGTTGACTCAATCTGTGTTTCTCATTGCGCTCACTATTTTGACATTATTCTGATTGCATTAATCTATTTGAAATATAAGAGAATCAAATCCTGATTTATCAAAGTCGATTGGAAAGGTGGTTACATAATATGTGCGGCAGATATTACATTGAAATTGATGATGCTGAATTGCGTTCTATTGTTGCCGAAGTAGAGAAAAAAACTGCGGTGAAAACCGAAGAGGTGTTTCCCACTAACCTTGCACCTGTTTTATCCCCAAACGGAATCATGACAGCAATGCGTTGGGGATTTCCTAAATATGACGGCAAGGGTGAGATCATTAACGCCCGAAGCGAAACGGCAGCAGAGAAAAATATGTTCCGGCGCCCGATGATGGAGGGGCGCTGTCTTGTACCCGCAAGCTGGTATTTTGAATGGGAACGCCGTGGAAAACAGAAGGTGAAGTATGCTCTGAAGGCTCCGGAAAAAAGTCACGTATGGATGGCCGGACTGTCAAAAACCGACTCACAAACGGGGGACTCCTCTTTCGTTATTCTGACTCGTCCAGCCTGGTCCGGCATTTCATTTATTCATGACAGAATGCCGGTAATTCTCCCTCAAAAAAGTCACGACCAATGGCTTTATGGACATGACCCAATAAGTACAATGAACCAGGCGATTAGTGAGGTAGATTATAAGGTTATGTAAGAGATCTTGCACAATCATGGCAATATCTCAAATTCCTACATATAATATAGAGATTATATAAAATCTCTAAGAGGCGGCCACAAATGCACAGGAATGTTTCAGGTACACTCACACAAATGGGACAAATACTGCAGGTTAATAATGCAGTGGTTACAGAGGTTTTTACCCGCAGCAGAACTACCGGATATATTGACATTATTTACGCCAGGCCTGAACGAAATGAAATTATAGCCGAACCCTTAAGACTTAATGCAGGCATTTACACTGACATTATTAATTCATTCGGTCAACATATGTGCTTATGTGACATCCAGGAAGGCATGCTGGCAGACTCCTTATTTTCACCAATTATGGAAAGGCGCATTCCGCCACAAGCTAATGCTTATTTAATTGTTGTAAGAGAATACGGCCAGCCGCCATTGAGCTCTACTACGGCTCGTATCACAAAAGTAGATATCGATAATCTTCTTCTCTATACTAATGATCCTGATAATCCAGAAAATCAAATAGAATTTAGTGTTAGTAATATGGCTACTGTCCGCGGTAAAGATGGCTACCCGGTTCCTTTTCTTTTGCTTCGCCCTGGTTTATTAGTAAACGTGACTCATTCCGATATCCAAACTGAGGTTTTCCCGCATCTGGCTGATGCTTTCCATATTCAAATATTATAAATTTTACTTAAAGATGCCGGCAGGTCCCAGTCAGAAAGCAAAAATTATGACGGAACCCCATCAAAGGATTTTCAATGTGATGCAATTATTGGGGGCTGAAAACAGGATTTAAGCTGATCTTTTATATGGAAGCCTGTAAATGGGTTATGATAATTAAAAAGGTGGGACCGGAATCCCGGATCCCCACCTCTATCTTTGCGCTGACAGCCCCGGATTCTACACTCTTCGGCTATCATCTGGAGCGGTCTTTACCACCACCAGTTACATCTATTATTACAGAACCAGCAGTTATTACAAAAGTTGCATCTGCAATTTCTTCGGCAGCATCTGTTAAAACAGCACATGTATTACCCTCCTAGTATAATAATGGTATAGTCAATAAAGACTACTTGGTTAATAGTTAAACCCTATCTAATGTATAACCAAAGGAGTGTTTCCCCTCCATCAGAGGTTATCGTAAAAATATTTAT
>JAISYJ010000045.1:0-7689 GCA_031270005.1 Hungatella sp. | reverse complement strand
TACTGCTGTCAGAAGGAGATATAAAGATACCATGTATGTATGAAAGAGTAAATATAAACTGTGCAGAGGTAAACTCTACCTGGGTAAGTGGTGGTGGAATTTACTTTTTCAATTTTCAAGTAACCATTGATTGCAAATTAGATATGGAGTATCCACAAGAAGTATGCTATACTAACTTTGTTTATGTTTCGGCTACTCCTTCATAGGGAAGAATTCTAATGAATAATACAAGTATTTTTTATGAGAATGAAACTTGGCATCATAATATCAAGGCTATTCATAACAGAACAATCCAGTATGGAAGTAAATGTTTTTTATCAGGAGACGAAGCTTAAATAATTTCTGAAAAACAACTTCTTTATTTATACCAGGTGAATACAAAACTTAAGAAGTTTTTGATGAAGAAAAATAATTGTATTTTATGTATCGGCCAAACTAATAAAAAGGAATTAAGTATGAGAAAATTAGCATTAAGTGATGAAATATTATTAAGGGTTGAAAAACCTGCCAGGTATATCGGCAACGAAGTAAATGCAGTGGTAAAAGATCTTCAAAAGGTGGACATCCGTTTTGCCATGTGTTTCCCCGATGTCTATGAAATCGGAATGTCCCACTTAGGGATGCAGATTTTATATGATATGTTTAACCGCAGGGAGGATATTTACTGTGAACGCATTTTTTCTCCCTGGACAGACTTGGATCAGATCATGAGGGAGCAGAAGATCCCTCTTTTTGCCCTGGAATCCCAGGATCCCATTAAGATGTTTGATTTTATCGGAATCACTCTTCAATATGAAATGTGCTATACAAATATTCTGCAGGTCCTTGATTTGGGACAGATCCCCCTTCACTGGGAAGACCGGACGGAGGAAGATCCTATCATCATAGGCGGAGGGCCGTGTGCTTACAATCCTGAACCATTGGCAGAATTCTTTGACATGTTTTACATCGGCGAAGGGGAAACCGTTTATTTTGAACTCATGGACCGTTACAAGGAAAATAAGAAGAAGGGTGGAAGCCGCCGGGAATTTTTAGAGATGGCGGCCGAGATCGACGGTATCTATATACCGGCTTTTTATGACGTATCCTACAAGGAAGACGGCACCATAGAGAGCATGAAGCCAAACAATCCCAATGCAAAGGAAAAGGTGACAAAGCAGCTGGTTGTCACTATGGACGAGGCATACTACATTGAAAATCCGGTGGTTCCTTTTATCAAAGTGACTCAGGACCGGGTGGTTCTGGAAGTCATGAGGGGCTGTATCAGGGGCTGCCGTTTCTGCCAGGCAGGAAATGTATACCGGCCTTTAAGGGAACACAGCCTGGAATATTTAAAGGAATACGCCTGCAAGCTGTTAAAGAGCACCGGCCATGAGGAAATTTCCCTAAGCTCCTTAAGTTCCAGCGACTACACTCATTTAGAGGGTCTGGTGAATTTTCTCATTGATGAATTTAAGGACAAAGGGGTCAATATTTCCCTGCCCTCTCTTCGTATTGATGCCTTTTCCCTTGATGTCATGAGCAAGGTCCAGGATATCAGAAAAAGCAGCCTGACCTTTGCTCCGGAAGCCGGCTCTCAGAGACTTCGTGATGTAATTAACAAAGGGCTGACAGAAGAGATCATCTTAAAAGGAGCAGGCGAAGCCTTCCGCGGCGGCTGGAACCGGGTAAAGCTTTATTTTATGCTGGGACTGCCTACGGAAACCGTAGAGGACATGGAAGGGATCGCAGAGCTTTCGGAAAAAGTGGCGGAAATCTATTATGAAATACCAAAGGACCAGAGAAACGGAAAGGTCCAGGTAGTGGCAAGCTCCTCTTTCTTTGTTCCAAAGCCCTTTACTCCGTTCCAGTGGGCAAGAATGTGCACAAAAGAGGAATTTTTGGAGAGAGCCTATATTGTTAAGGACAAGTTTAAAAAAATGCTGAATCAGAAGAGCCTGAAATACAATTACCATGAAGCTGACTTAACAGTTCTGGAAGGCGTTTTGGCCCGTGGTGACAGAAAAATCTCCTCTCTGATCGAAGAGGTATATAAAAACGGCGCTATTTACGATTCCTGGTCCGAACATTTTAAAAATGATATCTGGATGAAGGCTTTTGAAACCTGCGGCCTGGATGCGGATTTCTATACTGTAAGGGAAAGGGATTTAGAGGAAGTGTTCCCCTGGGACTTTATTGATTCAGGCGTGTCAAAAGAATTTTTAAAGAGAGAATGGCAGAATGCCGTCAGTGAGAAAGTTACCCCCAATTGCCGGGAAAGGTGTTCCGGCTGCGGGGCCATGAATTTCAATGGAGGTGTCTGTTATGAAGTTGAGAATTAAATTCTCCAAACAAGGCCCAGTCAAATTCGTGGGTCATCTGGATATTATGCGTTACTTCCAGAAGGCCATGAGAAGGGCTGACATTGATATAAAATACAGCGAAGGCTTCAGCCCTCACCAGATCATGTCTTTTGCATCACCCTTAGGAGTGGGGCTTACAAGCAACGGCGAATACATGGATATCGAAGTGAATCCCACAGAGGATTGGAAGACGATCATGAGCCGGTTAAATGATGCAATGGCAGAAGGGATCCGGGTTACGGAATGTCATATTCTTGACGAACGGGCGAAAAACGCCATGTCACTGGTTGCTGCTGCAGACTATACCCTAACGTTCCGGGAGGGAAAACAACCGGAGGATTTGGAGGCATTTTTAAATGGCCTTTCGGAATTTATGGAACAGGATCATATCCTTATCACGAAAAAGACGAAAAAGGGTGAGCGAGAAGTGGATCTAAAGGCTTTTATCTATGAGCTTTCGGTTCGCGGAGAAACGATTTTTATGAAGGTATCTGCCGGAAGCGCAGATAATTTAAAACCTGAGCTGGTGATGGAGGCTTATTATCAGTGGCTGGGACAGACTTGTCCGGAATTTGCCCTCCAGATCCAGAGAGAAGAGGTTTACGGCAATACGGCCGATGAGGAACAGCAAGTTCTGGTGCCCTTGGGGCTTATAGGAGAATCCCTTGAATAAGTTAATCATAACAAGATGGAACGGCTCAGTCATCACCCTTCTTCAGTCAGGAAGGGATACGGTTCAGGTTGATATTGAACCAGAGGAAAGCCGCCCCGTTTTAGGCAACATTTATATTGGAAAGGTCAATCACATCGTTAAAAATATCAACGCAGCCTTTATAGATATAGGAGACGGCCAGATGGGTTACTTAAGTCTGTCAGATGCCTGTATTTATTTTGCAGACCAGAGACTCTACGAAGGAAAGCTGCGCCAGGGTGATGAGATCATTGTCCAGGTTGAGCGGGACGCAGTAAAGACAAAGGCCCCGGTCCTTACCGGAAATTTAAATTTTACCGGCCGCTATTTCGTGCTGACCTCAGGAAAGAAGCAGATCGGTTTTTCCACCAGGATCACGGATCAGGCATGGAAACAGGAGATAAAGCCCTACCTGGAATCAAGGAAGGAAGAGGACTTTGGCATTATCGTCCGTACCAATGCTTATAGGATCCCAAAAGAAGAACTGGAAGCGGAACTGATCCAGCTAAAGGAATCCTTCAGGAAAATGCTGGACAATGCAAGGCACAGAACCTGCTACAGCCTTCTTTACAGCTCCGCCCCTTCTTATTTGACCGGTTTAAGGGACAGCCTTAAGGCTTCCCTGGAGGCGGTGGTTACTGATGAACCGGATATTTACGAAGCCGTAAAAGAATATTTGACTCAGTGCCAGCCGGAAGACTTAAGGCTTCTTACACAGTATGAGGACAAGCTCCTTCCGCTGAGAAAGCTTTACCGGATAGAAAAGACCATGGAAGAAGCTTTAGGGAAAAGGGTCTGGCTGAAATCAGGGGGATACCTGGTTATTGAACCTACGGAAGCACTGGTGGTCATTGACGTTAATACCGGAAAATTTTCCGGGAAAAAAGAACTCCGGGAAACCATTAAAAAGGTCAACTTAGAAGCTTCCGAGGAAATCGGGCATCAGCTTCGCCTCAGGAATTTATCCGGCATCATTATCATTGATTTTATTGACATGGAAGCAGAGGAGGATAAGCGTGTCCTTATGGAACGGCTGGAGGAAATTCTGTCCAAAGATCCTGTCAAGACAACTGTTGTTGAAATGACAAAGTTAAATCTGGTGGAAGTGACCAGAAAGAAAATACGAAAGCCGCTTTATGAACAGGCATTGCAGATGAAGGAGAAAGTTTCATTATGAAAATCATTATAGTGGGTTGCGGTAAGGTAGGGACAACCCTCGCGGAACAGCTGAACAACGAACATCATGACATTATGCTCATCGATAAAAACGCCGGTGTTGTCAATTCCATAACAGAGAGAATCGATGTTATGGGCGTGGTTGGCAATGGAGCGGTTTATAAAGTACAGATGGAGGCGGGAATTCAAGAGACTGATCTTTTGATCGCAACAACCAATTCCGACGAGCTGAACATGCTTTGCTGCCTGATTGCAAAGAAAGCCGGAAACTGCCATACCATAGCCAGAATCCGCAATCCGGAGTATGATTCCGAAATCAGATATATCAGAGAAGAGCTTGGACTATCCATGGCCATTAACCCGGAGATGGCTGCGGCCATGGAAATAGCCAGGCTGCTTCAGTTTCCGTCTGCAATTAAAATTGATACTTTTGCTAAGGGCAGGATTGAGATTTTAAAGTTTCTGGTACCAGATCAATCCATTCTTGACAACATGATGGTGCGGGATGTGCTGACCAAGCTTCACTGTAATGTGCTGATCTGTGCCATTGAGCATGGCAATGATGTCATCATTCCAGGCGGACAGTCCGTCATGATGGCGGGTGACAAGATTTCCTTTATTGCTTCTCCTTCGGAAGCCAATAAATTTTTTAAGCAGGTAGGAATCGATAACAATACGGTTAAAACAGCCATGCTGGTAGGAGGCGGAAAGATTACATATTACGTGGCGAAATTGCTGGAAAATTCAAAGATCAACGTCAAGATTCTGGAGCAGAATCTTGACCGCTGCAAAGAACTGAGCGAGCTGCTGCCGAGAACCATGGTTATTCATGGAGATGCCTCCAATCAGGATCTGCTTCTTCAGGAAGGAATCAGACAGATTGATGCCTTTGCCTCTCTGACTGGTTTTGATGAAGAAAACATCATGCTTTCTCTTTATGCAGCCAGCCAGTCCAAGGCAAAGCTTATTACAAAAGTTAATCGGATTGCTTTTGAAAATGTTATTAATTCCATGGATTTAGGAAGTGTAATCTATCCTAAGCTCATCACGGCTGAGACCATTATCCGCTATGTCCGGGCCATGCAGAATTCCATGGGAAGTAATGTGGAAACACTGTATAAAATCGTGGCAGACAGGGCGGAGGCACTGGAATTCCGTGTGGCAAAGGAACCATCCATTGTGGGAATTCCATTGGAAAAGCTTGAGCTTAAAGAGAATCTCCTCGTGGCCTCTATTAACCGCAGAGGGCGATTTATCAGTCCGCGGGGAAAGGATACCATAGAAGAGGGAGACCGGGTTATCGTTGTCACTACGGTGACCGGGCTCAATGATTTAAGGGACATACTAAGGTAGGAAAAGGCAAAAAGGCTATGAATAAAAAAGTTATTATCTATGTGATGGGCTGGATTTTAAATATTGAAGCAGTATTTATGTTGCTGCCGTGTATCACAGCTTTGATTTACAGGGAAGCAAGCGGTTTCTGGTTTTTGGCAGTCATGACAGCTTGTGGAGGCATTGGGCTTGCTTTTACGCGGAAAAAGCCTAAAAACATGGTTTTTTTTGCAAAAGAAGGCTTTGTCTCCGTGGCACTTAGCTGGGTTGTCTTAAGTCTTTTGGGGGCACTGCCCTTTTATTTAAGCGGGGAAATCCCCCAATTTGAAGATGCCTTATTTGAGGTTATATCCGGATTTACTACCACTGGAGCCAGCATTTTGCCGGATGTGGAGTCTCTTTCTAAATGTATGATCATATGGAGGAGTTTTACCCACTGGATCGGAGGTATGGGAGTTCTGGTATTTATTTTATCAATCCTTCCCCTTGCCGGCGGTTATAATATGTACATTATGAAAGCGGAAAGCCCCGGCCCTTCCGTGGGAAAACTGGTGCCAAAGGTTAGGACGACTGCAAAGATTCTTTATAAAATCTATTTAATCATGACAGCGCTGGAAGTCATCCTTTTGGTAATAGGAGGCATGCCCTTTTTTGATTCCCTGGCAACCAGCTTCGGTACAGCCGGTACCGGAGGATTCGGGATTAAAAACAACAGTATAGCGTTCTATGACAGCTATTATCTGCAGGGAGTTGTTACCGTATTTATGATTTTATTCGGTGTGAACTTTAATGTATATCACCTGTTTTTGACCCGCCATCCCAAGGTAGCCCTCCAAAGTGAGGAGGCCCGGGCTTATCTTGGAATCATTGCAGCTTCTATTTTGCTTATTACCGTAAATATCCGCGGAGGCTTTGGAAACCTGTTTTCTGCTTTCCACCATGCGGCCTTCCAGGTGGCTTCGATTATCACCACAACAGGTTATTCCACCGTTGACTTTGATTTATGGCCGGAATTTTCAAAAGGGATCCTGGTTGCTCTCATGTTTATCGGTGCCTGCGCAGGAAGTACGGGCGGAGGCTTTAAGGTATCACGAGTCGTTATCCTTTTAAAGGCTGTTAAAAAGGAACTGGCATCCATGATCCATCCCAGAAGCGTGAAGATCATAAAGCTGGAGGGAAAGCCCGTTGAACATAATGTGCTCCGGTCCATCAATACATTTTTAGGTGCTTATATCGTGATTTTTACGGTTTCCGTTCTGCTGGTCAGTCTGGATAACTTTGATTTCACCACCAATTTCACCGCTGTAGCAGCAACCTTTAATAACATCGGGCCAGGACTGGCAGGAGCCGGTCCTCTCCAGAACTTCTCCCATTTTTCTGCTTTGTCCAAATATGTTATGATGTTTGACATGCTGGCGGGGCGTTTGGAGGTATTCCCAATGCTATTGATTTTTGCACCGTCTACATGGAAAAATAACTAATAAAGGAAAAGGCCGCAGATTTTTAAAGCTCTGCGGCCTTGTTTCGTGGATAGAAAAACGAAATGTTACTGGGTTTCCTTTGTGCATTTTTCCGGAAGACTGGTGTTTCCGTTATGGTTGCCGCAGTAACCCCCTTTCTTTATTGGCGCGAATAAAAAGCCCAGGACGCAGCCCAATAAAAGTGCCGATACGATTGATAATCGTTTTTCAGCTAAACTCCATTCTCTGTTAAAAAAGATTCTCATAGTTTAATCTCCTTTCATTTGCTTATGAAAAATTTTTAGGTTCATAACTGTTCTTATAATAAAAATGATCATGATGATAATATACAGAATCATGGCGGCCATGGCACCGGAAGGATGGCAGCACAGTAGGCCAAATGTTTCTTTTGCTGACAACATGTCCATGACAAAAGCTGGTAAATATATGATTATAAATACCAGGCTGTTTTTATTCGTATCCCCTTGTTTTATCCTATGGCTTCTATTATACTAGGTGTCAGAAAGCAATACAAGAAAAAGCCAGGCTGCAGGCGGGAAAGCTGATTATTTTTGCTGAATTGAAAAAGTAAATTCCAGTGCAGGACTAAATTCCACTGCCCTTTAAAAGTTGTCATAAATGGTAGAGGTTTTTGCGCACTATTCTAAGATTTCTGTTATAATTAAGC
>JAISYJ010000043.1:0-8402 GCA_031270005.1 Hungatella sp. | reverse complement strand
CTTTCTCTCAAGAAGCTCCTTGAATAGCTGGCCAATCCTTCCATCCTTTTTTAACCCTTCTTCTTTCAATCTGTCAACAGCCTCCAGGAGACAATCTGGTTTTGCCGACAGCAGGACTGAAATGCCGGATACTGCCTTCTGTTTTTTGCGGTAATCCTTAAGAGCCATCCTTCCGCACAGCATTGTCACCCTGACACCGCCTTTATAATGAATCATCCCGGTCACTTTCAGAATGCCGATTTCTCCTGCAGTCATCACATGAGTTCCGCAACAGGCACACACATCACCTCCCGGAAATTCAATCAGCCGGACTTGTCCGGTCAATTCCTTTTTGCTCCGGTAATCGATGCTTAAAAGCTCCTCCTTTGACGGATAAGATTCAAGAACCGGGATATTTTGCCAGATGAGTTCATTGACTTCCGTTTCTGCCGCTTCTATCTGTTCCAGGGTCAGGATCCCGTTAAAATCAACGGTCACCTCATCCTTTCCCATGTGAAACCCTACGTTATCAAGGCCATAATTCTTATGTACGATTCCTGACAATAAGTGTTCTCCGGAATGATTCTGCATGTTGCAGAACCTTTTCTCCCAGTCTATAATTCCAGTCACCCTGCTGCCCGCCTTTAATGGCTTATCCGCAATATGGACAATGCCTTCCGGCCTTTCCCTGACATCAAGGACTGCTGCCGCCCCAAGTGTTCCCATATCAGCCGGCTGACCGCCTCCCTCAGGGTAAAAGGCTGTCCGGTCCAAAAGCACTTCAAATAAACTGTCCTTTCCCTGTCTGCAGCCAGTTACTTCCGCTTCAAATGTTTTAACATAAGGTCTGTCATAATATAATTTTTCCATCTTTTGCTCCTCATTTCTCTGTTGTACTAATTATACACAACAATTGGATAAGTTCAATCATAACAAATCTAAAATTTTAAGAAAAAATGGAAACAGTGGCAAGCTGACATTCATACACTTACATTGTAAACAAATTATTTGGAGGAACCAATATGAGTGATCTGGCAGCAACTAACTGTGGGTGCGGATGCGATTGCAACAACGGAGGCAACAGCGGATGTGGATTTAATCTGATTTGGATTATCCTTATCCTGTGCTTCTGCGGCGGCGGCAGCGGCGGTTGCGGCGGCGGTTGTGGCGGTTGCGGCGGCGGTTGCGGAAATGATGGATGCAGTTGGATTTGGATCATCATTCTTCTGTGCTGCTGTGGCGGCGGCGGCTTTGGCGGAAATAACTTCTGCTGCTAAGCGAAACATAAAACAGGGCCCGATCTTTTCACAGATCGGGCCTTGTTTTTATTTACTAACGACTCTGACCATTATTTTTTCCAGGCCTTTGAAAAGTGCTCTGGCTGTTAACTCCTTTTAGAGGACTCCTGTTCTGTTTCCTTTTCATGCATTCCTCATCAATTTCATATACTGCATTACCATCTATGATCAATCGGCTTTTCATATCTAAATCACTCTCCTGTAATACTAATATATGCAGACGCATATATTGTCAACAAGAAAAGTAAGGAATCTTATGCCATGAACAACGAGCAAAATATACGTGCAAATGATCTGGACTCCCTTATTGGCGATAATCATCTTCAGATGGTGAAGGCTGCCCTGCCTTATATGAATGTTCCCCAGCAGCGTTTTATGTCCTACTTCGTTAAAATAAACGAGCTGCGCCGCACCGTTAATCTTTTCGAAGAAGGAGAAGTAGCTGCCATGGGGCTGGGTTCCTCTGGGGAGAGTGACCGGACCACCGACCCCATTGACATGCTGAATACCATAAAGCCCTTTGCGAATCAGTCGGAACAGGATCTCATTGACCTTATCATCAACTTCTCTCAGGGCCTTCGAATGGCTAACTCCTACCCGGACCCAAGCCCGGTACCAAGTTCCACCATTCCGGTTCAGGCCCAGGCTCAAACACAATCCGAAACGCCTCCAAACAGGCCTGCAGGTAACCACCGGCAGAATAATAACCCTTTTGGACGGATGCCTCTGGACCAGCTCAAAAATTTCATGCCGCCGGACCAGCAGTCCCGGTTTGAAACCATGCAGCTTATGATGTCCGCCATGCAGCAGATGAATTAATCCATATTTTTCCCCTGGCCCCCTTACCAAATCCCATAGAAAGGAAGAAAAATAATCCATGAACTTCAACTGGAAACAAGACCCCAGACTAAGAAACATGAATCCGCAAAAGCTTTCCATGCTGTCTGAATTTGCAAAGCGGGTGGAATCCACCCCAAAAGACCAGCTGGTTCCAACCCTTCTAAACTTAAATGCGGAAGCAAGCCGTAAAGGCATTCAGTTTAATGATGAAGAAACCGACCTTCTCATCTCCATTATGAGCGCTAACATGAGTGCAAACGAGCGGAAACGAATAGATACCATGCGGATGCTATCCAAAAACTTCATGAAGCGCAATACAAAATGAAAATAAGGACATTATGGGCGCTCCCAATAAGGTTCCTCCATAATGTCCTTATTTTTCGCAGGCAACGAGTCCCAGAAACATAATTGTATATTTCGTTGGCAACTGCTGCGGCAACTACAAGAAACCCGCACAGCGTGTTTCTTGTAGTTATCACTCAGTCAAAAATTATTTGCATACAACATTTACAATATACGGGATTTCCCCGTTTATTTCTTTATCATAAAAAGCCTGTTCATACCTTCCTGCCATGGATATTGGAACTCCAAATAAATAAGAATTTCACCAAATTCCGACAATTGCTTCTTCCAATATTCTGTGGTAGCCTGCCGCAGTTGAAGCACTCCCTCATCTTCATAGAGATTTGCCTCTTTTTTCTCATAGCCAAACGAATCAAGTTCCTCTTTAGAATAATAGGGGTTCATCTTGATAAACCAGCAGCCGTCATGTTTCAAGAGTTTGTTTAACTTCTGCATTGTTTCACAGGAGACATCTTTAGGCATTACATCCAGAACATTTGATAAAATAATTCCATCAAACTCCTCTTTCTCAAACTGATCTAAGAATTCAGCTCCTCCAGTAAAAAAATGGGCTCTTTTATAATGACTCAGCCTGGCGGTTTCTTTTGCAAACCTAATACCTGTTTCTGCTTTATCTACTCCAACAATCTGATGATCCGGCTGATATTGCAGATATTGAAAAGAGATATCTCCAGTTCCGCAGCCAAAGTCCAATACTCGTTTCGTTCTGCCGGCAAACAGTTCCAATGCTTCGTCAAACATTGGTTCTACCTTTAGTTCTGTTCCTTTTAGATCCAATGGCTGATATTCTTCAAAAATCTTGTTCCACATGTCTGTTTCACGTTCATAGGCTTTCATGTCTATACCTCTCTTTCTCCGTGTAATGTCATCTGCTTTCACCAGCTTTAAAATATACCTTCCCGCCACTTCAAAGGTCGTTGGTGCAGGGGCAGCTGGCTCTCCTTTAATCGCTCAAACTTACTAATTGACGTATATTCAACTTTTTTATTTATTTTGCCATGCCTCTATTATACTATTTTACTGACACAAAAGCCACCAGACCTTCCTGATCTGATAGCTTTAATGATTACTTTTTAATGTAGAATCTTTAATCGGGCTTATAATTTTACTGTAATGAATTATTTTATCAATACTTATAGTCTTTTTATTAAAATCCATATCAGACCAAGTTAATCCATTTTATAATTAATTTTAATAGTCAAAAAATATACTGTAATACAGTATAGCAAAAGGATTTACCATGATAAAAAAATATATTTCACTTTTTATGTTATTATTTTTTATATTTTTATTTTTTCTAAGGTTTAAAAATAATAAACCCATCCAAACGCTTAACCCAGAAGCAGCAACAGAGGACAGTATTAAAGATTCAATAATAGATAGATGTTTCTTAAAAAATATTTATGCTGATATTCAATATTTTTACTCTAATCCTGATATAGAGGTATTTGATTATGAAACTGAAGTTTTGAGTGTTGAAAATAAGGAATATGTAGGAACCTTAGTAAAATTTCGCACTACTCCTCAAATCGGTGCCCATAATCCTATTGGTGAAGATGAATTGATTTATCATATAACACCAAATGGGAAAATTACTTTGACTGATTATAAACATGTAAAAAGCTACCCTTTACCATGAAAAAAAGGAAGGTGCAACTCCCTTTTTCACGAATTACAAATGCTTAATAATGATATGTAACTTTTCCTTTGCCAAACCGGGTATCCTCAGGAGCATGCCTAAGGTAAAAATCAAGCCAGTATTGCGAAAGATTAAAACATCTGTCCGTTATCTTATTTGAACGCTAAATAAGGACACTATAAGCCATATTTCTATAGCCTACAATGCCCTTATTTTAAAACTCAAATTGCCCAATTTTTTATTAGATTTTACACCAAATCAGTAATAAAGTTTAATAAAATATAACAGGTTACAACACGTTTAATCCTTATAGAATCAAGGCTTTCCGCATAATTAAAACTTTTTTTATAAAGACGGTCTTATTTGCACACGATATTCACAATTCTTCCGGGAACATAGATTTCCTTAACAATAGTTCCGGTTATCTTATCCGGGATCAAAGCCTTACCTGCTTCAATGGCCTCTTCCTTTGATACGCCTGCAGGAAGCTTTACCACTGCTCTGGTCTTTCCGTTTACCTGGACTGCAACCTCGATCTCATCATCCTTCATGGCCTCTTCATCACATTCCGGCCACTGTGCATGGAATACGGAAGTCACGCCGCCAAGCTGCTGCCACAGCTCCTCCCCGATATGGGGAGCAAAAGGAGCAACCAAAACCACAAAGGCCTTTAAAGTTTCTTTGTCAATGCCCCCGGTCTTCTTAGCCAGATCGATCAGTTTATTGTTATATTCCATGAATCCGGAAATTACCGTATTTAAGTTAAACTGGTTGAAACGCTGTTCAATATCAAAAATCAGCTTGCTGCGCAGACGAAGCATTTCCCTGGTAGCTTTCACATCCTTATTGCTGTTTTCCCCAACCAGATTCCAGAAGCGGTGTAAGAAACGGCTGACGCCTTCGATTCCTCTGTCATCCCACTCTGCATCTAACTCCGGCGGACCTACGAAGAGCTCATACATACGGAGGGCATCACAGCCATAGTCACGCACCAGATCATCAGGAGATACCACATTTCCCTTTGATTTGCTCATCTTAATTCCATTCTTTCCGTTGATCATACCCTGATTGAACAGCTTGGTAAATGGCTCATCAAAGTCTACCACACCGATGTCGTTTAAGAACTTGGTATAGAAACGGGAATACAGAAGATGAAGCACAGCATGCTCCACGCCTCCGATATACATATCCACGGGAAGATACTTTTTCGCTTTTTCCTTGGATACCAGTTCGTTTTCGTTATGGCTGTCCACGTAGCGGAGGAAATACCAGGAGGAACCGGCCCACTGAGGCATGGTGTTGGTCTCTCTTTTAGCAGGAGCTCCGCACACCGGACATGTGGTATTCACCCATTCCTCAATATCTGCCAGTGGAGATTCTCCTGTACCGGTAGGCTGGTAGCTTTCTACCTCCGGAAGGGTGAGAGGAAGCTGGTCTTCCGGAACCGGTACGTTGCCGCAGTGCGGACAGTGGATGATGGGAATAGGCTCTCCCCAGTAGCGCTGTCTGGAAAATACCCAATCACGAAGCTTAAAGTTTACGGTTTTCTTGCCAAGGCCTCGTGACTCGATCATTGCAGGAGCCTCTTTTTTAAGAATGGAGGATTCCATTCCGTTCCATTCACCGGAATTGATCATGGTTCCGCTGGCATCTGTGTAGGCTTCTGTCATGTTTTCGATTTCCTTGCCGTCCTTTGAGATAACCTGGACAATAGGAATGTTGAACTTGGTCGCAAACTCAAAGTCCCTGTCATCATGAGCCGGCACGCACATGATTGCGCCGGTACCGTAATCAGCAAGCACATAATCGGAAAGCCAGATGGGTACCCTGGCACCGCTTAAAGGGTTTACCGCATAGCTGCCGGTGAATACGCCGGTCTTTTCCTTATCCTGAAGGCGGTCCACGTTTGATTTCATGGAAGCATCGTAGATATATTTCTCAACGGCTTCTTTATTTTCCGGGGTAGCGAGACCAGCGGCAAGAGCATGCTCCGGCGCAAGTACCATAAAGGTAGCCCCGTATAAGGTATCAGGCCTGGTGGTATAGACTGTGATGCTCTCTTCTCTTCCGTCTACCTTAAAATCGACCTCAGCTCCATAGGATTTTCCGATCCATTCCGACTGCATCTTCTTTACCTTTTCCGGCCAGTCAAGCTTATCCAGATCATTTAACAGACGGTCTGCGTAAGCAGTGATTTTTAACATCCACTGTCTTAAGTTTTTCTTTGTAACACTGGTTCCGCAGCGCTCACAGCAGCCGTTTACCACTTCTTCGTTTGCAAGTCCTGTCTTACAGGATGGACACCAGTTGATGGGGAATTCCTTCTCATAGGCCAGTCCCTTTTTAAACATCTGAACAAAAATCCACTGGGTCCATTTATAAAATCCGGGATCCGTAGTATTAACTTCCATATCCCAGTCATAGACGGCTGCGATCTCATTGATCTGACGCTTGATGTTTGCCACGTTTTCCGCTGTGGATTTTGCAGGATGAACACCCATTTTGATGGCGTAATTCTCTGCAGGAAGGCCAAAGGCATCCCAGCCCATGGGATGAATCACATAATGTCCCTTTAAAATCTGATACCTGCTCCATACATCAGAAATTACATAGCCTCTCCAGTGGCCTACATGAAGGCCGCTGCCTGACGGATATGGGAACATATCCAGACAGTAGTATTTCTCTTTCTTCCCATCATCAACATTAATGGGGTTCTTTGCCCAGTTCTCACGCCACTTCTTCTCAATAGCGCTGTGGTTGTAGGATGCTGCCATAACAAATTTCCTCCTTTTGCAAAAGGGATTCTCCCTGTTTCAAATGTATTATCTGGCTCATTGGCCGTAAAAATAAAAAATGCGCCTCCGACCGTTAAAACGGCCATAGAGACGCAGGATCTACCGCGTGGTACCACTCTATTTCATACAATGTTCGTATGCTCTCACTGGATATGGCAAAGCACATCCGCCCGTTTTAACGGTCGGGACACCGGCAATGCCTACACAGAAGCTTCCTTCAGCACGCTACTCAAAGGCCAGTTCAGCCGCCATCCCCAACCGGCTTCCACCCTCCGCCGGCTCTCTGTATGTTTCAGACAGCTTACTACTCCTAATCAAAGTATTTTTGCTAACTATAAATGTAACATAATTGGCGAAATGTGTCAACCGTATTTTATGAAATCTCCGAGATAACAAAGGTTACGGCAGAAACCGCAAAAAAAAGGATCATTCCAAGGTTTAAGAAAAGCACTTTAAAAGCCCCTCTGCCCCAGGTCTCTATAAGCCCAGGATGGAGAACCAGTTTTTTTTGACTGATAAAAAACAAAGTGGTTCCGGCAAAAACCGCTCCAAGCATAAATATGGAATAGCCTGCCAGAAGCACTGGATTCTCTCCAATTTTAAGTGCCACAATGGAGCCTAGAAAATTGATCGCCATGTGAAAAATAATGGTATAGCGAAGTCTTCCCGTCTTAATATAAATATATGCAAACACCAGGCCAATTCCAAACGCATAAAAGAACTGATAGAAGTTCCCATGACTCAGGGCAAAGACAACACTGGACACCAGGATTGCTGCCTTGTCTCCATACAGCCGGATCCTGTCAATCAAAATTTTGCGAAACAAAATCTCCTCACAAACAGGAGCCATTATTACCATGGTGAGAAAAATCGCCCAGGTGCTTAAGCCCTTCATCACTTCCTCTACCGGGTTGATCATAGGCTTCCTCAAAAGGGCACTTACAATGGCCATGAGGGCCTGACCAATGAGATTTCCGAAAAACAGGGCGCTCATGCAGATCAAAAATCCGGAAACAAGCATTCCTGCCCTGGCCTTTTGTACCTGTGGCCTGCATAAAACCGGCATATCCCTCACAATGATATAGGCAACGATCCCTCCGACAACGTAATTAGCCAGGGACACAATCAACATATACCAGTTCCCAAAGGTTATTTCTATTCCAAACCGGGACAATGCAACAGCAATGGCCCCTATCTCAAGCTGTATCACAAGCGTCACAAGGAGGAATGCTCCATAACCAATCCCCACTCTTGTAAATGCTTTCCACGCATTTCTTTTATCTTCCACGATTCCATACCTCCTGCCAGTAGGTATCAGTTTATCACAGATCAGAGAAAAGCGCAATTATTCCAGGGCCCACATTCTGACGTGAAAATTGAAAAAGTAAATTCCACCACCACTTACCCAGGTAGAGTTTACCTCTGCACAGTTTATATTTACTCTTTCATACATACATGGTATCTTTATATCTCCTTCTGACAGCAGTA
>JAISYJ010000042.1:0-24563 GCA_031270005.1 Hungatella sp. | reverse complement strand
TTCCCATATCTTTCCAGGCCAGCGGATAACGGTGGTCTATTTTTCATATCCAAAAATCAAGATAAATTTAATCTAGAAAATTATCAATTTCCTATTGACTTTTTATTTGCAGGCTGATTAGTTTTAATTGCTTGTATTTTACAGTTTACTATAAATCTTTCTTAAAAGCAATAAAAGTGACAATTGTTGATCTGATTTGTCTATATATTTCCCGGAAATATAGGAATATAAATAGATTTAAAAATATAAAAATAAATATTGACAAATTTTCAAATTATTGTATAATGAACTCAACAACGTATGATGCATCACGCATCATGCATCAATAGAACGGACTGGAAGGTAGAATGCAAAAAAACTAAATACGAGAAGGAGGATGGGGAAATGCAACTATTTGAATGGTTGGGGCATTACATCGTAAAGATCGTAATGGCACTCAATAACCTGTTGTGGGGCGACATGTTCATTCTGGAATTTTCAAATGGTGAAACCAAGTTTGGCATATCATTGCTGGTAATCCTGTTGATTCCCGCAGGATTATATTTCACCATAAAAACTAGATTCCTGCCATTCCGGCTTTTTCCTGAAATGATTCGGGCGACTTTGAGGAAAAAAACTGGAGAGGATCAGAATTCAATTTCCGGTCTTCAGGCACTGATTATCGCCACGGCCACCCGCGTGGGTATGGGGAACCTGGCAGGCGTGGTGGCGGCTATTTCCTTTGGTGGGGCAGGTGCAGTATTCTGGATGTGGGTGACTGCTATTATAGGCTCGTCTACTTCATTCATAGAATCAACACTGGCTCAGATTTACAAAGAAAAAGATCCCCTCTATGGAGGATACAGAGGTGGACCTGCCTACTTCATGGACAGGATCCGGTTTATTACAAAGGTGAAGCGTGAAGATATCTTTGTACGGGATGTGCAGAAGGAAGCAGAGTATGTGGCAATGGACGGCAACACATATTACATAAAGGGCTGCAAGTGCACATTCCTTGGAATTGCATTTGCGCTTTCAGGTCTGCTTTGCTGGGCAGGTATCAGCCAGGTAATCGGAAACTCGGTTTCAACTGCCTTTAAAAATGCATTTGGTATTCCTCAGTTAACCACTACTGTGGTTCTGGTTTCAGTTTCCGCATGCATCGTGCTCCGCAAGAATGCTACTGTGAAGGTGCTCGACAAGGTTGTGCCAATTATGGCATGCGCTTATATCGCAATTACGTTTTTCATCATTGCCAGGAATATTGTTCAGCTTCCAGCTGTGTTTGGCAGCATCTTTTCTCAGGCATTTGGATTTAAGCCTGTGGTAGGCGGAGGATTGGGAGCTGTTGTTATGAATGGAGTAAAGCGCGGACTTTTTTCCAATGAAGCAGGAAGCGGCTCCGCTCCCTGTGCAGCGGCGGCAGCCGAGGTGGATCACCCGGTAACGCAGGGACTGATTCAGTCTCTGGGCGTTTTCATCGATACCCTGGCGATCTGCAGCTGTTCCGCATTCCTGATGCTTTTGGCACCGGCTGAGGTTATCGAAGGATTGGAGGGAATGGATCTTTTGCAGGGAGCCATGAACTATCACTTAGGCAGATTCGGAGTTGTTTTTATTGCAATTATCCTGTTCCTGTTCAGCTTTTCTACTTTTATTGGCATTCTATACTATGCACGCTGTAATGTGGCCTATATCTTCAAGGATACATGGGCAGCCCAGACAGGATACAAAATTTTTGCGCTGGTGATGCTGTTTATCGGCGGAATCGCTGCATACAGCTTTGTGTGGGATTTAGGAGATCTTGGAGTAGGGCTGATGACCATTTTCAATATGCTGGCAATCATTCCGTTGTCAGGCCAGGCCATTGCATCGCTTAAGGATTACGAAAAGAATTTTTCAATTAAAAAGAAAAATAAAATCATTTTTAAGGAGGAGTAATAATGGATATGATGAAATTTGCACCAGAGCCTTTCAAAATTAAGATGGTGGAGCCTATGGGCAACCTTAACAAAGAAGAGAGAAAAGAAGCAATCAAGACAGCAGGATATAATACTTTCCTGCTAAAATCAGAGGAATGCTTTATTGACCTTCTGACAGATTCAGGAACAAATGCAATGAGCGACAGACAGTGGGCAGGACTGATGTTAGGTGATGAAGCCTACGGCGGATCCAGGAACTTTTACCATCTGGAAGAGACTGTGCGGGAATTATTTGGATTCAAATATGTAGTTCCTACTCATCAGGGACGTGGCGCAGAGAATATTCTGTCTTCCCTTACCATTAAGCCAGGAGACTATGTGCCGGGCAACATGTACTTCACCACAACCCGTTTCCATCAGGAACACAATGGAGCTACCTTCCGCGACGTGGTTATTGACGAGGCCCATGATCCAGCCGCAGTCCTGGACTTCAAGGGCAATGTAGACTTAAATAAGTTCCAGGCTCTCATTGATGAAGTCGGCGCAGATAAGATCCCATATATCTGCCTTGCAGTTACTGTAAACCTGGCAGGCGGGCAGCCTGTTTCCATGGCTAACATAAAGGCTGTATCCGAGATGGCCCATAAGAATGGCATTATGGTAATGTTTGATGCCACCAGATGCGTGGAGAATGCATATTTCATCAAGACAAGAGAAAAAGGCTATGAGGATAAGACCATCAAGGAGATTGTTCACGAATTGTTCTCCTACGGCGATGGCTGCACCATGTCCGGAAAGAAAGACTGCCTGACCAATATCGGCGGATTCCTGTGCATGAATGACAAAAATTTATATATCCGTGCAACTGGAATGGTCGTCCAGTATGAAGGTATGCCTACCTACGGAGGAATGGCAGGAAGAGATATGGAAGCCATGGCAATTGGTCTTAGAGAGTCAATGGAATACAACTACATCAGCCACCGCGTAAATCAGATCCGTTACCTTGGCGAGAAGCTGGATGCTGCAGGAGTTCCTATGGTTAAGCCGAGCGGTGGCCATGCAATTTTCGTAGATGCCCGTGCATTCTTAGACCATTTGGATCAGAAAACAGACTTCCCGGCACAGGCTCTGGCAGCAGCTGTTTACGAGTACTCCGGTGTTAGAACCATGGAGCGCGGCATTATCTCCGCAGGAAGAGACATTAAGACAGGAGAGAACCATGTGCCGAAGCTGGAGACAATCCGTCTGACCATTCCGAGAAGGGTCTATACATATGCACATCTGGACTATGTTGCTGACGCAATAATCCAGTTGTATCAGGTGAGACATGATATCAGCGGTCTTAAATGGGTATATGAGCCAGAAGTTCTGCGCTTCTTCACCGGACGCTTTGAACCAAAGAATGGGGAGTTAATTAAGGGATTCTGAAACTTAGAATTAAAAAGATAGCCTATAATGAAATCTTTGTGTGGAATGGGGGTGACAAGACCACATTCAAACGGAGGCAATAATGTAAGTTATCATTTGATTTTTTAAAAAATATCTTTTCAAGCATGCTGCGGAGTTTCATAATGAGCCTCCGGAGCATGCTTTCTTTTTGGATTACACTAACTTTGAATCTTTTTATTAACCAGTCCTTCCAAAAATCACTCAGTTAAAGACTTGAAAGATTATTTTTAAAATATCAATAGTCTTGACAAAGATAAAGGAGATTTGGTGAAATCTGTTGCACAGTATTTTGCTGATCAGAAATTACAAAACAAGAAATAAGAGTATTAACAGAGCCGAGAACATTACTCCTGAGCCTTAGAGCATATGAAAGACTGTATAAATTATTTAAATTTGCTTTATCATCTATGGGGCAATAATTAAAATAAATATTGAAATACTATAAAATGGATGTTATGCTTAAGACATAATTTCTAGAACACTTTTTAGATCAGTCTCACTTCGAGATATTTTCCGGCTATATGTAATGAGGAGACCCTGTCACTGGAAAATGTCAGGGTATAGGAGATTGTTATGGAAAAATGGGATAAAATCCGAAAGCACATTTATGTCAGCGGACGGGTTCAGGGGGTGGGCTTCCGCTTCCGGACCCAGCAGCTTGCCCGGGGACTTGGCCTTACGGGTTGGGTGAGAAACTTGGATGACGGACAGGTAGAAATGGAAGTGCAGGGGCGGGATGCTGAAATAGACCGTCTGCTTGACAGTTTAAGAAAGGACCGTTATATTGTGATTGACAGCTTTCAGGCAGTACGGATCCCGCTGTCGGAAGAAAAAGGATTTCAGATAAGGTATTAAAAATGGGGAAAGAAAAGCGAAGATCAAAGGTGACCAAGAAACGGATTTTTCTATAATCAGTATGCGTCCTTGATTATCTGAAAAAATACGTTTAAATGATATTTTAGGTTGAGTCAGCAAGGAATATATAAATAAACCCTGCTGACTTAGCTGTAATTGTTAAACATAGCTCTGACTTCTTTAATATACAGATTTTTGGTACATATACATTTTATCAATTTGGTATTTTGAAGAAAATGGATAAGTTAGATGTGATTAATAATTTGGCAGGAGATTATGCGACGTGTACATTAACGGCTTGTAAACCACGATTACCGTTGATTGTTTTGAAAGTGACAGACTGACCATCTTCTAAAGACTTGTAACCGTCCATAGCAAGACCGGAGAAATGAACGAATATATCATTGCCCTCTTCATCGCAAATAAAACCAAACCCTTTTTGTGCATTAAACCATTTCACTGTACCTTTATACATAAAAGATACCTCCTTAAAATTATTGTATTTCCATAAAATAAAAAATCGCATATATGTGTAAATCATCAATAGAATAATGACTTACAAATATATGCGAAATCAAAACTTTATTAAAAATACTAATCGAGTATAGCACGGAAGTGCGAAGAAGTCAAGCGTAAAAAGAGGATTATCCAAATTGTTTTGGAAGTCCTCTTTTTTTCCTGTAAATAAAAATGGGAACCGAACCCGCCTCCTTGGCTTGGGAGACGGATGTTCTTTGGAATGGTGTTTGCCATGGTTTATCTCGTTTTGTTTATTGGGAAACTCTGAGGTGTCTATTTATCTTTAATTACCTTTAATAGAAAGTGGTGTCAAAGTGGTGTCAGAATAGAATGGAACAAATTGGAGACGCTTAAGTCAATACTGGACAGTTAGCCTAGAAGTGAAGGAGGTAATAAGATGCCGGAAGTCAAATTTATTACCTGTTTTACCAGAGATTATATAGCGCATATAGATTATAACCTTTAGGGATAGCGGTGTGATCGAGAATGGCGGGTGAGTATGCCAGAAGTCCTATAGCTTATCCTACTAGAGGGTTATGGGGTGTGGTCGGTCGGATTGGAGTATAGTGGAGCAACCAGAATATACCTTAGGTTGGAACCATGACAAAAATGGTTGGTGGTACGCTGATACTAAAACCACTTACTATAAATCCTGTTGGCATATCATTAACGGTCATAAGTAGACAGTAATGGAGTGCAGGAGCCGGCCGAGTTTTAAACAAATAGATTTAAATACCCCCACCACTATGGGCAGGGGTACATATAATTATGACAGCTTTTTTAATGTACCTAGAATTTTTTGAGTCATTTCCTGCGTGTCAGAAGTGTACCCTACATAAATAGTAAACATTTTTTTTCCAGCTGAGCAAATGTATAAATCAAAATTGCTTCCATCATTATCAAGATAACTATCTTTAATAGCAGAGAACTCTCCCAGATTAGTGGCAATTACATCAATGCAAGATGCATGTTTTATAGCATTATCATGAAAGCCTAATTGAAAAATTTTCAAATATGTTGCAGGATCTGCATCTGCTGGTATCGTTAGGCTATCGAATTGGATTAACATGTTCTTAGTGGTTATATCAAAAGACTCTGAGTTTCCATCAAAAGCAGTAGTAGCCACATTAGACGGAACTTGAAGAGAATAACCGATTTCTGTATTTGTATAAGTTCTGTAAGTTATTTCTGCTGAAGAGTTAGGATCTATCCACTTACCAGAAACGTCAAAAGTGTAAACCTCACCATCGATTCTTTGAGTGGTATTTGCGAGCATCACACCATTTTCATCAAAATAATACCAGATTCCTTGATCCTCAATCCATTGGCTGGTTACTAGTGTTCCGTTCTGATCGTATTTCCACTGACCATTATCTTCTTGTATCCAACCCGCGAAAGATTGAATAGAGAAAAGAAGAGAAATACTGGTTGCTATTAAGAGAATTTTTGCTTTTTTCATACTAACCTCCTATTGTAGATGTTTTGTATTCAATTATATATTACAAGTAAGTAGATTACAATGAAAAGTGAATCAAGGTGATTACGGTAACGCTGACACCGGATCAGCATGGGGCGTTGCAGTATATGGGATTGGTGGAACAGGGTCCCGAAGGAATTTGTAAGATATATTTAATAGTATGTTCTTAAGTAGAAACATATAATTATACTAGCAGGTACAAACTGCTGGCAATCGTGTATAGGATGGTAGGCCTCGATTCTACATAGAATGGAGGTGTTGCTCATGAAGAATCTTGACTTTAAGGACCTAATGTCTTTTGGTATGTTCCTTCTAGCACTGCTGACATTCGTCATTAAGACATGTCGCTAAATGCAAAAAGCCTTCCCTGTACTTTGGCCGGTTGGGAAGGTCTTTGCTTTTCTAATTAGCCAACCACCCTGTGGCGATTGCCTTTTTTATTATATTACACCTACTGTTGAAATATTACAACAAATTGCTGCGGGTAACCAAAATTTCGGGTCCGCCTATACTACCATAACCCATCTGCAATTCTTTTGGCGTTTGTCCCGATTCCCAATACTCCCATATAGATTCCTACCTATCGTAGTACTGCTCAAACCACGTTGGATGTCTTTGATTGTTTATTTCCTTTTTAGTATCCGGCTGCCGAAAGAAACCGCAGCTTGTATGGTCCGCCCGCAACCATTCTTGTCTCTGATGTAATGAGGACACCTGTTAACGTCTTCTGCAAGCCCACATTTCCCTAACATATTGATCACCTCAGCTACATTGTAATTGAATGTATGTTCTGAACGCAATAGAAATAGTGATTTAATTACTTGGAGCATATTTGAATATTTCGATAATTATCTTCCTTTGGAAGGTGCTGAAAATCACTCTGCAGAAGAAAATGAATGGTTTAATAAATATGCGAAAGCTCTTAGAGCGGCTTCCAGCTTTAAATTTGGGTCGTAGAAAGATTCGTGGAAGTGATTTGGAAAAATACATAGAAAACTACCCAGTAGAAAATCAGGTAATAAAGGAGATCGAAATAAAAGTAGGGAGAAAAGTAAAAATTTAATTTTGCAATATTTACATAAAGATTCAAATCAGGGTAATATCGTAAAATATCTATCCCAAGAAGTTGAGTAAAGGAGGAAGATATGCATTACATTGACGTAAAAAGCGTGATGGAAGTTATGAAATCCTTATAGCAAGCTAAATTGTATAGCATGGAAAATTCCGTTGTACTAGTACAAGTCCATGGGGTTGACTAGGAAAAGTTATCATGGTTGATATTGTTAACTCGCAGGTATCAGAAACCAAGCATAATAGAGCCGAATAATCGGGTGTATGGTTGACAACGAAATTTTGCACAGTCTAAATAAAAGGACGCTCAATTTTGAACTGTAAGGGTGGAGGTTTCCACTCTTAAAGGGAGCCGTTTTATGAAAATACAAGATGAATTACCAGAAAGCAAGGTGATATTATGAAAGATACAATTACCACTGTTGGTACACTCGATCCCTGGAAAGCTTTTGAAGCCCTTGGAAGGATCATCGGTGATAAGTATGGGGCGGAAGTTAAATTGATAAGTCTCAGAGAAAAAGAAACTAATGAATATAATTCTGAAAAAGAAAAGTCGGGCTGTTACCGGGAAAAGTAATTGCACATTGAAATTGGATATGTCACCATTGTGACATGGAACAATCGTGTCACTGCAAGGGATTGGCCTTCCATCATACATAGATGGGAGGTGATGCGGATGAAGTATGACTTTAAAGACCTTATGGCCTTTGGTACATTCATTTTAGCATTGCTTACCTTTATTTTTGTTAATTGTAAGTAGCATTTTTCTATAAAGTCCCAGAGATGGGCAATAGAAAATCCCCCTTGTATACTTGGTCGGTATCGGGGGATTTCTATCTTCAATATGGGCTAACCCCTTGTATTGGGGCGGTTGTTCCTTTTGTAATTCTAATATAGCATATGTGACAATGGCATTCAAGCTATTTAGGAATTTTCAACTGTAAAATTTTTTTTAAATCGTATTTTCATCTCTGTTTGAAATTCCTCAGTTCCATGATTTGTTATCCAATTTAAAAGTTCATCCGGAGTTCGTATATGTTTCTCACGAATTATGACAGAGGACTCAGATCTAAAAGCCTCTTGAGTGTTACGCAAAAAACAATCTAAGCTGAGATCGGCATTATCAGATATCATGGTACTGTTTGTCTTTTTTGGGTCTAGGCAATGAAATGCGTCATAAAGTCCTTCGACATTTACAATATAATTACCGTCTTTAAGTGATATGATTCTAAAATCAATATTTATAGCTTGTTCTATAGCACGATTAATAAAGGCGGTCGTGCTTTCGCCCATATTTACTGCGTGCTGCTTCACCTTTTCTCTGTGTTCAGGGGTCATGCGAACTTTAACTTCTACAAAATTTTCCATATATTTTTTGTGGGCTTTGATTTGGGCTGCGGTGTTCTTTTTCTTAGATTCTTCCATATTTGTTCTCCATTCTACTTTACGGGTGAGTTAGTAACGATCTCTATATGATTTCGTGTATATAATAACACAAAGGATAATATACGACTATATACATAATGAATGAATATACGACCATATAATCGTTCATTATTACTATAGATATATACGACCATGTACAATATGATGCAATTACAAGTTAGCAAACCACCGATAACCCCGAAAAGATTATGAAATTCCAGTCAATATACCTGTGAGTGAGCCAAGGTAAAACCAATAGCCAGGAAGATTACCGGAACAGTGCAAGGATTCAATCCCAATGAGGAGGTACCAAGGTTGGCGAACAATAGGCCGGTAAGAATCCAACAGAAGGAAAGAAAAACAATCGCATGGGAGAAAGGAGCATTGAAAACAGAGTAAGAAAGCTCAAAGCAATTGAGGAGCAGATGAAAACACTGGAACTGGAGGTGGACAAGCTTAAAGAGGAAATCAAGAAGGAAATGGAAGCCAGAGGAGTGGAGGAGTTAAAAGCCGGGGATTTCCTTGTAAGGTGGAAATGTGTTATAGGTGGTCGATTTGACAGCAAGGCATTCCAGAAGGAGTATATGAGGCCCTCTATAGCCAGTATGTGAAGCAATCAGTGGGTAAGCACTTTACGATAGCATAACAGGCCAGTAAGCGTCCAGGGCTAATAAAAGAATTTAACCCGATCACACACCAATGCAAAGGGGTACTCTGATTATATCACAGATTTATCCCGTTGCAAACCCAAGGTAAAGGAGAAGTTAAAAAATGAGCATAGCAGAAGAAATGATTGTAAAACTCCTTAAAATGTCAATCGATTTAAGTATAGAAGAACTTGAGTCCCTTCGGTCACTATGGATAAAAGAGATAAATGCTGTTGATCAAAGTAAGGAGTTGCAGCATTCTTGTAATAAATTCATGGATTTGGTTATTCAATTTAAGAAGGAAAACTTGGAGTGTGAATATGCAAAAAATGATTCTTGTGTCGGTTGAGCGGTACAGTCGCTTGGTAGATAGCTATTATGAAGTAAGGGAAGAATTGAAAGAGCTTAATAAATCTTTGGAATCAGTAAAGCAGTTTAGAGAAATGCCATGGCGTATTGATAGAGTATTAAGGCTCCTAATGGAGATGGATGAGAAAGCATTGGATCGTGTATATTATTTATCTTTGGGAGTTTCGGGAAAAGCAGTTTGATGTTGAAGAATGTGGAGAAGAGCAGCATATAGTGTTTTTAGTTGCTGCCTTTCTAAAAAGGAGTGAAACAATATGGCAGTAGATAAGAACGGAAAGACGTTACCAAAAGGAGTTACCCTGCGTTCAGACGGTAGATACATGGCCCGTTTCCAGTATGATGGAGAGCGGTATACCATTTATGATATTAATGTCAAAGGCCTACTGGAAAAGATGGATAACATGAAATATGAGTTGAAGCATGGAATTTTCTGTAAGCCCAAAGAAATTACGGTTTCTGCCTGGTTTGAAACATGGTTGGAGCAGTATAAGAATAATACGAGCAAAGCTTCGACAATCCAGACATACAGGCAATCTTACGCAAGTTATATTGATCCGATCTTAGGCAAAAGAAAAGTGACAGATATTCAGCCGCAGGCTTTACAGAAAATCATTAATGATCTTTACAAAAAGGGATTCTCCAAGTCCAGGGTTAATTTTGTATTTGTTATATTGTCGGGAATGTTTAATCAGGCACAAAAGAATAAGTTAATAATAAATAACCCGGCTGATGCTCTGGTGTTTCCCAAATACAGGAAAAAGGGTCAAAGTGAAAAGAGGGTAATGTCACTGGAAGAGCAGAAGGTATTTTTGAAATATGCAAAAGGGTCTGTATACTATGCTTTTTACATTATGGCTTTATCAACGGGAATGCGTGTCAATGAGATAACCGGCCTGCAATGGTCTGATATAGATTGGAAGAATAAGCTGATCCATGTAACAGGGACCCTGGTATATCTTCGTGAGGGAACGGGGCGGTACAAGGATAGCCCGAAGACAGAGAGCAGCCGGAGAGATATACCAATGCTTAATAATATAGAAGAACTCCTGAAAAGCATCAGGCATAGGCAGCTTGAAAACCGGTTAAAACTGGGCGAAAAATGGAAAGAAGAAGATAACCTGAAAAATATGGTCTTAACTTATGAAGATGGCGGAGCATTTTGGGATACGGGGATACGGGCAGGCATGAAAAAATTGCCAATAAGATCAAGAAAGATGGTATAGAATTCGATCCGATAATCCCGCATACCTTACGCCATACATTTGCCACAAGAGGCCTGGAACAGGGAATTCCATTAAAGGCCATGCAGGTGATCTTAGGCCATAGCAGCCTTACCATGACTGCAGATTTATATTCGCATGTACTGCCAGATACGAAAGCCGAGGAAATGAAAAAGATCGAAAAAATACTGTAAAAAATAGAAGTGGTGTCAAGTCAAAAAAGAGGACTATCCAAATTGCTTTGGAAGCCCTCTTTTTCTTGTAAATAAAAGGTTTAGAGCAGATAACGGGAATCGAACCCGCCTCCTCAGCTTGGGAAGCTGATGTTCTACCAATGAACTATATCTGCTTAGTCTTATTTGACACGTTTTATATTATACCATAGGGTGCTGGAAAAGTTCAATACCTTTTTATAAATTTAGCAAAAAAAATGCCAGAAACTTGCCAAAAATGGAAGAGGCATTGTATAATGGGATATGACAATACCAGATGTGGAGGAGTATCATGGCAAAAGCACAGTATAATGCGGACAGTATTACCGTTTTAGAAGGCCTTGAGGCGGTTCGAAAACGTCCGGGCATGTATATAGGAAGCGTTGGGACAAAGGGACTGAACCATTTGATTTATGAGATTGTAGATAATGCGGTGGACGAGCATCTTGCCGGTTACTGCAATCAGATATGGGTCACCCTGGAAGCGGATGGGTCTTGTACCGTAAAGGATGCAGGGCGTGGAATTCCGGTGGAGATGCACAAAAAGGGAATATCGGCAGAACGTGTGGTGCTGTCCACCCTTCATGCAGGCGGTAAATTTGATAATGATGCCTATAAGACCAGCGGCGGCCTTCATGGAGTCGGTTCCTCAGTTGTGAACGCCCTGTCTGCCCACATGAAAATTAAAATATATAAGAATGGTCTGATTCATTACGACGAATATGAGCGGGGCATACCAACGGTAGAACTGGTGGATGGCCTGCTTCCCACGTTAGGAAAAACAAAGGAGTCAGGAACAGAGATAAATTTTCTTCCAGATGGGGAGATATTTGAAAAAATCCGTTTTAAAGCGGAATGGTTAAAAAGCCGTCTTCATGAAACCGCGTATTTGAATCCGGAGCTTCGTATTACCTATGTCAACAAAAGGCAGGGAGAAGAGGAAACCGTCATTTATCATGAGCCGGATGGAATTATCGCTTATGTGAGGGAATTAAATACCGGAAAGGAGGCAATTCACGATCCCATTTATTTTAAGGGGACCCTGGATAAGGTTGAAGTAGAGGCTGCCCTGCAGTTTGTGGATACCTTTGAGGAGAATATCCTTGGCTTCTGCAACAATATTTTCACCCAGGAAGGGGGAACCCACCTGGCTGGATTTAAGACCCGTTTCACGCAGATGATCAACAACTATGCAAGGGAACTGGGGATTTTAAAAGAAAAGGATGCCAACTTTACAGGAGCGGATACGAGAAATGGTTTAACGGCTGTTGTAGCGGTAAAGCATCCGGATCCTATTTTTGAAGGACAGACCAAGACAAAGCTTGCAAGCGCCGATGCCACAAAGGCAGTATTTACTGTGGCAGGAGATGAGCTGCAGCGGTATTTTGATCGGAATCTGGAAGTTTTAAAGGCAGTGATCGGCTGTGCGGAAAAGTCTGCGAAGATCCGTAAAGCAGAAGAGAAGGCAAAGACCAACATGCTTTCCAAATCAAGGTTTTCCTTTGACAGCAACGGAAAACTGGCAAACTGTGAAAGCCGTGATGCAAAAGAATGTGAAATTTTTATCGTAGAGGGAGATTCTGCAGGCGGTTCCGCAAAAACGGCCCGTAACAGGCAGTATCAGGCCATCCTTCCTATCCGTGGTAAGATACTGAACGTGGAGAAGGCATCTATGGACAAGGTATTGGCCAATGGGGAGATCAAGACCATGATCAATACCTTTGGCTGCGGCTTTTCGGAAGGGTACGGCAATGATTTTGATATTTCAAAGCTGCGTTACCATAAAATCATCCTTATGACCGATGCCGATGTGGATGGAAGCCATATTGACACCCTTCTTCTTACCTTTTTGTACCGGTTTATGCCGGATCTTATTTATAATGGACATGTGTTTATAGCCATGCCGCCTCTGTTCAAGGTAATTCCAAAGCGGGGAGAAGAGCAGTACCTTTATGATGAAAAGGAGCTGGAGCGCTACCGCAGGACCCATACGGGAGAGTTTACCCTGCAAAGGTATAAGGGACTTGGAGAAATGGATGCAGAGCAGCTGTGGGAAACAACTCTGGACCCTGAACGGCGGGTGCTAAAACAGGTGGAGATCGAGGATGCCCGTATGGCTTCAGAAATAACCGAAATGCTCATGGGAAGCGATGTGCTTCCAAGGCGGCAGTTTATTTATGAGCATGCGGATGAAGCCGAGATTGACGCGTAAGGAGAGGTAGTAATGGCAGAAAAAATCATTAAAACAGAATATTCCGAGGAAATGCAGAAAAGCTACATGAATTATTCCATGAGCGTAATCACTGCCAGAGCGATCCCGGATGCAAGAGACGGCTTAAAGCCGGTACAGCGGCGAGTATTATATGATATGAGCGAGCTTCGTTTGAATCATGATAAGCCCCATCGGAAGTCGGCGCGTATCGTGGGTGATACCATGGGTAAATATCATCCCCATGGGGACAGCTCCATTTATGAAACGTTGGTAGTCATGTCCCAGATATTTAAAAAGGGGATGCCTCTGGTCAATGGCCACGGAAACTTCGGCTCCATTGAGGGGGACGGAGCAGCGGCCATGCGTTACACGGAAGCCAGGCTGGAGAAGTTTGCTGAGGAAGTCTATTTAAAGGACTTGGATAAGACGGTTGATTTTATACCCAATTACGATGAAACGGAAAAGGAACCGGAAGTCCTTCCTGTGCGGGTCCCAAACCTGCTGATCAACGGGGCGGAAGGAATTGCAGTAGGCATGAGCACCAGCATTCCTCCCCACAACCTGGGTGAAGTTATAGATGCAGTCCGGGCATATATAGACAAACCGGATATTACCATAAAGGAATTAATGGAATATTTGCCTGGACCGGATTTTCCTACTGGCGGCATCATCGCAAATAAAAGCGATCTGCCTGCCATCTACGAAACCGGTGCAGGAAAAATCAAGCTCAGAGGCAAAATTGAGGTGGAGCTTGGAAAACGGAAGGCAGATAAGGATAAGCTGGTAATCACTGAGATCCCCTATACCATGGTGGGCGCCGGGATCAATAAGTTTCTGATTGATGTGGCAGACCTGGTTGAGAGCAAAAAGCTTACGGATGTGGTGGACATTTCCAACCAGTCCAACAAAGACGGGATCAGAATTGTTCTGGAGCTGAGAAAGGATGCAGATGTGGAGAGAATCCGCAACATCCTATATAAGAAAACAAAGCTGGAAGACACCTTTGGCGTCAACATGCTGGCCATCGCGGAGGGACGTCCGGAAACCCTGGATTTAAAGGGAATCCTTAAAAATTATCTGGATTTCCAGTATAAAAATGCTACCAGAAAGTACCAGACCCTTTTGGAAAAAGAACTGGAAAAGAAAGAGATCAGGGAAGGTCTTATAAAAGCCTGTGATATCATTGATTTGATCATCGCAGTTTTAAGAGGTTCCAAGAACTTAAAAGACGCCAAAAACTGTCTGATGACCGGAGATATTTCCAATATAAACTTCCGGGTCAAGGGATTTGAAGAGGATGCGAGGAAGCTGTGCTTTACGGAAAAACAGGCGGGAGCCATTCTGGAAATGCGCCTTTACAAGCTGATCGGCTTAGAGATCCTCCAACTGGAAAAGGAGTATAAGGAAACGCTGGCTAAAATCGCTGAATATGAAAAAATCCTGTCCAGCCGCAAGAACATGGATGCGGTCATTAAAAAAGACCTGGACAACATCAAAGCAGAATATGCAACTCCAAGAAGAACGCTTATTGAGGATGGAAGGGAAGCAGTTTATGAGGAAGAGGCAGTTGCCATATCAGAGGTCGCCTTTGTCATGGACCGGTTCGGCTACTGTAAGGTGCTTGATAAGAATACGTATGAAAGAAATAAAGAAACCATTGAAACAGAGAATCCTCATGTGGTAAACTGCTTTAATACGGATAAAATATGTATCTTTACCAATACGGGAAATTTACATCAGGTGAAGATTCTGGATATCCCCGGCGGCAAGCTGCGGGATAAAGGAACGCCGATTGATAATCTGAGCAAGTTTGACGGAACCAGGGAAGAGATCATATACTTATGCAATGCACAGGGCCTAAAGGGCCGTAAATTATTGTTTGCCACCAGACAGGCTCTTGTAAAGCTGGTGCCGGGCGAGGAATTTGAAACAAATAACAGGACCGTAGCAGCTACCAAGCTTCAGGATGAGGATGGAGTCATCAGCGTCCAGCTTGTGGAAGGACAGACAGATGTGGTGCTCCAAACATCGGCAGACGTATTTTTGCGTTTCCAGGTGGAGGAGATCCCCGAGATGAAGAAGAATGCCAGAGGCGTGCGGGGAATCAAGCTGGCGCCCGGTGAGGAGTTGGAGACCGTGCATCTTTTAGGCGAGGATCCTATCATTCATTATAAGGAAAAAGAGGTCCACTTAAACCGGCTGAAGATTGGAAAACGTGACGGGAAGGGCAGCAAGGTACGCCTTTAATGCTCTGCTGCAGCATACATTTTAAAGAAATGTATCTGTGCGACGCACAAATGTATTTTTCTGGCGAATAAATATTGATTTTTTTTTCACTTTGTTATAGGATAGTTAAGAATTTAGCATATGATAGGATTACAAAATGAAAAGAAAAGAGGAGAAAGCGATGGAAAAAAAATTGCGAGTTGGCGTTTTAGGAGCAACCGGTATGGTGGGACAGAGATTTATTTCTCTTCTTGAGGACCATCCATGGTATGAGGTGGTGACAGTGGCAGCAAGTCCTCGTTCTGCTGGCAAGTCTTATGAGGAAGCAGTGGGCGACCGTTGGAAAATGACCACTCCAATGCCTGAGTCCGTAAAAAAACTGACTGTTATGAATGTAAATGAAGTGGAAGCGGTTGCTGCCAGTGTTGATTTTGTTTTCAGCGCCGTGGATATGACAAAGGAAGAAATTAAGGCCATTGAGGAAGCTTATGCAAAGGCCGGTACGCCGGTAGTATCCAATAACAGCGCCCATCGTTGGACACCGGATGTCCCTATGGTGGTGCCGGAGATCAATCCTGAGCATTTTGAAGTCATTGAGGATCAGAAAAAGCGTCTGGGTACGGATCGGGGATTCATTGTGGTAAAGCCCAACTGTTCCATTCAAAGCTATGCCCCTGTTTTAACGGCATGGAAGGAATTTGAGCCCTATGAAGTGGTTGCTACCACCTATCAGGCAATCTCAGGAGCAGGAAAGACCTTTAAAGACTGGCCGGAGATGGTAGAAAATATCATTCCTTATATAGGAGGAGAAGAAGAAAAGAGCGAGCAGGAGCCTCTTCGCCTCTGGGGAAAGGTTGAAAACGGAGAGATCGTAAAAGCAAGTGAACCTGTGATCACCTGCCAGTGCATCCGGGTACCCGTGTTAAATGGACATACAGCGGCTGTATTCGTAAAATTCCGCAAAAAACCGACTAAAGAGGAATTAATTGACCGCTTAGTGAATTTTAAGGGCCTTCCTCAGGAACTGAAGCTTCCAAGCGCTCCCAAGCAGTTCATACAGTATTTAGAAGAAGATAACCGTCCTCAGGTAAACCTTGATGTAGATTTTGAAAAAGGAATGGGAATTTCTGTAGGGCGTTTAAGAGAAGATTCGGTTTACGATTATAAGTTTGTTGGCCTTTCCCACAATACGGTCCGCGGAGCGGCCGGCGGTGCGGTTCTTTCAGCAGAGCTTTTAACCGCAAAGGGATATATCAAAGCCAAGGAATGATTGGATCATAAAGCTCCCGGCCTTCAGGGAGGGAGCTTTCAATAAAAGGCATATGGAGGAAGGAAAATGGCATACAAGAAAGAGCTTTGGGGAAACATGCCCGATAAAAGGGAAGTGTATTTGTATACACTGGTAAATAGAAACGGAGTTTCCGCTTCTTTCACAAATCTGGGTGCAGTTTGGGTCAACATGAATGTGCCTGACAGGGATGGAAAAATGGTTGATGTGGTCCTGGGATTTGACAGTGCAGATGAGTATCTTTTAAATCCGCCTCACTTTGGAGCTCCCATTGGAAGGAACGCCAACCGCATTGCAGGTGCGAAATTCAGCATTAATGGAAAAGAATACAGGCTTAAAGCCAATAATGGACCTAACAATCTTCACAGCGGCCCGGATCTTTACCAGAGCCGTCTTTGGGACAGTGAGGCAGAGGAAAATGATCTGGGAACCAGTGTCAGCTTTTCCCTCCTTTCACCGGATGGAGACCAGGGATTCCCAGGGAATGCAAACATTACCGTAACCTATACTCTTACACCGGACAACAGCCTTGAAATTTCCTACCATATGATCTGCGATGCAGATACCGTAGCAAACTTTACCAATCACAGTTATTTCAACCTGGACGGCCAGGGCGGTACAGATGCCATGAAGCAGCGTGTCTGGATTGACGGAGATGCTTATACGAGAGCGGATAAAGGTTCGATTCCCACCGGAGAGATCACTCCTGTTAAGGGGACTCCCATGGATTTCACGGTGATGAAACCCATTGAGCAGGATATCCATGAAGAATATGAGGCCCTGATATACGGCGGAGGTTATGATCATAACTGGGTCTTAAACCACCTGCCAGGTGAGGTTTCCCTGTGTGCCGCATCGGAGTCAGATAAGACAGGCATCCGGCTGGAGGTTTATACAGACCTTCCGGGAATGCAGTTTTACACTGCAAACTTCTTAAATGATGGAATGAAGGGCAAAGGAGGAGCGGTATATGAAAAACGCTGCTGCTATTGCTTTGAAACCCAGTATTATCCTGATTCCGTGAATAAACCGGAATTCCAGTCTCCAGTCTTAAAGGCCGGCGAAGAATACAAGACAACAACCATTTACAAGTTCTCCAATATAAAATAGAAACGAACAGGAAAATAAACCAGGGACGCAGAACACTGCGCCCCTGCTCTTATGTGAAAGGACTTTAAAATATACATATGAACAAGCAGAATGGAAAAGGGAGAAAGGCGCTGTCTGTCTTAGGCCTGATTATAACAACCATCATATGGGGCAGCAGCTTTGTTGTGATGAAGAATTCGGTGGAAGTGGTTACCCCGGTCTACTTGCTGGCTTTACGCTTTACTATTGCTTCTGCCTCGCTGGTAGCCGTGTTCTGGAAGCGGGTGAAAAAGATCTGTAAAACCGATCTGATGTGCGGCGGGCTTTTAGGCGTGTTTTTGTTTGTCAGTTATTTTTTTCAGACCTATGGGCTTAAATATACCACCGCCAGTAAAAATGCCTTTATCACCACATTGTACGTGATTCTGGTGCCGTTTCTCCATTGGTTTTATAATAGAAAAAAGCCTTCCCGGAACAATGTGGCAGCAGCAGGGATCGCAGTGCTGGGGCTTGCCCTGTTGTCCCTGGAGGGAAACTTATCGGTGAATGTTGGGGATCTGATGACTTTGGTATGCGGCTTTTTCTTTGCGTTTCACATTGTTTTTATTGACCGTTATACCGAATACCATGACCCCATTATTTTGACTGTGATCCAGATGGCCGTGGCGGCAATATTAAGCTGGGTAATTGCTCCGCTTCTGGAAGGTTCCTTAGATTTAACTGCGATTGATCCTTCCATGATGATGGGGTTGCTGTATCTGGGGATTTTTGGTACCATGATCTGTTTTCTTCTGCAGAATATGGGGCAAAAGCATCTGACTCCCAATACTTCTTCCATCATTTTATCATTTGAAGCTGTATTCGGGCTGACGTTTTCTGTTCTGTTTCTGAGGGAACAGGTGACGATAAAACTGGCTGCTGGATGTGTGCTGATGTTGGTCTCTGTTATCTTATCTGAGTATAAAAGGAAAGGTGCCGCAAAAGCATAGTTATCAGAAAGATTTGCCATTCATGAATTTTAGTGTTATAATGGAAGAGTTACTATCATAAGGCGGTAGGGAGATATATGTCGAAATCGTTATACATTGCAGAAAAACCAAGTGTGGCCCAGGAGTTTGCCAATGCTTTAAAGGCGAATGGACGGCGCAGGGATGGATATATAGAATCGGATCAGGTGATCATTACCTGGTGCGTAGGACATCTGGTAACGATGAGCTATCCGGAAAGCTATGATCCCAAATTCAAGCGGTGGAGCCTTTCCACCCTTCCTTTTCTTCCCAAGGAATTTAAGTACGAGGTGATCCCAAACGCTGAAAAGCAATTTAAAATTGTAAGCAGTCTGCTGAACCGTCCTGATGTGGAGACCATTTATGTGTGCACGGACTCCGGGCGGGAAGGAGAGTACATATACCGTCTGGTGGCGCAAATGGCAGGGGTCAGGGACAAGAAGCAGAAGCGTGTGTGGATTGATTCCCAGACAGAGGAAGAGATTTTAAGAGGCATCCGGGAAGCAAAGGATGAATCTGAATACGATAATCTTTCGGCCTCCGCCTATTTAAGGGCAAAAGAAGATTATCTCATGGGAATTAATTTTTCCCGATTGCTTACACTAAGATATGGGCAGAACATTTCCAATTATTTAAAGAGCGGGAAGAATACGGTAATATCCGTCGGCAGGGTCATGACCTGTGTCATGGGAATGGTGGTACGGAGAGAACGGGAGATAAGGGAGTTTGTTAAGACCCCGTTTTACCGTGTAATCGGAACCTTTTCCAGAGAGGATGCAGCAAACCCCGAACTATCGGGCATGGATTTTGACGGGGAGTGGAAAAGCGCCCCAGGATCCAGGTATTTTGAATCCCCGTTCCTTTATAAGGAAAACGGCTTTAAGGAACGAAAATACGCAGAAGAGCTGATCAGTACCCTGTCTCTTATGAATCCCATGGAAGGAACCGTTGCTTCCATAGAAAAGAAAAAGGAAACAAAGAATCCTCCCTTGCTTTACAATCTGGCTGAGCTTCAGAATGACTGTTCCAGAATGTTTAAGATCAGCCCTGATGAGACCTTGAAGCTGGTTCAGGAGCTTTATGAAAAGAAGATGGTCACTTACCCAAGAACCGATGCCAGAGTTTTATCCACGGCGGTTGCAAAGGAAATCCATAAGAACATAGCCGGGCTTAAGGGCTTTGAACCTATGGCGGAAGCAGCGGCAGAGGTTATGGAGAAGGGTTCCTACAAGACCATCGAAAAAACCAGGTACGTCAATGATAAGCAGATAACGGACCATTATGCCATCATACCCACCGGTCAGGGACTGGCCGCATTAAGGGGCCTGTCTCCCTTAGGACTAAAGGTTTATGAGGTCATAGCAAGAAGATTTATATGCGTCTTTTATCCGCCGGCTGTCTATCAGAAATATGCACTGGAGCTTGTGGCGGATACAGAGCCTGCACCGGTTAACCAGGTGCCGGGCAAGGAACATTTCTATGCCAATTTCCGTGTCATGCTGGAAGCGGGCTATTTAAAAGTCGCCGAGGTATCCTGGGGAAAAAAGAAGCAGCAGGATGAAGGAAAATCAGAAACTCCCTCTGAAGACAACGGACAGGAGGAAAGCAATCCAGAATCCTCTCAAAATCAAATGGACAATCCCGCATTCATTGCCATGCTTGGAACCCTGAAAAAGGGAATGAAGCTTTCTCTTAAAAAGCTGCAGATTAAGGAAGGAGAAACCTCCCCGCCCAAGCGCTATACATCCGGTTCCATGATCTTAGCCATGGAAAATGCCGGACAGCTTATAGAAGATGAAGAGCTACGCGCCCAGATAAAGGGAAGCGGAATAGGAACCAGTGCTACCCGGGCTGAGATTTTAAAAAAGCTGTTTCATATCAAGTATCTTTCTTTAAACAGCAAGACTCAGGTAATTGTTCCCACTCTTTTGGGAGAAATGATTTTTGACGTAGTCAATGCTTCCATCAGACAGCTCCTTAATCCGGAATTGACGGCAAGCTGGGAAAAAGGGCTGAATTATGTGGCTGAGGGGACCATTACCCCGGAAGAATATATGCAGAAACTGGAGAATTTTGTTGCCGGGCGGACCGCAGGAGTTTTAAGACTCAACAATCATTACGATCTGCATGGTGTATTTGATGCTGCGGCAGCTAATTATAAAAAACAAAAATAGGAGATTATAAAATGAAAAAAGAAGATATGACAAACCAGGACTTATTTGATACCACCCATACCATAGCCAAATTATTATTTGAACAGACCACTTATCCATGGGAAATTCTTCCGAAAATCAGTGAATTCATCGTTTCCCTGGGACAGCGTCTTCCAAAGGATGAGTATGTTCACGTAGGAAAAGCGGTGTGGATCCATAAATCCATAAATCTTCCGCCAACAGCCTGTATGGGTGAGCATGTAATCATCTGCAAGGGCGCACAGATCCGTCATTGTGCATTTATCAGAGGCAATGCCATTATAGGAGAAGGTGCTGTAATAGGAAACTCTTCTGAAATTAAGAATTCCATTCTTTTTGACGGTGTACAGGTTCCTCACTATAACTATGTAGGAGATTCCATTTTAGGATATAAGTCTCATATGGGCGCTTCTTCTCTGGCTTCCAACGTAAAAACCGATAAGTCTCTTGTTACGGTTCATGCAGAAGACGGAGATATTGAGACAGGGCTTAAGAAATTCGGCGCGATCATTGGTGATTTCACTGAAATTGGCTGCGGTGCAGTCTTAAATCCAGGAACCGTAATCGGACCGAAATCCATTGTTTATCCTCTTTCCTGTGTCAGAGGCTGTGTTGACGCTAATTCCATCTATAAGAATCAAGGAGAAATCGTAGAGAAAAAAATTATTGAGGAATAAGGAACAATACAATGGATAAACAACACACTGCGACGAAGAACGGGACCTTTGGTTCACGGATCGGGTTTATTCTAGCTTCTGTTGGCTCTGCGGTAGGTATGGGGAACATCTGGATGTTTCCCTACCGCCTGGGGCAGTATGGGGGAGCTGCTTTTTTATTGGTGTATTTCGGTTTTATTTTTTTGTTTGGCATGGTCGGGCTTTCCGGCGAGTTTGCTTTTGGAAGGCTGACTGGGACAGGCCCTATTGGTTCCTATGATTATGCCATGAAGACCAGGGGCAAAAAGGGCGGAGCCTTTCTTGGAGCCATTCCTTTGATTGGTTCTCTTGGCATTGCCATTGGCTACACTATTATTGTAGGCTGGGTTCTTAAGTATCTGTTTGGTTCCCTGACCGGTGTAATGATGAATACGGATGCAAGGGAGTACTTTTCCGGCATGACAGGAAAATTCGGCAGTGTGCCCTGGCATTTTCTTGTGGTGGTCATTACTGTGGCAGTACTGGCAGGAGGCGTTTTAAAGGGCATTGAAAAAGTGAATGCGATCATGATGCCGTCTTTTTTTATTTTGTTTGCGATCATTGCAGTGCGGGTCTTTTTTCTTCCAGGCTCTCTGGCAGGCTATGAATATCTGCTGGTTCCCAGATGGGAATATTTACTGAAGCTGGAAACCTGGGTGATGGCCATGGGACAGGCATTCTTTTCCTTATCCATTACAGGCTCGGGAATGGTTATTTACGGAAGTTATCTGGATAAAAAGGAAGATATTCCCAAGACGGCCCTTACTACCGCATTGCTTGATACAATTGCGGCGCTTTTGGCTGGTTTTGCCATTATTCCGGCGGTCTTTGCCTTCCAGATGGATCCTGCAAGCGGTCCTCCCCTTATGTTCATCACAGTCCCTAAGGTCTTTTCCATGATTCCGGCAGGAAGATGGGTGGCGGTGCTGTTTTTCCTCTCTGTGTTGTTTGCCGGGGTGACATCTTTGGTAAACATGCTTGAGGTGTGCTCAGAGGCTGTCCAGACCCACCTCCACCTGTCCCGTAAAAAGTCTATTTTCTTAGTAGGGGCCGCAGTATTTATTTCTGGGCTTTTCATAGAATATGAGCCGTATATGGGATTCTTTATGGATCTGATTACAATATATGTAGTTCCTTTTGGTGCTGTTTTATGCTCCATCATGATTTACTGGGTTTTAAAAGACGGCAGGATCATGGAAGAATTAAACAGGGGACGGAAGAAGCCTTTAGGGGCAGCTTATCTTTTTACTGCAAAATTCGTTTATGTTTTTCTTGCTGCATTGGTGTTCGCACTTAGCATCCTATATAAAGGAATCGGATAAAAAATATCTAAAAGAAACGCGCATGAAGCGGCTTAATATGCCAAATCAATGCGCGTTTTTTGCTTTCCTTTGTGTCTGCTACTTTGTACCGAAGATTCTATCCCCTGCATCTCCCAGGCCAGGACAGATATAGGCGTTTTCATTTAACCGGCGGTCCAGATGTCCGATGTAGATCTGTATGTCCGGATGTGCCTCACGAAGCTTCTCTAAGCCTTCCGGAGCAGCGATAATGGCCATGAACTTGATATTCCTTCCACCGTGCTGTTTAATGAAATCCACAGCAGCTATTGCGGAACCGCCGGTTGCCAGCATGGGATCGGTGACAACAATGGTTCTCTGTTCAATAGGGCTTGGCAGCTTACAATAGTATTCGTGAGGCTCATGGGTAACTTCATCACGATAAAGGCCGATGTGGCCCACTTTTGCGGAGGGAACCAAAGCCAGGATTCCGTTGACCATGCCAAGTCCTGCACGAAGAATGGGAACGACAGCCATTTTTTTACCGGCAATCATAGGAGTCATGCAGGTCTCAATGGGAGTTTCCACCTCTACATCCTGCAAGGGGAGATCTCTTAAAGCTTCAAATCCCATCAGCATTGCAATCTCTTCGATAAGGGCGCGGAACTCATTGGTTCCTGTCCTTTTATCTCTTAAAATAGAGATCTTGTGCTGAATAAGCGGGTGGGTAAAAACAGTTACGTTGTCCATTGAAAAGTCCATAATAGTTTTAAATCCTTTCTTTATTCTCTTAGTGTATCAGGGGTTTCCGGCAATATGAGGCTTATAAGAGCTCCGATTATGTCTGCTGGAAACAGACCTGAAATGTTTCATGAAATGGGGCTTTCTTTAACATTAAGTTCTCCAAGCTGTGGGAATCCAAGTCAAAATACCGCAAAAATAATTCCACCCTGTGCTAAAGGCCGGTTTCCTGGGATTACGGTTCCCTCCGGTCGGATAACTGCGGTGGCAGCGGCCGGAAAAACGAAGGAGGAACCAGGGAATACAGGAACCTTAATTTAGTACAGAAGTGGAATATTAAGGTGCCAACACTTAAAGAAAATAGTGCCGGCCATGGAATAAAACTTATCAGTAAGGGTATGCACGGCAGCGCCGAATATAGGAAACAGGTGCTGGATGCTGAGCGGATAATCCCAGGTTGTCAGTTTTTCGTTGTTACTCATTATTCTACCCCATTTCTTTTTATTTTCCGTCCTATTTTATCAAAGAAAGGGGTAAAAGGCAACTATTTTTCCTATTTTGTCTCAGGAGTGAAAATTGAAAAAGTAAATTCCACCACCACTTACCCAGGTAGAGTTTACCTCTGCACAGTTTATATTTACTCTTTCATACATACATGGTATCTTTATATCTCCTTCTGACAGCAGTA
>JAISYJ010000036.1:0-3525 GCA_031270005.1 Hungatella sp. | reverse complement strand
TACTGCTGTCAGAAGGAGATATAAAGATACCATGTATGTATGAAAGAGTAAATATAAACTGTGCAGAGGTAAACTCTACCTGGGTAAGTGGTGGTGGAATTTACTTTTTCAATTTTCAGCTGATTATTTTTATTTAAAAGATATTGACAGAACAGTTAGGGAATGATATATTAGTACAGTATGCCGCACAATGAGGTTTATAAGTTTCCGGATTTTTCTGGAACACCACAGTTGGCGAGTAATGATAATAGGAGGTGCCATATGTACGCGATTATTGCAACAGGTGGAAAGCAGTACAAAGTAGCGGAAGGCGATATCATTAAAGTGGAAAAGCTTGGTGTTGACGCTGGCGAAGCTGTCACATTTGACCAGGTACTTGTTGTAAACAATGGTGAATTAGCTGTTGGCTGCCCGACTGTAGCAGGTGCTACCGTAACAGGTACAGTTGTAAAGGAAGGCAAAGCTAAGAAAGTTATTGTTTACAAGTATAAGAGAAAATCCGGATACCATAAGAAAAATGGTCACAGACAGTCTTATACTCAGGTTAAGATCGAAAAGATCAATGCTTAATTATGATAAGAGTAACCGTAATGGTTGATTCAGAACAGCATTATGCAGGAATTCAGATGTTGGGACATGCCGGTTTAGCTGATGATCATCAGGAAGGGCAGGAACTTGTCTGTGCTGCGGTGTCAGCGCTTACATTTAACATGGCCAACAGCGTGGAACAGTTTACAGAAGATTCCTTTGAAGTGGATCAGGAGGAAAAGACAGGTGCTTTTCAATTCCGTTTTACTTCAGATATAAGTTCAGGATCACAACTCCTCATGAATTCTTTGGTATTGGGATTACAGGATATTGAAGAAGAATATGGAGAACCATATATTAAAATCCGATTTAAGGAGGTGTAAGTAATGTTAAGAATGAACCTTCAATTTTTCGCTCATAAAAAGGGTGTTGGTTCTACCAAGAACGGTAGAGATTCCGAGTCTAAGAGATTAGGCGCTAAGAGAGCTGACGGTCAGTTCGTATTAGCTGGCAATATTCTGTACAGACAGCGCGGAACTCACATTCATCCAGGCATCAACGTAGGCCGTGGCGGTGATGATACATTATTCGCTTTAGTGGATGGCGTTGTAAGATTTGAGAGAAAAGGCAGAGACAAAAAGCAGGTTTCTGTTTATCCAAAAGCAATTAACGAATAATTGGACCGGCTTCATACCTTAAACGTATGGAGCCGTTTTTTAAGATACAGGAACTGCCCGGCTGCCTGTATTCAAAAATTCGCTGCTCATGCTCAATTTAGGGTTGAACCCTTTAAGAAAGGGGCTTAACCCTTTAAAGGAAAGGGTTAAGCCCTAATTTTAATCGAAAAGAAAGGTAACAGGTGAATGAATGTTTGCCGATAGAGCAAAAATATTTATTAGATCCGGAAAAGGCGGCGATGGCCATGTCAGCTTCCGGAGGGAACTTTATGTTCCGTGCGGCGGTCCTGACGGAGGTGACGGAGGCCGCGGCGGTGATATTGTATTTGAGGTAGATGAAGGCCTAAACACATTAAGTGATTTCCGGCATATTCGCAAATATACCGCACAGGATGGGGAATCAGGCGGAAAACGCCGCTGCCATGGTAAAGATGGCAGGGATCTGGTGATCAAGGTCCCGGAAGGTACGGTACTCAAGGATTTTGAATCCGGAAAAGTTATAGCAGATATGTCCGGCGAGAACCGCCGGGAAGTTATTTTAAAGGGAGGCAGAGGCGGACAGGGAAATATGCATTATGCAACCCCCACCATGCAGGCTCCCAAATACGCCCAGCCTGGACAGGCTTGTCAGGAACTCTGGATCCAGCTTGAATTAAAGGTTATTGCGGATGTGGGACTGGTTGGTTTTCCAAATGTTGGAAAATCCACACTTCTTTCCAGAGTCAGCAATGCAAGACCTAAAATAGCCAATTACCATTTTACAACCTTAAATCCCCATTTGGGAGTTGTGGATGTGGATGGAGGAAAGGGCTTTGTTATGGCTGACATTCCAGGGCTTATTGAGGGTGCTTCTGAGGGCGTTGGATTAGGACATGATTTTCTCCGCCATATTGAACGGACAAGAGTCCTGGTTCATGTAGTGGATGCTGCATCTACGGAAGGCAGGGATCCCATTGCGGATATCCATGCAATTAATAAGGAGTTAGAGGCTTATAATCCGGAGTTGATGGAACGTCCTCAGATCATTGCAGCCAATAAGACTGATGCAATATATGATGACGGTGATGATCCGGTTGAAAGGCTTAAGGCAGAATTTGAACCTCGGGGTATTAAGGTGTATCCTATATCCGCAGTAAGCGGTCAGGGCGTAAAAGAACTGTTATATGCCATTTATGAGCTGCTTCAGACTGTGAATTTAAGTCCGATCATATTTGAAAAGGAATTCGATGTTAATAGCCTGGCTTATACACTGCTTCCTTATACTGTAGAAGTTACAGAAGATGGTGTATACGTGGTAGAAGGTCCCCGCATTGAAAAGATGTTAGGCTACACAAATCTGGAATCAGAAAAAGGCTTCAGCTTCTTCCAGAAATTCTTAAAAGAAAACGGAATTTTAGACGAGCTTGAACAGGCGGGAATTGAAGAAGGAGATACGGTCCGCATGTATGGTCTTGAATTTGACTATTACAAATAACGAGGAGAATAATATGACGAGTAAGCAGAGATCCTATTTAAAGGGATTGGCGATGAATATAGATCCTATCTTCCAGATTGGAAAATCCAGCCTGACACCGGAGATCACCAATGCGGTTGCAGAGGCGCTGGAAGCCAGAGAGTTAGTAAAAATTACTGTGCTCAAGAATTGTCTGGATGATGGAAGCAGCATTGCTGCAGTGTTATCAGAAAGGACCCATTCCGAAGTCGTTCAGGTGATTGGAAGGAAGATCGTTCTTTATAAGCAGGCGAAAGAGGAGAATAAGAGGAAGATCGTGCTTCCTAAATAATCCTGTTTCATTTTGGGGTCAGGGAGTCGAAGATTATGGGTAAAATTGGTATTATGGGCGGTACATTTGATCCGATCCACAATGGACACTTGATAATTGGCGGTCAGGCGTATAAGGAATACGGCTTAAAAGAAATCTGGTATATGCCTTCCGGGCATCCGCCTCACAAAAAGAACCGTAATGTGGCAGAACCGGCCATGCGCCTTGCCATGACGGAACTCGCCGTGAAAGATCATGAAGGTTTTGTCTGTTCGGATTTTGAGATAAGGCGGAATGGGTATACGTATACGGCGCAGACATTAAGATTGCTGCGGAAAGAACATCCGGAACATTCCTTTTATTTTATCATTGGAGCTGATTCTTTATATGAAATTGAGAATTGGTATGAGCCGGATCAGGTGCTGGCCCAGGCAGTCATACTGACCGCCAGGCGGGAATATGAGGAAGCGGACCGTTCCATGGACAAGCAGATTGCTTATCTGGCCTCCAAATATGGCGCAGATATCCGCATGCTTCACTGCGGAGAAATGGACATC
>JAISYJ010000028.1:0-26148 GCA_031270005.1 Hungatella sp. | reverse complement strand
ATAAATATTTTTACGATAACCTCTGATGGAGGGGAAACACTCCTTTGGTTATACATTAGATAGGGTTTAACTATTAACCAAGTAGTCTTTATTGACTATACCATTATTATACTAGGAGGTTTAATTATGATATTTTGCAATGTAAAAAATCCGCCTGAATATACCACGGAAATTAGAAAATGGGACAGAGAGACTCTGGCAGACGGTCAGGAAATGGCTTTTGAAATAGAACAGCTTTTCAATAATACTTTCTATAATAAGAAGATTCAGGAGCAGCATGAGCGGCCTATAGAGGTCATTATTCCTGCCTCTGGTTGGAGCAATATGATTCCATACAGACAGAAAGTTGCGGTAACTGGGATAAAAGCGTCAGATAACCCAGTAATCAGTCCATGTACTCCAAAGGAATTATCTCCGTCAGAGGTGAAACTTAGAAGAAAAATGGTTGGAATGATAACTGACGGGGAAACAGAAGACGGATATGTAACGTTTTATTGTGGAGAAAAGAAACCGACCGGAGATTTCAGCGTGTATTTGAGAGGGGTGAGTGATAATGGGTAAAGTGATTATTGCCGGAAGCGGCGGATCAGGAGCAGGTTCTGATGAATGCACAGCTACCAGGGAGGAGATCTTAAAGGGGTATTCCGCTATCACAAAGGATTCTAGTGATGAGGCAGTGGAAGGGATGCTAGAGCTTACGGGAGATGCAGTGGATAGTCAGGTGCTTGCGGGAAAGGGGTATTACAATACGAATCCGAAAGTAAAGAGGACAGGCACCATGCCAAACCAGGGAGCCGTATCAGCAAATCTTAATGCGGGAGGTAGTTACACAATTCCTACCGGATATCACAACGGAGGCGGTAAGGTAGTTGCAAATAGTCTTGCGAGCCAGACAAGTGCAACGGCCACGACAGCTCAGATTTTAAATGGACAAACGGCTTGGGTAAATGGAAATAAAATCACTGGAACCATACCTATTCAAGGGGCAAATGTTTCTGGTACTGATCGTGTGCGGGCAACTGGTATGTCTAATTGGGCGGGGACGATTAACTTGCAAGTAAGAAACGGGCATTACTTAAATGGAGTAAACTGGATTCAACAGGATATCCCAGAGTACCAGCCATGGAATATCAAAGAGGGTGTCAACATGGGCGGTGTGGTCGGAACCTTGAAGGATTATAGTTACCTGGCGGTAGGACAAACGTCTTTTTGAATGGGGCCTTTTCGGGAGTGCTCGCCGGAGGGGTCCGATTCGATTCTTTATCTGGTATAACAGAAGGTGGTTTTGTTGACGGACAGGGGATTCATTTAATTGCTAGGCATTCTAGCGGAGATCGGTTTAGTTGTATGATTTGTGGGTATGTCAGGAATCAAGTATCCATCAACCTGTCCCCATTTAGAACCATCAAGTTATACTATTTTGACAATTTTAAAGGAGATCGCTGGGGTAATGGGTCAAACCCTGGATATGTTAATTTTTATAGGACTGATCCAGCAAAAGGATTAGGCATTCTTATAAAGAAACTTCCTATGAGTTGGAGCAATGAATGCAGTATAGATGTGTCGGATATTAATGAGCATGTATTTTTTAAGATAGGAGGAACCATAGGCCCAGATGCCACAGGGAGCACTGGTGGTACTAGACATATCACTAGAATTGAATTTTTAGTATAACCAATAACAATCAAAGGAGGATTTTACAATGAAAGCATTTATTGTATATGACGAAACTGGCAGTATTTATGCAGTAAGATACGGAGATATTCAGCATATTCCTAAAAAACTGCAAGGAATATGTGAGGAGGTCGCTGAAGGCGTCTTGATAGACGGGATTGATGTTTCCGACCCAGGGAACCATAAAATACTATTTACCCCGTCAAGAGAAAGTGCCTTGGAAAAAGAGCTTGAGGAATCGAGAACTCAGGTCGAAAATATGTCCATGATGTCCGGCGTAGAAGTGGACGCAAGCCATGAGTAAGAATTTTTATAAAGTAAAAAACTTTTATATTGCAAAATTATGGTCCGAAAAAATGGTATGGAATACCGTAGACCACTGGACCATAGCTGAAGAATTCCAAGAGAACACTGGGAAAATATAAAGTTAAGAAAGCGTGAAAATAAAAATGAAAAATATATTATGCACAACAGCAGGCGTTCTAGGCAGTTTCATAGTATCTTTATTTGGCGGCTGGGACACAGGAATCGCTACCCTTTCCCTTTTCATGGCCATTGATTTTCTTTCAGGCCTAGCAGTAGCCGGAATATTCCATAAAAGCGCAAAGACAGAATCCGGAACACTGGAGTCCAAAGCCGGTTTTAAAGGTTTATGCAGGAAGTGTATGGCACTCCTGTTCGTACTGGTGGCCCACCGCCTAGACCTATCCCTAGGCACCCCCTACATACGCGACACAGTCATCATCGGCTTTATGGCAAACGAGCTAATATCCATCGTAGAAAATGCAGGCCTTATGGGCCTGCCTCTCCCAGCGGCTCTAATTAACGCCATAGACCTACTAAACAAAAAATCACAAACATCATAATACCAATTAAAAGCCCATCTCACCCCCGGTACATCCCCACCCCATCCATCATATGATAAATCAAAAAGGACAAGGTGATATTATGGTCAAAAGCGAGGCCACAAAAGATATGCCAAACATGGAGCTGCTGGGAATACAAGAAAATCTAAAGAATTCCGATTACACAGAAATTGAACGTTTCCGGGAATCCTTTGATGCAGACGAGATGGGCTTTGTGGGCCTAAGGGAAGGAATTTAATATGGAAGTTCACAAATTATTGACACCCTACAACTACAGCAACGGTCAGACAGACCGGATAAAATATATAGTAATCCACTATGTGGGGGCACTTGGAGGCGCAGAAGCAAACTGCAAATATTACGCCTCCCAATACATTGGGGCCAGCGCTCATTATTTTGTTGGATTCAGCGGAGAAATATGGCAGTCCGTTGAGGATAAAGATATTGCATGGCATTGCGGATCAAAAACATATACCCATCCAGAATGCCGCAACAGCAACAGCCTGGGAATAGAGCTTTGTGTCAGGAACAATGGCAGTCAGACAGATACAAGCAGGGACTGGTATTTTGAAGAGGCAACAGTAGAAAACGCTGTCCAGCTGATAAAAGGATTGATGGAGCAGTACAATATTCCGGCTGATCATGTAATCCGCCACTATGATGTAACGGGAAAAATCTGCCCCAACCCTTACGTATACAATCATACCCAGCATACCTGGAATGATTTTAAAGCAGCACTGGAAGAAGAGCCCCAGCATAAATCCGGATGGATTGAAGAAGAGGGCGGATGGAAATTCTACTTAGGGAATACAGGAAAATATGTTTCAAATGACTGGTATAAGGATAGGGAAGACTGGTACTGGTTCGATGGTGCAGGATATATGGTAAAAGACACATGGAAAACCGGTTCAGACGGCAAATGGTATTATCTAAATGACAACGGTGCCATGGCCAAAAACCATTGGATCATCTGGAAAGAAGAACTATACCGTGTTACGGAAGACGGAAGTATGTTTGAAGGAAAAATGAATCTGAGCACTGATGAAAAAGGTGCCCTGCACATTATCTGAAAAGAAGACGGGAGTCCGGCAACCCGGAAAAACCAGAAAATACATCAAAAGATGATCCCAAGAATCAGCGGCTATTACGCATTCTGCTTTAGGCAACCGGGGAATGGAGACCGGAAGCTTCTGGCGGTATGCAGCTTCTGCGGCCGGACGGTAAATTACAACATTCTAAGGGTGATCTATCAATAGCTTTATTTCACCGTAAAATAAAAAGGCTTTTGCAAAATGATTCGGAATGAAACTATTTTGCAAAAGCCTTAAAACCATATAAAAAATCCCATTCAGTGGGTTATTCTGAATGGGATAAAAGTCTGTTCTATGAATTAAGCCATTGTGTTTACAGCTTTAGAGATTCTGGATACTTTTCTGGAAGCAGTATTCTTATGATATACGCCCTTAGTAGTAGCCTTGTCGATCTCTGAGATAGCGTTTGTTAAACTTGCCTGTGCAGCAGCCTTGTCACCGGCAACGATAGCAGCCTCTACCTTCTTGATAGATGTTTTCACTTTGGATCTGATCGCTTTGTTTCTTGCAGCCTTTGTTTCATTTACTAAAATTCTCTTTTTTGCAGATTTAATGTTAGCCAATCGGTACACCTCCAATAAAATGATATATGATTATTCTTTGTTTTGCATCAAAGCCTGGACACGGACAGTTCAATGTAAACATACCTTTGTATTCTAACGAATTTCGACGCATATGTCAATACATAATTCCCGCATTTTTGCAGAAAATACCTAAGAAATGCTGGAAAGCTTTGCAGGCATACCTTTATGCGCAAATAGCATGGGCAATAAAAGAGGAAAGCCATACAGGCATACCTTTATGCTCAAAAAGCATGGGCAGTAAAGAGGAAAGGTGGAAAAAATGGAAAACACATTTACAGTGCGTACAGACCTTGCGGTAGAAGAAAGAGAGAGTTTCCCGGGTGACGGCGGCGAAATATCGGGAGTGTCCCTGCGGGAGTGGCATCGGGCAGACAGCCATATAAAAATGACCGAGGTAAAAATTCTTGACGAGAAAGGCTCAAAAGCCATGGGAAAACCCATTGGGACCTATATTACCCTGGAGGCCGATGAGCTTTCCATGAAAGACGAAGATTATCACAGAGAGGTTTCAGAGGAACTGGCAAACCAGATCGAACGCCTCCTTTCCGGGAAAAATTACCGGAAACCGGATTTTCATGTGCTGGTGGCCGGGCTTGGCAATGCCTCCGTAACACCGGATTCCCTTGGACCCAGAGTCCTTAAAAATCTACAGGTAACAAGGCATCTGAAAATCCAGTACGGAGATGATTTCTGGAAGGGAAGAACCATGCCTATAATCAGTGGGATCGTACCTGGAGTCATGGCCCAGACAGGAATGGAAAGCGCCGAGATTTTAAAAGGGATTATAAAAGAAACAAAGCCGGATATCATCATTGCCATTGATGCGCTGGCAGCCAGAAGCGTAAAGCGGCTTGGAACCACCATTCAGCTGACGAATACAGGGATCCACCCAGGTTCCGGAGTGGGAAATCACAGACACAGCCTTACTTTTGATAGCCTTGGCGTGCCGGTCATGGCCATCGGAGTCCCTACTGTTGTAGGAGCCGCAGCCATTGTCCATGATACGGTTTCCGCCATGATAGGCGCTCTTTCAAAAAGCATGGAAACAAAGGGAATGGGGGACTTTATCGGAAAGCTTAACTCGGATGAACAGTATGACCTGATCCGGGAATTGCTGGAGCCGGAATTCGGACCAATGTATGTGACGCCTCCGGATATTGATGAAACAGTAAAGGAACTTAGCTTTACCATCTCCGAAGGAATCCATCTGGCATTTTTGGGACAGGAAGATTCGTAGTAAATGACAGGCATTCTGCATAGGATATTATGAATAATCTATGTGGGAAGGCGGTTATGAGGCGGAGAAATAAGGGAATTAACTGGTATATAAAAAAAATGATGATTGCAGTAAGCCTGGTACTGGCCGTTCTTCTCAGCATAAAAGAGGTTTCAGAAGCCAGTAAAAAGGCGGACTTTCATAAAGCGGAAAATTGGGCCAAAGAAGGGGCGGGTCTTGGGGCTTCCTATATCTGGAGGCACCAGTATCCGGCCGCAACTTGGGAAGAAAAGGACCAGAAGGGCAACCAGTCCGGCACCCATGAAAAATCCATGATAAATGCTCTCTGTGATTTCCTTTTCAGTCAGTCCCCTCTTTACCGGTATGCCGGCAGCGGCAGCAAAAGGTCAACAGACTACGGGGAAGTGGATCCGGCTTATGAAGGATATTTAGAAAGCGGAAAATTTTATGAGGAACACAGCTTCCTTTTATATGACGGCGGAGAGGAAAGCGGAGAGGATGGAAGCATTAATGCGGGAACCCATAAGGCACAGCCGGCAGAGCAGCCGCCTGCCGGAGGAGATACTGCAGCCAGTCAGGGACCGGAACAAAATCAGGCATCAGAGGCTGGCGAGGCGGGAACGTCTGATAAAGGAAATACCCTGAATGCGGATAAGGACCCTGCCATGACCTGTGCATCCAGCACCATATGGCCCATAGCAGGGACCCTATACCGTAAGGAGCAGCTGGCAGATTATGATTTTCTCATAAAGCATTTTTACAGTGTCCATACCTCCACAACGGCAGGCAGGGATTTAATGAAGTCAGATAAGTTTCTTTCTGAGGATTTTACCCTGGAGGGAGCAAACGATAAACCACAGATTCTCATTTACCACACCCATTCCCAGGAGGAATTTGCAGATCACGGGCCGGATAATCCCGGTGCCACCGTAGTGGGAATCGGAAATTATCTTACGGAGCTTTTGACTGCAAAGGGCTACAATGTGATCCATGATACCTCGGTCTATGATCTGCAGAACGGTAAGCTGGACAGAAACAAAGCATATACTTATGCCCTGGATGGCATTACAGGAATCCTTCAGAAGAACCCCTCTATTGAGGTGATACTGGATGTTCACCGGGATGGGGTAAACGAGAATCTCCATATGGTAAACCAGGTCAATGGAAAACCAACGGCTCCCATTATGTTTTTTAATGGAGTCAGCCAGACGCCAAAGGGGCCTATTGAATATCTTCCCAATCCTTATAGAGACCAGAATCTTGCCTTCAGCTTTCAGATGCAGCTTGATGCGGCGGCCTATTTTCCTAATCTGACCCGGAAAATATACATAAAAGGCCTTCGGTATAACCAGCATTTAAGAGCAAGATCTGCCCTGATCGAAGTAGGTGCCCAGACCAATACATACCAGGAAGCATTAAACGCCATGGAACCTCTGTCTGAAATTTTGGATATGGTGTTGCAGGGAAATTAAAAAAATGGTAATATGCTATCAGGAGTAACCGAATACAGGGTGGAACCTTCCCGCTTTTATGCCTTTATGCCATAACGAGAGGGGAGGTGGTGCCGGATATGTTTTCATTTGCAGATGTGCTATTATTTGCAACCTTTATCTTGGCCTTGCTGACTTACATAGATAAGTTAAAAAAATAGCCTACCCTGCTGCGAACAGGATAGGCGGTGTCCGTTAGGACATTGTACTGTTTTCTGGGAGCTTCCACCTTGTGTGGCGGTTATTCCTTTTGTGCTTTTAATATATCACACTGCGCATATTATTTCAAGGCTTAGTTTAGTCAAGGATTAGTTTAGAAGCAGATCATTAAGAGTTATCCTCCTTTATAATAACGAGGGATCAAACTAAGCGGCTTTTGAGATACTAAAATGATACCGTTATTTTTAGCAAGGACAGCAAAACAAGCATTGCCCTTGTTTTTCCAACAGATTAGCGAGGAAAAACAACGCTGTCAAGGTGGACAATCTTCTATTTTAATGGTATATTTTTAAAGATATCATAGTAATCTGGCGGATTATGCCCTTGGGATGGGGGCTGGCCGAAAAAACACCAGAAACATCAGAAAAGAGGAATTAAATATATGGCAGCTGCCCAGCAGAACAAGATACGCAATTTTTGTATTATCGCTCATATTGATCATGGAAAATCAACCCTTGCAGACAGGATTATAGAGAAGACAGGTTTACTCACCAGCAGGGAAATGCAGTCCCAGGTCCTTGATAATATGGATCTGGAGCGGGAACGGGGAATTACCATTAAGGCCCAGGCAGTCCGGACCGTTTACAAGGCCGGGAATGGCGAAGAATACATTTTTAACATGATTGACACCCCGGGTCATGTGGATTTCAACTATGAGGTTTCCAGAAGCCTTGCTGCCTGTGACGGAGCAATCCTGGTGGTGGATGCTTCCCAGGGAATCGAGGCACAGACACTGGCTAATGTTTATATGGCTCTGGACCACGATCTTGACGTATTTCCGGTTTTAAATAAAATCGATCTCCCAAGCGCAGAACCGGAGCGCGTGGTGGAGGAGATCGAAGATGTCATTGGGATTGAAGCCCAGGATGCTCCCAGGATTTCCGCAAAGACAGGAGAAAATGTGGAAGCAGTCCTGGATGCCATTGTTGAAAAGATCCCGGCTCCAAAGGGAGATCCGGATGCTCCCCTCCAGGCCCTGATTTTTGACTCTCTTTATGACTCCTATAAAGGTGTCATCGTGTTCTTCCGTGTAAAGGAGGGAACAGTGAAAAAGGGTGACAGGGTGCGCATGATGGCCACCGGAGCCATAGAAGAGGTGGTGGAGGTAGGCTATTTCGGTGCAGGCCAGTTCCTCCCGTGTGAGGCATTAAGCGCCGGTATGGTAGGATATCTGACAGCCAGCATAAAGAATGTAAAGGAAACTGCAGTAGGTGATACCATTACCAATGCAGACCGGCCCTGCAAGAATCCGCTCCCAGGCTATAAGAAGGTGACCTCCATGGTTTACTGCGGCCTGTATCCGGCAGATGGAGCCCGTTATAACGATCTGCGGGATGCTTTGGAAAAGCTTCAGCTTAACGATGCTTCCCTGTTCTTTGAGCCAGAGACCTCCCTTGCCCTTGGCTTTGGTTTCCGATGCGGATTTTTAGGTCTCCTTCATCTGGAGGTCATTCAGGAGCGTCTGGAGCGGGAATACAATCTGGATCTGGTGACAACGGCACCAGGCGTTGTTTACCGTGTTTATAAAAAGAACGGCGAAAAGCTGGAACTGACAAACCCTTCCAACCTGCCTGATCCAACGGAAATCGAATATATGGAAGAACCTATTGTCAGCGCTGAGATCATGGTGACCACGGAATTTGTGGGTGCCATCATGACCCTTTGCCAGGAGCGGCGGGGCGTGTATCTGGGCATGGAATACATGGAAGCTACCAGGGCACTTTTAAGATATGAGCTTCCTTTAAACGAAATCATTTACGATTTCTTTGATGCCTTAAAATCCCGTTCCAAGGGATATGCGTCCTTTGATTATGAATTAAAGGGCTACCAGAGATCGGAGCTTGTGAAGCTGGACATCCTGGTGAACAAAGAAGAAGTGGATGCCCTTTCCTTTATTGTCCATGCATTATCCGCTTATGACAGAGGCCGCAGGATGTGTGAAAAGCTAAAGGATGAGATTCCCAGACAGCTTTTTGAAATCCCCATCCAGGCGGCGATCGGCGGCAAGATCATTGCCCGTGAGACAGTGAAGGCCATGAGAAAGGACGTTCTTGCCAAATGTTATGGCGGTGATATTTCCCGTAAGAAAAAACTTCTTGAAAAGCAGAAGGAAGGTAAAAAACGTATGCGCCAGGTTGGTAACGTAGAGATACCACAAAAGGCATTTATGAGCGTACTGAAATTAGATGATGAATAAAAAAAGTCTTGAGATTTATGTGCATATCCCGTTCTGTGCGCGTAAATGCGCTTACTGCGATTTTCTCTCTTTTTCCGGAAACCGGCAGATGCAGCGGGAATATACAAAAAAGTTAATAGAAGAGATTAAATGCCAGAGTGCCAAAGTCAAAGAATACCAGGTAATCAGCGTATTCATAGGGGGAGGCACTCCTTCTATATTAAGCATAGAGGACATGACAGCAGTTCTTCATTCTCTCAGGGAGGAATTTGATATCCTGGCTGATGCAGAGATCACCATGGAGGTAAATCCTGGTACGGTTACGGCTGAGTCCCTTTTCTGCTACAGAGAAGCAGGAGTAAACCGGATCAGCATGGGACTTCAGTCTGCAGATGACAAAGAGCTGCGCTATTTGGGCAGAATCCATACTTATGATGAATTCCTGAAAAGCTATCAGAGAGTCCGTATGGCCGGCTTTGACAATGTGAATGTGGATTTAATCTCAGCAATTCCCGGGCAGACATTGGAATCATGGAAGAACACCTTAAAAAAGGTGACCATGCTGAAGCCGGAGCATATATCTGCCTATAGCCTGATCGTGGAGCATGGAACCCCTTATTATGTCCGGTATAAGGAAGATGGTAAGACGGAAAACAGCTCTCTGACACTGGAAGAAGCCTCTTGCCTTAAGTCTCTGCCGGATTTGCCGGATGAGGATACAGAGCGTGAAATGTATTACCTGACCAGGGAATTTCTGGCTGATCAAGGATATGAACGGTATGAGATATCCAATTACTCCAAAAAGGGCTGCGAGTGCAGGCACAACATCGGCTATTGGACAGGTGTGGAGTATCTGGGCTTAGGTCTGGGGTCTGCTTCCTACATGAATGGATGCCGTTTTCACAATACTCCTGATTTAAATGAGTATTGCAGTGCCCGCCTGGACCAGGAGGAAGAATTTCAGAAAGTGCTTAGACAGGAGTTTGAACAGCTGACAATAGAGGAAAAGATGGAAGAGTACATGTTTCTGGGACTGCGTCTGACGAAAGGTGTCTCGGCCCAGGGATTTGTCAGCAGCTTTGGCCACAATATCCGGAATGTTTACGGTATGGTACTGGATGCGATGGAAGAAGACGGCCTTATGGAGTTTAAAAACGGATATTACCGCCTGACGTCCAGGGGGATCGACATCAGTAACTATGTCATGAGCCGGTTCTTAACGTAAGCGGAAAGGAAAGGGGTAAACTGTATTCTAATGGTAAGACACAGAAAAAGAAGCTGTGCTTAACTATTAGAGTACAGTTTACCCCTTTCCTTCTGGGATTCAGTGCTATTGCACGAGATATGCTTCCACACTTCTGGTGCCATAGGCACGGGTTTCTCCATGGGTGTTGAAGAAAATATCAATGTGGTTTCCCTTGACCCCGCCTCCGCAATCCTCTGCTGTATAGACCACTCCGTTTATCATGATGCGGCTGCCATAGGGAATGACCCTTGGATCAACAGAAATGGTATGGTTTGCGGCTGCAATGGTTCCTGTGCTGGTACGTCCTCCCCAGCCTCCGGAGCACTTCCTGCAGGGACAGTAGGCCGTTGTTTTAAATGCGCCCAGGGAACGGAGATTAGAGCTGCTGTTTTGAAGGCTGGCAGCAGCAGCGGCGCCGACTCCATGAACTCTGGTGCCGGAGAGCTTCTGGCTGGCCGTATAGGCCTCTACCAGGTAAGTGCCGTCTCCATAGGAATTCCAGGGAACCTGTATTTCAAAACCATAATTTCCGGTCCCGTTGGATACCAGATCCTCCCGGTACTTGGAGGCAGCAGTGGTAAGCTCCTCCACGACCTGCCCGTTTGACTGGTTGGTAATGACAATCTTTACTTCTGCCGCAGAGCTGGGATCAGAGCTGTTAATGGCCCAGCCTCTGATGCTGCTTTCGTCCGCATTGTCAATAATACCTGCTGTCTGGGCTGCCAGGGTATTCCATGCACTTATCAGGAAAAATGCCATCATTAGTAAGGTTCCGAAGAACCAGTGAATTCGGTTTGATCTTTGCATATTACAAATACTTCCTTTCTTTCTTACAAACTGTAACATATTTTACATATATTTATAATTATATGTAACAGATTTGTAATAAATGAGGTACAAGTAATCATTTTACACATTTTTCCAAATTTGTCAAGGTTAAGACGAAAAAAGCCGCAGAACAGTGAAGTGATTCGCTGTTCTGCGGTGCTATATGGCATTTCCTACCGTTCAATGACTGCAAATAATTCTTTCGTTTGTCTCCCAAAATCCAGTGCTTCTGCACGGGTTGCGAAGAAAATATCTACTTTGTTTCCTTTCACGCTGCTTCCGATGTCCTCAACGGTATAGACGATGCCGTCAATCATGACCTTTGTTCCAAGAGGAAGGATCGTGATATCTGCGGATATGGTATGCTGCGGCTGCGGAACTGTTCCGGAATAGGTCCGGCACTGTTTGCCGGAGTTTTCGCTGCCCGGACAATACGCAGTGGCGGAGAAGAGCCCCAGGGATTCTCCTTTTTCATAAACCGGCTTTGCCGGCTCTTCCGGTTTTACTGGTTCAGGAGCTTTTTTCTTAATACCAGGTCCGATTTCCTCAGAAGGTGTCCCGGTACCGGCAGATGGCGTCTGGCTTTCCGTTTCGGTTTGTATGGTTTGATGATCCGTTCCAGCGCTTTCGGACTGTACTTGATTCACAGTTTGGTCTTTACCCGTAGTCTCAGCTGCAAGTGCAGTTGTAGACAACAGCAGGATACAAAGAAGTGTCAGGAATCCGGTGATACTCTTTTTCCCTGAAAAACTATTCATAATTTACCTCCAAATGGATCAAGGGGATATGCCTGCATATCTGATGCCCGGTAAAGGGGGGCATACGGTTCACAAGCTTAAGGTTGTAGGATGTTTTTCTTTCAACCGGCCTCTTAATCGTGTTGTTATGGTGTCTTATTTACCATTATATTACAAAAGTGTTAAATGTCAAGAAAAAAATGTCAACAACATTGTAATATTTAATAGATAATTGAGGAAAAATGTACAAGCAGGTCGCAAAAACTTCACCAAAAAATTTTACAGGAATGTATTGACAAAAGTAGAAAAAAAGAATATATTATGAAAAGAAGATGTTAGCACTCCCAAACGTTGAGTGCTAACAAAAAAGACTCAGAAAGGAAGTGGGGCAGTTTGAGTGACAGGGATCAGTTGGATGAGCGGAAAGTAACTATATTAAAAGCCATCATCAAAACTTATCTGGAGACCGGAGAGCCGGTAGGTTCCCGTACTATATCAAAGTATACGGATTTGCACTTAAGTTCTGCTACCATCCGGAATGAGATGTCTGATCTGGAGGAGCTGGGATATATTATGCAGCCCCACACCTCCGCCGGAAGGATTCCTTCTGACAGGGGATACCGCTTTTATGTGGACCAGATCATGCAGGAAAAAGAAGAAGAAGTCACTGAAATCAAGGATATGATATTAAAGCGGGTGGATCGGGTAGAGCTATTATTAAAGCAGATGGCAAAGCTTCTTGCACAGAACACCAATTACGCGGCAATGATCAGCGCACCCCAGTACCACCAGAACAAACTGAAGTTTATTCAGCTTTCCAAGGTTGATGATGAAAAGCTTCTTGTGGTAATCGTGGTGGAAGGCAATATTATTAAGAATACCATGATACCTATTCATACGGAATTAGATGACGAAGGACTTCTGAATCTTAACATTCTTCTTAACAATGCCCTTAACGGGCTGACCATAGAGGAGATCAATCTTGAAGTGATCAGCAGGATGAAGGTTCAGGCAGGGCCCCACTGCGATGTGGTGGACCGGGTTCTCACCGAGGTAGCCGCAGCCATCCGGGGTGATGATGAAGACCTTCAGATTTATACCAGCGGTGCTACGAACATTTTCAAGTATCCGGAGTTAAGTGATGGAGAAAGGGCCAGTAAGCTTATCGGTACGCTGGAACAAAAGGATCTTTTACAGGGGTTGATCGATGATGTGAACAGCTCGGAGAGCGGATCCGGAATCCAGGTATATATTGGCGATGAAGCTCCTGTTAAGACAATGAAGGACTGCAGCATTGTAACCGCCAACTATGAACTGGGCGAAGGCTTAAGAGGTACCATTGGAATCATTGGTCCAAAACGGATGGATTATGAAAAGGTACTCAGCACATTGCGCAATCTCATGACGCAGCTGGATACCATTTTGAAAAAAGATGAAAGGTAAAGGGTAGAGCATTGAGCATGGAAGATGTGAAAACAGATGAGAATCTGGCAGACGAAACTGTTTATACAGAGGATGCCGTTTCCGCTGAAAAAGAAATAGAAGGCGCAGAAGCCTGCGGGGACGATGGAACCCAGGAAAATGTTCCGGAGGAAGAAACGGCTGAAGAGGATTCCAAAGAAGAATCCGGGAAAAAGGGCCTTTTCGGAAAAAAGAAAGAGAAAAAAGATCCAAGGGATGAAAAAATAGAGGAACTGACAGACCGTCTGCAGAGGTCCATGGCTGAATTTGATAATTACCGCAAGAGAACAGAAAAGGAAAAGTCAGCCATGTTTGAAATCGGAGCAAAGGATATCGTTGAGCGGATCCTTCCGGTAGTTGATAATTTTGAAAGAGGCCTTGCAGCCATTTCTGAGGAGGAAAGAAAAGCTCCTTTTGCTGATGGAATGGTAATGATATACAAACAGCTTATGAAAACCCTGGAAGATGCCGGCGTAAAGCCGATTGAAGCAGTTGGAAAGCCGTTTGATCCTGATTTCCATAATGCGGTAATGCATATTGAAGATGAATCACTGGGTGAGAATATAGTCTCCCAGGAGCTCCAGAAGGGTTATACCTACCGCGACACCGTGGTAAGGCATTCCATGGTGCAGGTGGCTAATTAGTTATATGGTATCAGGAAACATACAATTGGTAATCATTTATTTTTGTTTATTAAATAGGAGGAAAAAACTATGGGCAAGATCATTGGTATTGACTTAGGTACAACAAATAGCTGTGTAGCCGTTATGGAAGGCGGTAAACCAGTTGTAATTCCCAACAGCGAAGGCGTAAGAACCACACCGTCCGTTGTTGCATTTACTAAAAACGGAGAAAGGCTTGTAGGTGAGCCTGCAAAGCGCCAGGCAGTAACAAACTCTGACCGCACCATCTCTTCCATCAAAAGACATATAGGCACGGACTACAAGGTGGCCATTGACGGAAAGAATTACAGTCCTCAGGAAATTTCTGCCATGATTCTTCAGAAATTAAAGGCAGATGCAGAGGCTTATTTAGGAGAAAAAGTAACCGAAGCGGTTATTACCGTACCGGCATATTTTAACGACGCACAGCGTCAGGCAACCAAGGATGCCGGTAAGATCGCAGGCCTTGACGTAAAGCGTATTATCAACGAGCCGACAGCAGCAGCTCTGGCTTATGGACTTGATAATGAAAAAGAGCAGAAGATCATGGTATATGACTTAGGCGGCGGTACCTTTGATGTTTCCATCATTGAAATCGGCGACGGCGTCATCGAAGTTCTTTCCACCAACGGCGATACCCGTCTGGGCGGTGATGATTTTGATAACCGCGTGACCCAGTGGATGGTAGATGAATTTAAAAAGGCAGAGGGCGTTGATTTATCCGGCGACAAGATGGCAATGCAGAGATTAAGGGAAGCAGCTGAAAAGGCAAAGAAGGAATTATCCTCTGCTACCACAACCAACATCAACCTTCCGTTTATCACTGCTACCTCTGAAGGTCCAAAGCATCTGGATATGAACCTGACCAGAGCAAAGTTTGATGAGCTGACAGCAGATCTGATCGAGCGCACAGCAATCCCGGTACAGAATGCATTAAAAGATGCCGGCATTACTGCCGCTGAGTTAGGAAAAGTATTGTTAGTAGGCGGATCTACCCGTATGCTTGCTGCACAGGAAAAAGTAAAACAGCTGACAGGCAAGGAGCCTTCTAAATCCTTGAACCCGGATGAATGTGTTGCCATCGGCGCCAGCATCCAGGGCGGAAAGCTTGCAGGTGATGCAGGTGCAGGCGATATCCTGCTTCTGGACGTAACTCCCCTTTCCTTATCCATTGAGACCATGGGCGGCGTTGCTACCAGATTAATTGAAAGAAATACGACGATCCCCACAAAGAAGAGCCAGATCTTCTCCACAGCGGCTGACAACCAGACAGCGGTTGACATCCACGTGGTACAGGGTGAGAGGCAGTTTGCAAGAGATAACAAGACCTTAGGTCAATTCCGTCTGGATGGAATTCCGCCTGCAAGAAGAGGCGTTCCTCAGATCGAGGTTACCTTTGATATCGATGCCAACGGTATTGTAAATGTTTCTGCTAAGGACTTAGGAACAGGCAAGGAACAGCACATTACCATTACTTCCGGCTCCAACATGTCTGATTCTGATATTGATAAGGCAGTCAAGGAAGCGGCTGAATATGAGGCTCAGGATAAGAAGCGCAAGGAAGGCATTGACGCAAGAAACGATGCAGACTCCATGGTATTCCAGACAGAGAAGGCTCTCCAGGAAGTGGGAGATAAGATCGATGCAAATGATAAGGCATCTGTGGAAGCGGACTTAAATGCATTGAAAGAAGCTATAGGCAGAGCTCCAATTGATGATATGACTGATGCTCAGATCGAAGACATCAAGGCTGGCAAAGAAAAACTGATGAACAGTGCACAGGCTTTATTTGCAAAGGTTTATGAGCAGGCCCAGGCTGGGGCCGGAGCCGGAGCCGGAGCCGGAGCCCAGGGCGCAGGCCCTGACATGGGAGCAGAAAATGCTTCTTATCAGGACAGCGATGTAGTTGACGGAGATTACAAAGAGGTGTAAACTAGTCTGGTCAGTAGACAGGACTTTGGGAAAAGTGTTGTAGCGATACAGCACTTTTTCCCAGTTGCTTTAATCTATGAAAGGTAGACCTAAGATGGCAGAGAGTAAAAAAGATTATTATGAAACCCTGGGCATTCCAAAGGATGCGGATGATGCAGCCATTAAGAAGGCTTACAGGGCATTAGCTAAGAAATACCATCCTGACACAAATCCCGGAGATGCAGCAGCTGCTGAGAAGTTCAAGCAGGCTTCCGAGGCCTACAGTGTCCTTAGTGATCCTGATAAGAGACGCCAGTATGACCAGTTCGGTTCTGCTGCCTTTGACGGAAGCGGAGGAGCAGGCGGCTTTGGCGGCTTCGATTTCAGCGGAGCAGACATGGGAGATATTTTCGGGGATATTTTTGGAGATATCTTTGGCGGAGGACGAAGAAGCAGCGCCCAGTACAATGGGCCATCTAGGGGAGCCAATGTCAGAACCAGCATCCGCATCACCTTTGAGGATGCGATTTTCGGCTGCGAGAAGGATATTGAGATCAATTTTAAGGAAGAGTGTTCCTCCTGCCATGGAAGCGGCGCAAAAGCGGGAACCTCACCGGTTACATGTCCAAAATGTAATGGAAAAGGAAAGATTATGTATACCCAGCAATCCTTCTTCGGCCAGATACAGAATGTTCAGACTTGTCCGGACTGCGGAGGCAGCGGGAAAATCATTAAGGAAAAATGCCCGGATTGCTATGGCAGCGGATACAATACAAAAAGAAAGAAATTTAAAGTCACCATTCCGGCAGGAATTGACAACGGACAGTCCGTGCGTCTTGCAGGTGCAGGAGAGCCGGGAACCAATGGCGGAGAGAGAGGCGATCTGCTGGTAGAGGCTGTGGTATCCAACCATCCGATTTTCAAACGCCAGGATACCAGCATTTTCTCAACAGTACCCGTTTCCTTTGCCAAAGCTGCCTTAGGCGGAACCATCCGGATCAAGACTGTGGATGGGGAAGTGGAATACGAAGTGAAGGCGGGAACCCAGACTGATACCAAGGTACGCTTAAAAGGAAAGGGTGTTCCTTCCTTGCGCAACCGGGCCATTCGCGGGGACCATTTTGTCACTTTGGTGGTTTCAGTGCCGGAGCGCATGACAGAAGCTCAAAAAGATGCACTTCGCAAGTTTGACGAAGCCATGAACGGCACAGGAGAAGGCGACAAACATAAAAAGAAGGGAATCTTTAAATAGGGATTCCGGAAGATACATGGCTTTAAATGGAGGGGAAGGTATGGGAAGGCTTGCAAAAAATCTGGCCCTGACAGCTGCTGTTATATGGATGGCAGTTCTGTTTCCCGCTGCCGTCATGGCAGCAGACGGGCAGACTGTCCGGGAATTTCCCGGCTGGAACGGTTCAGGTACAAAAATCAAAGGTCCTATTGAGGGAAGTGAATCCTTTGACTTATGGGATGACGATGACGACGACGACGGGCCAGGCAGCTATAGCTGTCAGAGAGGCTGGCGCTACAGTCCTTCCGGCTGGTGGTTTCAATACAGCGACGGAAGCTGGCCATCTAACTGCTGGAAGTATATTGATGGCAGATGGTACCGGTTTAATTGGGAGGGCCATATGCTGACCGGCTGGTATGCAGATGAGGGAGGTCTTAAGTATTACTTAAACCCGGTGGATGACGGTACAATGGGCGCTATGAGGATAGGCTGGCAGATTATTGGCGGAAAAGCTTATTACTTTAATACCATGTCCGATGGCTGTCTGGGAAGGCTGCTTATCAATACGACCACTCCTGACGGATATAAGGTGGGAGCTGACGGCGCATGGATTCAGTAGACTTGATTGAATGTTTTTAAAAGGTATGGCGGAAATTTTCTGCTGTACCTTTTCTTTCATTTGGTTTTCTTGTATAATAAGTATGGAAAATAAGTTGGGTTCGCCTGGAGGCTCATCGAACGGTTAATTTACTAAGTGCTCTATGGCAGAATTCAGACTGTGTTTTATTTGCCTTCATTAAGTAAATTACGCCAAAGAAATTATCAGATGAGTTGTTGAACGGAGGGGTCTTATGGAGCGGCATATGCAGTCAATAAAAAGTGCTTTAGAGGTACTTTGCAGTGAAGCCTACAGCCCTTATATAGAAACGGTTTATCTTTATGGAAGCTGTGGGAGAGGGAATCAAAGATTCGACAGTGATGTGGACCTTTTGATGCAGTGCAGCGAGAAATTCACGGCTGATATTGGACGTAGTATGCGGATTGATGCGATGCCGGAGGATTGGAACCTGCCGGACGTGGAATTAAAGTTTGTCTATGGAGACGGCTGGAAGGCTGGGAAGGACCAGTTTTCCCGTAATTTAATAATGGAGGGAGTTCTGCTGTGGGAAAGGAAGCAGTTTTAGAGACAAAAAGAGCTGTTGACCATTATATGGAAAACCATAAAAGGTGAAACAGAAAGCTTTTATCATAAAAAACAGGAGACGCACCAGACGGCTGAAATGCTTCGGCCATGAGGTACGTCCCCTGTTTTTCATTACAAATGTTTTTTGCTTTGTAATTTGTGAAAATAGTTCCTGTTCCAATTCCAATCGCTCAGGCGGGTGTGATGGGGTGTAATGCATCAAGGAATTTCGTTTACTTGATATTTTTTTGCCCTTGCGATCGGAACGAAACAAAAGTTATTCTCATCCGTTCAATTAGTTAATGCATCAGCTACAGTTTTTATTGCATGTTTTTTAAAAAAAATTATTTTTTTTGTAAAAGATGAAATAACCCTTCAAATTTCGTTGATGTTAGACGCTTGCAAGGGATTTCATTGTATGTTATGATATCTTGTGGTTTAAAGCTGAGAGAAATTCGTTCCTATACTATAATGAGAAAATTCGGTTGCCGGATGCCAAAGAAAGGAAACAGCCTATGTACCAATACTTGATCGTATGCCCTCTTGTTTTTCTGGCAGGATTTGTGGATTCCATAGCAGGAGGCGGAGGACTTATATCCCTTCCCGCATATCTGGCAGCAGGGGTGCCTCCTCATTTGGCCATTGGGACCAATAAACTGGGTTCCACCATGGGAACCGCGATCTCTACGGCCAGGTATGCGAAGGGCGGCTATATTAAAGCAAAGCTGTCTTTGGCTGCCGCACTTTTTGCTGTGGTCGGTTCTGTAATCGGAGCGCACTTATCCATGCTTGCCAGTGAGCGGGTATTAAAGGGCATGATGCTGGCGGTGCTTCCGGTTGTTGCCTTTTATGTTCTCAGGAATAAAAACCTGGGAGGTCAGGAGGAAGGCAGCCTGCCTGAAAAAAAGCTGTTTTTGATCAGCATATGTGCAGCGCTGGTCATTGGAGGCTATGACGGATTTTACGGACCAGGGACGGGAACCTTCTTACTGCTTATTCTGACCGGATTAGCCAAAATGGATGTCAGGAGTGCATCAGGCACCACGAAAGTGATCAACTTATCCTCCAACATTGCAGCATTGGCAACTTTTTTAATAAATGGAAAGGTTTTGATTCCCTTAGGACTGGCGTCAGGGCTTTTCTGCATTGCAGGACATTATATCGGATCAGGACTTGTAGTGAAAAATGGATTAAAGATTGTGCGCCCGGTGGTTTTAGTGGTGCTTTTGTGTTTATTTGTGAAAATTATAAAAGGATAGGGAATTGCTATGAAATGGAAAAAATTTACGCTGACCACCACGACAGAGGCCGTGGATTTAGTCAGCAGCATGTTTGATGAAATCGGAATAGAAGGAATTGAAATCGAGGATAATATCCCTCTTACAGAAGCAGAGACAAAAGGCATGTTTATCGACATTCTGCCGGAGCTTCCGCCGGATGAGGGCGTTGCAAAGGTCAGCTTCTATCTGGAGCCGGATTCTGATATCGAGGGCATGTTAAAGCGTGTGGAAGAAGGTCTTTCCGAGCTTTCCATGTTTACGGATTTAGGGGAATGTACCATAGAGTCCGGTGAGACAGAGGATAAGGACTGGATCAATAACTGGAAACAATATTTTAAGCCATTTACCGTGGATAATATCCTGATCAAACCTACCTGGGAAGAAATCCCGGAGGGACTGGGGGACAAGCTTTTAATTGAGATCGATCCGGGAACTGCCTTTGGAACCGGACAGCATGAAACGACCCAGCTTTGTATCCGTCAGCTGCAAAAATACGTGACACCGGGGACAACCCTTCTTGACGTGGGAACCGGAAGCGGAATTCTTGGGATCACTGCCTTAAAACTGGGCGCAAAAGAGGTATTTGGAACCGACCTTGATGAAAATGCCATTGTTGCTGTTAAGGAGAATATGGAAGCCAATGATATTCCTGTGGGTAAGTTTCAGGTATTACAGGGCAATATTATTGATGACAGGGCTATACAGGAGAAGGCAGGCTTTGAAAAATATGATGTGGTAGTAGCCAATATCCTGGCAGACATCATTATCCTGCTTCAGAAGGAAATTTCTGTCCATATGAAAAAAGACGCTGTTTTCATTACTTCCGGCATCATTAACATGAAGGAAGAAGCGGTGAAAAAAGCATTTGAGGAAAATGATGCCTTTGAGCTTGTGGAAACCACTTATCAGGGTGAATGGGTCTCAATAACGGTCAGAAAGAAATAGGAAGAGGGCGCCTTCCAGGCATACCTTTACACCCGGTAAAGCAGGGTGGGCACTGTCCAAAGAACATGGACAAGAAAGAGGAAACAGAATGTATCACTTTTTTGTTAATCCCGATCAGATCGGAGATTCAGTAATCCGGATCATGGGGCCGGATGTGAATCATATTAAAAATGTCCTGCGCATGGGCGCCGGGGAACAGATTTTAATCAGCAATGGGGTAGACAAAGATTACCTGTGTGAGATTACCTGCGTGGCTTCTTTAGAAGTGACGGCTAAAATCCTGTCTGTAGATGAGGGAGGTGCCGAGCTTCCTGCAAGGCTCTATCTGTTTCAGGGACTGCCAAAGGGCGACAAGATGGAGTTGATCATACAGAAGGCCGCAGAGCTTGGAGTATACCAGATCATCCCGGTGGAGACCAGACGGGCCGTGGTGCGGCTGGATAAAAAGAAGGAAGAATCAAAGCTTCGCCGTTGGAGGGCAGTATCAGAAAGCGCTGCCAAGCAGTCTAAGCGGCTTATTATACCGGAGGTGTCCGGTGTCATGACGTTTCAGGAAGCTCTGGCCTTTGCAAAGGAGCTTGATATAACAGTCATTCCATTTGAACATGCAAAGGATATGGCAGAGACAAAAGAAATCCTGTCCGGTATTAAACCGGGAATGAGCGCAGGGATATTTATCGGACCGGAGGGCGGCTTTGAAGATTCTGAAATGGAACTTGCAGAGAGTTTTGGAGCAAAACCCATTACCCTGGGAAAACGGATTCTGAGGACGGAAACCGCCGGCCTTGCCATTGTATCCGTGCTGGCCTTCCAGCTGGAAAGCTGACAGGATCCAGGGAAACACCCTGGGGTATCCCTTAATGCCCGGTGGTGCGGGGCATGCTGTAAAGCGGGGCGGGCTCTGCCTGGAAACAGGGGCTGCAAGAGGAAAGGAAGGGCCATATATGGAAGCCTATTTTGATAATTCGGCCACAACCAGAGTGTTGGAGCCGGTAAAAGATATTGTTGTAAAGATCATGACGGAAGACTATGGAAATCCTTCCGCCAAGCATAAGAAGGGAATGGAAGCGGAACGATATATTAAGGAAGCTGCGGAGATCATAGCCGGGACGTTAAAAGTCGCGCCAAAGGAGATTGTTTTTACCTCCGGCGGCTCAGAATCCAACAATATGGCCCTGATCGAGACTGCCATGGCCAATAAAAGAGCGGGAAACCACATCATCAGTACCGGCATTGAACATGCCTCTGTATATAATTCCCTGGCATTTTTAGAGGAACAGGGCTTTTCCGTAACCTATCTTCCTGTGGATGCCCATGGGCATATTCGCCTGGAAGAACTGGAGGCAGCTATCCGCCCGGAAACCATTCTGGTATCCATTATGTATGTGAATAATGAAATCGGCGCAGTAGAACCGATTGAAGCCATTTCAAAGGCCATAAAAAAGAAGAATCCCTCCATCCTGTTTCATGTGGACGCCATTCAGGCTTACGGAAAATTTGTCATCCGGCCAAAGCGCCAGGGAATTGACCTTTTATCCGTCAGTGCCCATAAGATACATGGACCAAAGGGAGTGGGATTTTTATACATTGACCAGAGAGTGAAAATAAGACCTCTGATTTATGGAGGCGGCCAGCAGAGAGGCATGCGTTCCGGTACGGAAAACGTTCCGGGAGTCGCAGGCATGGGCGTGGCGGCCAAAATCATGTATACGGATCACGGAGAGAAGATGAAGTCCATGATCGCCCTTAAGGATTACATGATAGACAGGTTTTCAGAAATCGACGGGGTCACCGTAAACAGCCTTCCCGGTGATTTGTCGGCGCCTCAAATCGTCAGCGCAAGCTTTTTGGGTATCCGAAGCGAAGTGCTTTTGCATGCCCTGGAAGAAAGGGACATTTATGTGTCCTCCGGGTCTGCCTGCTCTTCCAACCATCCGGCTGTCAGCGGGACGCTAAAAGGAATCGGCGTAAAGCCTGAGCTTCTGGATTCCACGCTGCGTTTCAGCTTCGGGGTTTATAACACCAAAGAGGAAATAGATTACTGTATTGATGTGCTTAAGGAACTTATGCCTGTTTTAAGGCGGTATCAGAGAGGCTAGGAAAAAGCCTGCCGGGTAACCATGGCAGGAAAGAGGAAACACCCTTCGGGTATACCTTTATGCCCAGAAACCATGGGCAGGAAAGAGGAAAGGATAACAGATGCAATATCAATCATTTTTAATTAAATATGCAGAGATCGGAGTAAAAGGAAAAAACCGTTATCTGTTTGAGGATGCCCTGGTGGCTCAGATCCGCCATTCTTTAAAGAGAGTAGACGGTGATTTTGTGGTTTCCAAGGAATCAGGACGTATCTATGTAACAGCAGAGTCGGACTATGATTTTGATGAGGTTATAGAAGCTTTTAAATGCATTTTTGGCATTGCCGCCATCTGTCCCATGGTCCAGGTGGAGGACAATGGATATGAAGATTTAAAGAAACAGGTGCTGTCCTATGTGGATGAATTCTATGAAGATAAGAATTTCACCTTTAAGGTCAATACCCGCAGAGGAAACAAAAAGTATCCGGTAAATTCGGAGCAGATCAACCGGGATCTTGGGGAATTGGTACTTCATGCATTTCCTGAGACAAAGGTTGATGTCCATAAGCCGGAGGTGATGCTTCGTGTGGAAGTCCGGAATAAGATCAATATTTACTCCCATACCATCCCAGGTCCGGGCGGCATGCCGGTAGGAACCAATGGAAAAGCCATGCTTCTTTTGTCCGGCGGTATCGACAGCCCGGTAGCAGGCTACATGATCGCAAAGCGCGGAGTTAAGATCGATGCCGTTTACTTCCATGCGCCGCCATATACCAGCGAGCGGGCCAAGCAGAAAGTCATCGATTTGGCCAAGCTGGTTTCTAAATATTCCGGGCCGATACATCTTCATATTGTGAATTTTACGGACATCCAGCTGTATATTTATGATAAATGCCCCCATGAGGAGCTTACCATCATCATGAGGCGTTATATGATGCGGATTGCAGAGCGGCTGGCAGGAGATAGCGGTGCCATGGCCCTTATTACAGGAGAGAGCATTGGACAGGTGGCTTCCCAGACCATGCAGTCACTGGCAGCTACGGATGCAGCCACCACCATGCCGGTATTCCGCCCTGTCATCGGCTTTGATAAACAGGAAATCGTGGATGTATCGGAAAAGATCGGTACTTATGAGACTTCTGTGCTTCCTTTTGAGGATTGCTGCACCATTTTTGTGGCAAAGCATCCGGTGACGAAGCCAAGTCTGAAGATGATTGAACGGTCAGAGGAAAAGTTAGAAGAAAAGATTGAAGAACTGGTAGAAACGGCCATAAGCACGGTAGAAAAGGTTTGGTGTTAAAGGAAAAATAAAATTGGGGTCCGGCTCTCTTCTGGAAAAAGCCGGACCCCGTTTTAAAACGTAATGCGTGACTTATTAATCTACAATATATGGAGATAAAACGTTTAAGATTTCATCGGCATTATTTTCAGAGTGGATATTTAAATCGATGGGTTTGGAAAGATCCAGGCTGAAGATGCCCATAATAGATTTTGCGTCAATTACGTATCTGCCGGAAACAAGATCAAAGTCAGTGTCAAATTTTGTCAAATCATTTACAAAAGATTTTACTTTATCGATGGAATTTAAAGATATACGAACTGTTTTCATGTGAAAAACCTCCTTAAGTGAGCTTTTTTATTTAAATTAAAATGAGGGACCGCCCCTTTTTCTCTTCAATACTACTGATATATTGTATAAAAGTCAATGGTAATTTTACATGAAAATACGGAAAATAAACTGATTATTTAGATAGGAGAAAACAAGATGAAAAAGGCAGCCCTGCATAATCTTGGATGCAAGGTTAATTCCTATGAAACAGAGGCCATGCAGCAGCTTCTTGAAAGCGCCGGATATGAGATCGTTCCCTTTGCGGAAGGGGCCGATGTTTATATCATTAATACGTGTTCCGTAACAAATATCGCGGACCGCAAGTCCAGACAGATGCTTCACAGAGCAAAGAAAATGAATCCGGAGGCAGTGGTCGTGGCGGCCGGATGCTACGTTCAGGCAGCAGGAGAAGAGCTTAAAAAGGATGAAGCGGTGGATCTGGTCGTAGGCAACAACAAAAAGACTGAGCTGGTTTCCATTCTGGATGACTACTTTGCCCAAAGGAAGAAGACGGAGGAAGAAGAAGCACCCGATAAGCATACTTATACACCTGATAAAGGGGTGGAAAATATTATTGACATCAATGATACCAGGGAATACGAGAATCTGTCCATTGACAGGATTTCAGACCATACCAGGGCATTTATTAAGGTTCAGGATGGCTGCAACCAGTTTTGCAGCTATTGCATCATACCTTATACCAGAGGACGGGTGAGAAGCCGGAAGCCTGCTGAGGTGGTAGAAGAGGTCAAACGTCTGACCACTTCCGGATACCAGGAGATTGTGCTTACAGGAATCCATTTAAGCTCTTATGGAAAGGATTTTCCAGAGGAAGAGCGTCTTACCCTTCTGGATCTGATCCGGAGCATCCACGAAGTGGAAGGCTTAGAACGGATCCGTCTTGGTTCTCTGGAACCAAGGATTGTGACCGAAGAGTTTGCGTCGGCGCTTGCAGGACTTGATAAAATATGTGCCCATTTCCATTTATCCCTTCAAAGCGGATGCGATGATACTTTAAAGAGGATGAACCGCCACTATACCACAGAGGATTATTTGAACCGCTGCCGGATTTTGCGGAAGGCATTTAAAAATCCTGCCATTACCACTGATGTGATCGTAGGGTTTCCGGGAGAAACAGAAGAGGAATTCCGGATGACAAGGGAATATTTAAAAAATGTCCGGTTCTATGAGATGCATGTTTTTAAATATTCCAAAAGAAACGGTACAAGGGCAGCAGTGATGCCGGATCAGGTACCGGAATCCATAAAGGCGGAACGCAGCAATGAGCTTCTCTGCCTGGAAAGGGAAATGTCCCTTGAGTACCGGAAGTCATGTCTGGGTTCCAGGACAGAGGTGCTCATGGAAGAGGAATACTGGTTAAATGACGTCCGTTATATGATCGGCCATACCAGAGAATATGTGAAGGCCGTGGTTCTCTTTGAAGAGGGCTTAAAGGGCGTGATAATAGAGGGAACTCTAACAGAAATGATGAATGATGAAGTGGCATTTTTAAAGCATTAAGAGACAAAGCTGAATTGAAAAAGTAAATTCCAGTGCAGGACTAAATTCCACTGCCCTTTAAAAGTTGTCATAAATGGTAGAGGTTTTTGCGCACTATTCTAAGATTTCTGTTATAATTA
>JAISYJ010000125.1:0-36332 GCA_031270005.1 Hungatella sp. | reverse complement strand
TCCCATATCTTTCCAGGCCAGCGGATAACGGTGGTCTATTTTTCATATCCAAAAATCAAGATAAATTTAATCTAGAAAATTATCAATTTCCTATTGACTTTTTATTTGCAGGCTTATTTACCCGATGTATCAAATTACATCCATTGCATTACAGATATGATACCGTCCGATTATATTATATAACAAAATCCATACCAGCATTAATATTTTTTATTATTTTCTGCATTGTCCAGGCAAAAAGAGCGAAGCTGCATATGGCCCCGCTCATTTTTTCACGGAGAACATTCTGCACAAAGGACTTTTTATAATGTCACTTTATTCATTCAAGAATTGTAACCCCATCAATTAATTCCTTTTCAAATTCCACCCTGTGATGCTTTGTGTATAATCCTGGCGCACCGCCTGTGTGAATCATGATGATCTTCTCGCCTTTTTTGATTTTCCCTTCCTTAACCATATCAAGGATCGCGGCAAAGCATTTTCCAGTATAGCAGGGATCAAGCAGGATGGCTTCTTTTCCTGCCATCAGAGAAACAGCATCCCTTACCTCTTTTGAAGGAAGATTATATCCGCCCCGCACATAATCTTTTTCAATATCAAAATCTTTCAGCCCAGCGCTTATTTTCATTCCATATTTTTCTTTTACGCCATCAAACAGTTCAACAATGCCATGCTCCTTGTGATTATCAAACGGAGAGATCGCAATACCTGTTAATTTTAAGCTGGAGTCTTCATTATGGAATCCGCAATACAGGCCCATATAGGTCCCTAAGCTGCCCACTGCAGAAATAACCCGTGCATCACCGATTCCCATGGCAGCCGCCTGCTTTGTAACCTCGACCGCGCATTCATAGTATCCCAGAATGCCAACATCATCGGAACCGCCAAGGGGTATGTAATAAACGGTTTCTCCCTGAGCCTCATATTTTTTGATTGTATCCTTAACCAGCTCCTTATACTGCTCAGGAGACGGACGGCCATCCTCCTTTTTTATGATCACTTCAGCCCCCATTAACCGGTCAAGCAGTAAGTTGGCCGACAATTCTCCCGGATAATCTCCTATTGCAACAATCGCACATCTCATATTGTATTTAGCTGCCACGGCAGCTGTTAACCGGCCATGATTTGTTTGAACTCCGCCCTCAGTAACAAGCATGGTTGCCCCTTTGTCCTGTGCCTCCTTTAAAATATATTCCAGCTTTCTAAGCTTATTGCCTCCCATTCCCAGACCAGTCATATCATCACGTTTAAGATACAATTGGATTCCTAACTCTTCTGAGATATTTTTAAGATACTCCAAGGGAGTGGGTAAATTCAAAAATGAGACTTTCTCCTGACCTAAAACCATAATAATGCCTCCTTATAGATGCTGTTAATAATACACCAATACCAGCCAATATCGGGCTCATGTATATTACATGTGCCCCTGCTGTATATATTCTAAAAAATTATCTATTCTTTATGATTACTCACCAATCATTATCTTTACAATTTCACGGTCCGTTTCACGCATTCCGTCCTTACCAAGCCGTCCCACATTACGTATGGTTTCTTCAACATCACGGTTAATAATTCCTTCGCCACAGCGGAACTGCTGCTCACCATTTTTAAACATGTCATGGCCTAAAAGCCCTGCCATAACACTGGTGGCTATTTTCCCTGCACAGGAAGGCTTAGCCCCGTCACAGATCATACCGGAGGTAATTACAACAGAATTAACAAGAGTATGTGCTATCTCCTCATATCCGCCGCCTAATAAATAGGCGATACCGCACGCGGCAGCACATCCGGCACTGACAGCGCCGCAGTAAGCTGATAAACGGCCAATTCCAGTCTTTTCATGAATGGATACCAGGTTTGCCAGGGCAAGAGCACGATATAATTTATCCTTTGTTACACCCAGATCATTTGCATACTCAATGACAGGCACTGAAACCGTGATCCCCTGATTTCCGCTGCCGGAGTTAATAATTACCGGAAGTTCACATCCGCTCATTCTGGCATCACTGCCGGCCGCTGCCTTGGCAATTGCGCGGTTACGGACATCCTTTCCGTAAGAGGCCATCCAGGTGCTTCCAATGTTTGCACCATAATTATTCGTTAAACCCTCTTCAGCAATCGCCATGTTGTACTCAATTTGAGGATCTAAAATGTCTTTTACATCATCAACCTGCAAAGTATCTGCAAATTCGATGATATCTTTTAAGTTTAACAGGCTTTTATCTGTGAGGCCCACCTCTTCAGTCTTTTCCATGGCATTTCCGCTGCCCGGTTCACTGCTGGCTTCCAAATCAAATAATATTTCTCCATTTTTCTCGATCAATATGATGTTTGTATGATATTGGGCAATTCTCAGTTTTACATACTCATTCCCTTTAAATAAAATGAGTACAATGTCAAATGTCAGTTCTCCGTCAATGGCTTTTACAGTTATCGGCACATTTTTAATATAGTCTCTTATCTCTGACTTTTTCTCGCTGCTGACTACCGAAATGACCTCCAGAATCTTGGATGCGTCACCAGCAACGATTCCTGCTGCTACTGCTGCCTCAATTCCTTTCAGGCCATCCGTATTGGGCACTACAACGCTCTTTACATTTTTAATAATATTATAGCTTACATTTACTTCTACTTTATCGGGCAGACTGCCAAGCACTTCTCTCGCTTTTGCCGCATCATATCCTAAGGCAATCGGTTCCGTACAGCCCATCGCCGGCACCAACTCTTCTGTTAAAATCTTCACATAAGTTGTATAACGTAAATCTTTCGTATCCATATCAATTCTCCCCATTACCTCAGACTTCCGGTTTGATATCTGTTATTTAAAAAAGCGGGGATTTGTGGAGGATTATTGGCAGCATCAGATTATGAAATCTAATGTTCTTATATATCCCCGCTTTTTTAATTCAGAACCTGCGCACTCCTTATGGATATTACAGTTTTCCTAATACCTCATCCAGATCCAAGGTTTTGGTCCCGTCTTCAAGTATAAAGAATGGAATTCCAATCCCACCGTTTCTTTTAACCGCTTCATATGCCGGTTCTGTTTCACGGGCAGCAAGATATGCTTTTAAATCCTTTAAATCTGCTGATAAATTTTTAAAATCCACGCTGGCTTTCTTATCAATCAGCTTATGCAGTGCATACAGTGTGTCTGGACATAAGTGGCTTCCAATAATTGTTATTTTCATAGTTATTCTTCCTTTCTCTTATGCAGTGATATCTGTTTATTCAGCTAATTCTTTGTTGTTGCCTTTTAAGTGATTATTGATCCATTCTTTCCCTTCCACCATTCTGGCTACCATCATGGAAGCAATCGCATCACCAGAAGAATTTAAGCAGGTAGCTGCAGGGTCAAACAGAAAACCTAAGGTTGCGATTAAAGGAAATGCCTCTGGCGGAAATCCAAAAAGACCCACAATCAGCATTTCACCTACCAGGCCGCCGCCCGGTGCTCCGGATAATACAAATGCAGACAAAATAGCTACAACAATTGACATGGCATAAGTTCCAACGCCTGTAAAGGGCTGATGAAACACTCCAAACAAAAATGCAATTTTAACAATCGAAGATAATACCGAACCATCCATATGCATGGTTGCTCCCATTGGAAGTACAATTTCCCTAATATCTTTTGGAACTCCCATTTTGTCGCAGGCATCTAAGTTTACCGGCAGAGCAGCCATTGAGCTTTGGGTTGCAAAAGCCGTCAGTGCAGGAGTGGGTACAAATTTCATCATACGGCGGACCGCTTCTTTTCCACCTGCCATATAGGAATACAATGGAAAGAATATTACCACATAAATCAAACAGAGCGGATAATACAAGATCATGGAACGGCCGTAATCGCCAATCAGGCTTGGTCCGAACTCACCTATTAAGTTGGCAAAATATGCACCCAGACCAATGGGAGCAAACTTCATGATTAAATTGACCATTTTCATGATAACATCATTTAAGTTTATAAGCATTTTACCAACAGGGCTTTCGTCACCGCCGCATGCACTGACACAGAATCCGAACATGACAGAAAAAATAATCAATGGAAGCATGTTCTGGCGGCTTAAAAGATCGGGAAAGTCAGAAACAGTAAGAGCTCCCACAATCATGTCACCAACAGCAGTCGCTTCTCCAACTTCCGCCGAACCCATAGCAATTGAGGTACTTGCTGCAGGCGGGAAAATATTCACTGCAAACAGGACAAGTACAGCTGCGACAGCACCGGTTCCGATAAAAACAACAATAAGATTTACTAAAATACTTCCAAGACGTTTCATATTTACCATGCTTCCGACAGCACTGGAGATAGAAACCATGACCATTGGCACAACGATTGTGAACATTAAGTTAAGGAAAATATCGCCAAGCGGCTTAACAATTATAGCCTTCTCTCCTGCAATCAGGCCAAAACCTGATCCGATCAGGATACCCAATACCAACAGGATCGGGAACCGATAGCTTTTCCAGATATCTTTTTTATTCATAAGTACACTTCTCCTTTTCACCCCAAAATTTTGAATTTAAGTGACTTTTATAAGTATTTATCTCACAGACTATTTACTGCATCCTCCAGCTGTTTCATGGCTTTTGCAAGCACGCTTCGCGGACATGCTGCATTGAGTCTCACATAACCGGAAAGACTGCGGCCAAAGGTATAGCCTTCATTTAATCCCAGCTTTGCTTCTTCAATCATAAATTTTCTTAATCTTTCATTATTCATTCCCAATTCCCGGCAATCCAGCCATACCAGATAAGTAGCATCCGGTACATTAGGTTTGATTTTTGGAATGTACTTCTCACAATAATCCTTGATAAAATCAAAGTTTTCAGAAATATATGGAAGCAACTGCTCTAACCACTCTTCCCCCTCATTAAATGCCGCTTCCATAGCAACTGAGCTAAATGCATTATTCCTGTGAATGTCTAAATTCATCCAGAACTTATCAAAAGCAGCCTTCATTTCCAAGCTGGGAAAAACAGTGGTTGATGCCTGTAATCCTGCAAGATTAAATGTCTTGGTACCTGAAATGCAGCTTATGACATGATCCTTTGCCTTTTCTGATATCATAGCTGTTGGAGTATGTTTTTTGCCATGAAACACCAGATCAGAATGTATTTCATCAGAAACCATCAGCACATCATTGGCATAACAAATTTCAAACATCTTCTGAAGCTGTTCTTTTGTCCAGACAATCCCAAGAGGATTATGAGGATTGCATAAAAGAAAGATTTTTACCTTCGGATCTTTTGCTTTCTTCTCGAAATCTGCAAAATCAACTGTCCATTTTCCATCCTCTTCAACCAGCTGGTTTTCAACCACCTTTCTTTCCCATGCTTCTGTAACATCATAGAATTCAGAATACACAGGAGTCTGAATCATAATGGAGTCCCCTTCCTTGGTAAACACCTTGACAATGGAAGACAGTGCAGGTACAACTCCCAGGCTCCAGCTTACTTTTTCCTTGTCAATCTTCCAGCCATGCCTGCGGTACTGCCAGCCAAGTATGGCATCAAAATAGGAGTCAGGCCGGCATGTATATCCCCATATCCCTTCCATTGCTTTTTCCACGCATGCATTAATGATTGGCTGTGCAGTCTGGAAATCCATATCTGCGATCCAAAGCGGAATAACATCCATTGTGCCAAACTTTTTCTGCCTTTCATCGTATTTTCCTGCGCGGTTATTGTTCCGGTCAACTACGATGTCAAAATTATACTTCATATATAACTCCTTTCAGTTTTATACTTTTATATAGAGCAATACACGTGCCAACTTTTTATCAATAAGAAAAAATATAAATAAAAACGTAGAAAAAGCCTGCAAATGCTGCCTTTTCTACGTTTATCCTTTTGTTACATCTTGTAGAATTTTGACGAGAAATGAAAAACTTTTCTTTTTGGTCGTTAATTGGTTATAAATAGGTTGTTAATGGTTTGTTAATCCATTGCTATATGGTCGTGTACCGGATTTTCTTAGCCTATTAATTCGTTATCCAATCGACTCCTTTTTTGGTAATGCTGCTTCCGCCTCTGCCTCTTGAAACAATTACGTAGCCCATTTCCTCTAATCTGCCTAATATTTTACGCACCTGAGGCTGAGTTAACTTTATCCTGCGCATCTGTGCCTCCAACAGGATTTTATCCCGTCCAATGGATTGTCCTGTACGTTCTGCATCGTAAAGAATTTCCAGAATCACCCGCTCCTGTTCGGTTGGCATATGGGATGTGTTTTGGTACTGAGGCGGCTTATCTGCGGCATGGATATTCCGCTCAGCACCTTTTATTCCATTGGCCTCTTCTCTGCTTATTCGGAAAACCGGAGGCAAATCATCAATTGTTATTACGGTATGGCCAGTAAAACACAGATAATCTACGACATTACGCAGTTCCCGTATATTCCCCGGCCACTGGTATTTACGAAACAGCGCTTTGATATCATCACTTAGCCGGAAATTTCCCCCAAGTTCCTTTCGAAAACTTTCCAGAATTAAGAATACATCTTCCTCTCTCTTCCGAAGCGGCGGAATCAGCACCGGCAAGGCATTCAATCTGTAATAAAGATCCTGGCGGAATGTGCCTTCCGCTACTTTTTCCTCAAGTTCTTCATTGGTTGCGGCAACAATCCGCACATCAACATGAATGATTTGATTTCCGCCGACCCGCATGATCTCACGTTCCTGCAAAACGCGCAGCAGCTTTACCTGCAGCGCCGGACTCATGCCCTCCACTTCGTCTAAGAACAGAGTCCCCTGATGGGCGAATTCAAATAATCCCGGACGGCCTCCTTTTTTTGCGCCGGTAAAGGCACCTTCTTCATAACCAAACAGCTCACTTTCCAATAAATTTTCCGGCATGGCTGCACAGTTGATTGCCACAAAGGGCTGATCCCTGCGCTTTGACGCATTATGAACCGAATGTGCAAACAGCTCCTTACCGGTTCCAGTTTCCCCGATTAGCAAGACCGGAGATTCTGTGCACGCCATTTTATTTAAAATAAATTTCGTCTTTAATATGGGCTCTGACTCTCCAATTACATCATCAAAACAATATTTGGCCCTATGCCCCTGGCCCTTTTTCATCAATTGAACCCGCAGCTCATTTTGACGGCGCTCCATGTCATTAAATTTCTGTAAAATGGCAAATGCACCAACACAAGTCTCCCGCCTTAACACCGGACGCACGTAAAGGCTTACCAGATTACCTGCAACTCTCACAACTTGCGGATTTGTCTCCTTTTTCTCCTCCAGGCATTTCCGGAATGGTATATAGGGAAATACTTCTTCCCCCATGGTTAAAACACTGTGATTTTCAGGAACACAGGTGATGTCCACAGCATTTTTGTTGATTGCATAGATTTCTCCATGTTCATTTACCGCGATTACGCCCTGATCAAGTACTTCCATAAGAATATCAAACTGACTTTCCAACCTTCTGGAACGGTTAAACATCTGATCAAAATAATAGGTATTGGTGCACACCGACTCCTGATACTGTTTAAACTCAGCTTCTTCCAGCAAATCGTCAAACCCCAGCCTGAACGCGGCTTCAATCATGGTATCGGCAGAGCAGGTTCTCTGTCCCAGATTTATAATTGTGGGAATTCCACCTGGCACATAACGCTCTTCATCGGGAGTAACAGCAATCTCTGCCATATCAGTCAGCTTGCTTCCCGGTGCATAGAGTATAAACTTTAAATGGGTAATCCCAAGCTGTTCCAGCTGTGTCACTGCTTCTCTTGCCATTACCTCGGTGATATTAACGAAAATAACCTTCGTTCCCTTTGGAATCTCTACCAAACGGCGCACTGCTTCCTTGAAATACGTAACCTGAATTTCCATCCGCTGTGCATCAGCCGGAATATACCGGTCCGGATCCCCCATGGCATCAAAAGCATCCGTTGAACCCATATACAAATCGCTGGGTTCCATATTAGCTGCCGTTCCATCCATCATGCTGTAGTTTCGTACAACAACTCGTTCCCCAAATACCGACCGAACCTGTCCGGCATATGCTTTTCCCGCAAATGGGTCTAATGCAATAACCGCAATTCTCTTTTTCATGCTTTACCTTCCTGTAACAATATAAACCTCCAACATCATTCCACGCTTCTCTTACTTCAGTTACCTCTAGTATAACATAGCAAAAAAAGCAGGTAAAGATATACCTGCAGATCATTTCCGTCTGAAACAGATAGTCATTGGATCTGCGGCCGGCTTTTCAGACCTGCTTTTTATAGGTTATAATTTAAAGCAATAATAATAAGACTTCCCCTTTTCCGTCAGCCGCCGGATATCTACCTTAAAGATATCACTGATACAGCTATGAACCCTGTGATCGGAGGCCTCCTCATAAGCGGCTACCTTTCCCTTTTCCATCACAGCCAGCCGGTCTGAATAATTAAGAGCCAGATTGAGATCATGCAAAACCAGAACAATGGTCTTTCCAAGCTTCCTGTTTAAGCTGCTGATAAGCTCCATAATTTCATAGGAAACATTAATATCAAGATAGGTTGTCGGTTCATCCAGAAAAATGACCGGCGTATCCTGAGCCAGTACCATGGCAAGAAATACACGCTGACGCTCTCCCCCTGAAAGCTGGCGCACATTTTTGTTTCGAAGAGACTCACAGCATGTCATTTTCATGGCATATTCCGCCAGCCGCTTATCCTCTGCAGAAGAGAAGCTGACCGGGGACTGATGGGGATATCTTCCCGACATCACCGCATCTTCCACTGCCATATCCGGGATGTGGCTGCCTTGAAGCAGCACGGATACGTTCCTGGCAAATTCCTTCCGTTTCATGCCGCTGATCTCTTTATTTTCTAAAAACACCTTCCCCTTATCCGGCTGCAAAAGCCGGGAAGCCAGCTTTAGCACCGTGCTTTTTCCGCAGCCATTGGGTCCGACGATGGTGGTTATCTTTCCTTTTTCAAAATTCAAGTCCATCTCACGGATCAGCGGCTGCCTGTTATAAGAATAAGTCACATCCTCAAGCCTGATCATAATTTCCATCATTCCTTCCGCCTGTTTTTAAGAATCAGATAAAGAAAAAACGGCCCTCCCATAAAGGACATCAAAATACCAACTGGCAGCTCATAAGGCAGAAATAAAGTCCTTGCCAGCAAATCACATAAAATAACGAACATCCCCCCTGTCAGGGCGCTGGCAGGGAGGACGAACCGGTTGTCCTGGCCGATCATTAATTTAACCCCATGGGGAACCAGAAGGCCTACAAAGCCGATCATACCGGCAAAGCTGACGGCCGCACCGGCAAGGATGGCTGCAATGGCCAGGCAGGCGCACCGGCAGGCATTTACATTCATGCCCAGGGCTTTTGCGCTGTCCCCGCCAAGATTTAAAATATTAAGACCCCTGGAACAGAGCATCGCCAGAACAAAGCCTGCAATAATAAAAGCCGAAGGATAGACAAGAACATTTGAAGTAACAGAGGATAGCCCTCCCACCAGAAAATTTCCCGCACCTACATAAGCATCCGGGTATAAAATCATAACCGTATTCATTCCCGCACTGAAAATACTGTTGACTGCAAAGCCTGTTAAAACCAGAAGGACTCTTGACAATCTGCCGGTCATGGTAATGGCAAGAACCAGCATACAGGCAAGGAGGGCACCGGAAAATGCCGATAAAGGCAGGAAAAGCGGGTCTGGCGGCAAAAATGCAGATGCCAGCAGAACAAAAAGCCCTGCTCCTGCATTTACTCCTATGATATTTGGACTTGCCAGAGGATTGTTTAACACGGACTGAATGATCGCACCGGATACCGAAAGGGCGCTTCCTGCAAGAAGGGCGGCTGTAACTCTCGGCAGACGGATCGTAAGGAGGATCCGGTATAAAAAATCATCAGCCTCCCCAGCGGTCAGGGTTACAATGAGATCAGACGGCCTGATATTACTGGTTCCAAGGCACAATCCCAGCAAAATTGAAACCACAAGTCCTGCAGCCGACAAAAGGATAAACAGCCGCGCCTTTTTATTTCTTTCCATAAAGAATCTCCGAAAGGTATTGATAGCTTTCTCCCCATTTTTCATTGGGCTTATAAAGGAACTTTTCTTTTGGCAGAAGAATGTACCGGTTATTTTTAACGGCTGCAAGGCCATTCCATGCCGGATTTTTTTCAACGCTTTCTTCTAGATTTTTCTTTGCAAGTGCATCGTCATTTCCCATGGGGATCACAAAAATATAATCCGGGTCTTCTTTTACAATGCTTTCCATGCTGAACTCTTTTAACAGGCTCTGATTCTCATCGGCTATATTTTTACAGCCCAGGTCATTTAACATTTTTCCTGTCATGGTCCTGGAATTCTGTGCCACCGCTCCGCCGGAGTAGGTAATGAGAAGTAAAACAGAAGGCGGCTCCTGATTCTTTGTGCCGGAAAGGATTTCCTCAATCTCTATTTTTATATCCAAACCTTTTTTCTGATACATCTCTTTTCTCCCGGTTATTTCCGTACAGGTTTTAAGCATGGACAAATAGTCTTCAAAATATGTCACTTTAAAATAAGCAGCCGTAATGCCCGCCTGTTTCAAAACCTCCTTGAGCGCTGTATGTTCCTTGGTTTCTGATGACAATAGAACCAGATCCGGATTCAAAGCCATGATTTTTTCTACATTGGGACCGTTATATTTTCCCACGGAAACAGTTTCCTCCGAAAGCTCCAGCCCTCTTTCATCAAGTGCATCGTCCGTAACACCGGAAAGCCTTCCTCCGGCTGCCTGCCAGACTTCTGCAAAGCTCCCCATCAAAGCCACCACACGCTCCGGATTCTGAACCGTCACCTCCTGGCCCAGGGCATCGGTAAAGCAGTACCCCTCTGGCGTCACGTCAACCGTTTTTTCTCTCCTGCCGCCGCACCCGGCAAGCATATTTACTATCATAAAAAGCATCACTGCATACACCATGGTCTTTTTCTTCAATTTATCAGGAAACCTCCTTTTCATAATTGTTTTCCGTAAGCACAATAGCTGTCCTCCGCCATATAATCGCCGCCATTATAATATCCTGCCCGGGCGCGGCAGCCTCCGCACTCTTTCCCGTAAATGCAGTCACGGCATGTCCCCTTGTAATCCCGGGTGCGCAGGGTTTTGAACAGGCTGCTGTTCTTCCATATCTCATCAAAAGGTTCTTTGCGGATATCTCCCGCTTCCTGGGTCATATAGGCACAGGGACGGACCTTTCCAACGGGGCTTACCACGCAATAGGATAGCCCGGCCAGACATCCTCTGGTAAAGCGGGTATCCACCTCCAATTCCTTTGCCACTCTGGTAAATTGAGGGGCGCAGGTAGGCTTTATATCAATGGGAACCTCCTTCTGCTTCTTCATAATGGTCTTAAGAAGCCTTTCATACTCCATGACTTTCAGCGAAGTTTCTTCCAGATATCTCCCTCTGCCAACCGGAATCAGGAAAAACAGGTAATTGGCTGCAGCACCTGATTTCACGCTGAAATCAATGATATCTTCCACCTCTTCCTGGTTCCAGTCCATGACCGTCGTATGTATCTGAAAGGGCAGGCCGGCTTTTTTACAATTCCCGATCCCTTCTAAGGTCAGCCGGTATGCATTCTCATCTCCCCTGAACCTGTTATGCTTTTGTTCATCCAGACTGTCAAGGCTGATCCCCATAACTGCTGCTCCGCACTTCTTCAGCTTTTTAGCCGCCGCTTCCGTAATCAGCATTCCATTGGTGCCAAAAACAGGCCGAAGGCCCGCACCGGCCGCGTAGGATACCAGAGTATAAATATCCGGGCGCATCAGCGGTTCTCCTCCGCTGAATATCATAATGCGAAAACCAGCCCCGGCTATTTCATCGATCAGCTTTTTGGCTTCCTCCGTTGTTAATTCATCCGCTTTTTTACTGCCGGCATCCTGGTAACAATGCCTGCATTTAAGATTACACTGGTTTGTTGTCATCCACGAAACAATCATATACCTTCTCCTTGTACTATACTTAAACCATTTAATTCATCTTAATTGCATCAGCCCTTTTTCATTCCATAAATTTTTGATTTTTTTATCGGCATTATAAAAAACGATCTTTCCAGTACCTTCTATAATTAATTGATAAAACAGCTTCTGGGAATCTGTATCCATCATAAATTCCAACATTCCAGCTGTAAAACCTGCAGAAATACAGATGATTTTTTTAACCTTTCAAGGAAAACAGGCATAATTTTACACAATCTAATAAATATTATCAATTACAATCCCATATGCGTTGTAATTACAACAACCAAACAGGAAATCACATGCTATGATATATATATCGAATAACCCAGACTTTATCACATATAGAAAGGACAAAAAATGGAACATTATATAAAAGCTACGGACACCATTTACGATATCACTGAAAAATACCCTGAAACAATCGGACTGTTTGTTACAAATGGTTTTGAACAATTAAACAATCCAATCATGCGAAACACCCTTGGAAAGACGATCACTCTGGAAATGGCTTTATCCATGCGAAAGCTCAATCAAGAGCTTTTCATGGAAAAGCTAGAAGAAACCATTAAGCAAAATCTCCCGGACCTCACTTCCGGGCTTGCACCTACGAGAAAGGAAGAAGGAGGCGATATCCGCATAGAAGGCGTACTCCCCTGCCCCATCCGTCTTCCCCTTCTGGAAAAATTTGAAGCCTGGATGGCTTCCCAAAAGGATTCCATGGACTATAAGGTAGACTACAATTTAAAATCCGCTAACCTGGGACTGGATGATGTAAAGGAACGGATCATCGCCGCAGACGGCAATGCAGATGCCTTATCAGATCTTTATCTTTCGGCCGGCTTTGACTTGTTCTTTGATAAAAGCCTTATGGGACGCTACCGGGATTCCGGTACATTTGAAAATATTTCAGATATTGAGCAGATAAATCCTGATTTTGACAATGAAGCCATTTCCTTAAAGGACCCAAAGAACCAATATGCCATCATCGGCATCGTTCCTGCGGTTATAATGGTAAATACCGCTGTTTTAGGAGACCGTGCTTTTCCTGAAAGCTGGGCGGATTTAATGAAGCCGGAATTTGAAAACAGCGTCAGCATGCCTATGAAGGACTTGGACATGTTCAACGCATTTTTGCTGCACATCCACCGGTATTACGGAGATGAGGGCATTGAAAAAATGGGAAAAGCTCTTTTGCGCAGCATGCATCCGGCCCAGATGGTAAAATCCCATATTTCAAAGGAAGGAAATAAGGTTCCTGCCGTTACGATTTCCCCTTACTTTTTTGCCAGCATGGCAGATGAGAAAAGTCCTCTCCGTCCCGTATGGCCAAAGGATGGCGCGATCATTAGCCCGATTTTCCTTTTAGCAAGATCAAAGAACAGGGAAAAGGTCAAGCCATTTGTGGACTTCCTGTATTCCAAAGAAATAGGTGAAATCCTCTCCTCTAACGGAAAATTTCCTTCTACCAATCCGCTGGTAAACAACCACTTAAAACCGGATCAGAAATTCATGTGGCTTGGCTGGGATTATATTCACAGCCATGATATTGGAGAGCTGATCAAAACTACAGAACAGCTGTTTTATCAGGCAGCAGAAAAGGAGGCTTTATGAATCTGATTATTGTATCAGGCCCCCCTTCCTCCGGGAAGACGTCTGTGATCTTAAAAACCATTGCTTCTTTTCAGAACAGAAATATAAAGGTGGGCGTTGTAAAATTTGACTGTCTTTATACCGATGACGATGCTGCTTATGAAAAAGCCGGTATACCGGTAAAAAAGGGACTTTCCGGTGCCTTATGTCCCGACCATTTCTTTGCTTCCAATATTGAAGAGGTGGTAAATTGGGGCAATGAGGAAAAACTGGACTTGCTCATCACCGAATCCGCCGGCCTTTGCAACCGCTGTTCTCCCTATTTAAAAGAAATCAAGGGAGTCTGTGTCATTGACAATCTTTCCGGCATCAATACCCCGAAAAAAATCGGTCCCATGTTAAAATCTGCTGATTTTGTGGTGATTACAAAAGGGGATATTGTCTCCCAGGCGGAGCGTGAGGTTTTCGCTTCCTGTGTAAGCTCCGTAAATCCCCGAGCCGTCACCATGCATGTAAATGGCCTGACCGGGCAGGGTGCCTACGAGCTGGGAAGCCTTCTCTATGATGAAAACCAGAACATCGAGTCCGTCCAGGGCATGCAGCTTCGCTTTCCCATGCCTTCCGCCCTTTGCTCCTATTGTCTTGGAGATACAAGGATCGGAGAGGCATTTCAGATGGGAAACGTTAAAAAAATTAATTTGGGGGCAGATAAGACATGATGGAATTAAGCTTAGACCAGCTTCTTAAGGAGTATCCCTTTGTAAGCGCATATTTTGAACAGAATAAGCTGGATATTGCCGGGTACGGGGATAGGACCTTTCGGGAGTTTTTAGATCATTTTACAGAGGAGGAATTAGAGGATCAGGCCATTGACAGGGAAAAGCTCCTGTCCGATCTTCCGGTCTACTTAGAACAGATGAGTGCATTTCTGGGGCTTGAAAAGAGCAGCCGGGTCCTTTCCATGACAATCCTGGCAGGATATGACAAATCCGGCAATCCGGAAGGCTTTTCAGAGCTTACGGTGGAAACCTCTCAGATCATTTCTATCGTAGGACCTACGGGGTCCGGCAAAAGCCGCCTTTTGGCGGATATCGAATGGGCAGCGCAAGGGGATACGCCTACAGGCCGCAGCATCTTGATCAATGGAAAGAAGCCGGATAATAAATGGCGTTTTTCCTCCAACAACCGGCTGGTAGCACAGCTGTCCCAGAACATGAATTTTGTCATGGACCTTACGGTAGAGGAATTTTTAAGGATGCACGCCGTAAGCCGTCTGGTGGAGAACCCCCAGACTGTAATTGAACAGATCATCCTGGCTGCCAATCATCTGGCAGGAGAAAAATTCGACTTAACCACTCCTGTCACCAGCTTAAGCGGAGGGCAGTCCAGAGCCCTGATGATCGCAGATACCGCTATTTTAAGCTCTTCTCCCATTGTTCTCATCGATGAAATCGAAAATGCCGGGATCGACCGCAAAAAAGCGCTTGAGCTGTTGATCTCCTCGGATAAGATCGTGTTAATGGCAACTCACGACCCTCTTCTGGCGCTTATGGCAGACAAGCGGATCATCATTAAAAACGGCGGAATCAGCAAAGTTTTAGATACCAATGAGGAAGAAAAGCTTTTGTTAGTGGAGCTTGAAAAAATGGATTCCCTGATACAAACTGCACGTCAGGAGCTGCGTAAGGGAAGTACCCTGTCAGGAAAAACCCTGGATATGGAAATATAATCTTATTTAACAGATTAAAAGAATCCTGTTTTTATTCCAACGCTGCAATAAACCATCTGCATGGTACATCGCGTTCTTTTCAGATCCGATCATTGATTTACAACATTCCTTGGCTGTCCCTTCACATAAGACTTTAGATTATCCACAGCAATATCCATCAGTCTCTGTCTCGTTTCTTTCGGAGCCCAGGCAATATGAGGGGTAATGATACAGTTTTTTGCTTTCAGCAGCGGATTATCTGCCTTCATAGGTTCCGCAGATACAACGTCAACCGCTGCGCCACCGACTTTGCCGCTGTTTAATGCTTCCATTAAATCCTCTTCCACAATAAGGGGACCTCTGGAGCTGTTGAGAATCATAACATTGTCTTTCATTTTGGCTATGGTCTCTTTATTGATCATTCCCTGAGTCTCAGGAAGAAGGGGACAATGGAGGGAAATTACATCTGAATTTGCAAGCAGCTCATCCAGATCCCCATAATGGCAGGTTTCCGATTCCAGGCTTACATTCCTATTTCTGGAACAGGCTAAAATGTTCATACCAAAAGCCTGGGCAATTTTAGCCGTGGCCTGCCCGATTCTTCCAAATCCAATAATTCCCATGGTTTTTCCCGTCAGTTCTGTTAAGGGGTAATTCCAAAAGCAAAAATCTTCACTTCTGGTCCATTCCCCCTCCATAACACATTGGGAATGTGCTCCAATGTGGTGACACAGCTCCAATAAAAGGGCAATGGTAAACTGGGCAACAGCTTCTGTCCCATATGCAGGGATACTTGACACCAAAATACCCTTTTCCTTTGCTGCCTCTACATCCACAACATTGTAGCCGGTTGCCAGCACACCAATGTATTTTATAGCAGGGCATGCCTCTAATGTGGATTTGCTGACAGGCGTCTTGTTGGTATAGACTATCTCCGCATCACCGATCCTCTCCACGATCAGCTCCGCCGGCGTCCTGTCATATACCGTAACCTCTCCCAATTCTTCCATTCCGCTCCAGGATAAATCTCCCGGATTTTCTGTATACCCGTCTAATATTACGATCTTCATTTTGCACCTTCTCCTGTCCTGCTGCTGGATTTTTTTGTTAATCTTTTGACAAAATCTGTGTCTGGTTCATGACACGTCTTATGCCGGCAAGAATGATTTTATCTATTGTATTTTATTCTACCACAATGTATCAGGAGCGGCAATGTCGTTAAGCTCAGGAGCCCTTCATGTTCCAGCTCAACCCTTGGCATAAATGTTGACGCTAACAGGAGATGTTTGCTCACTTATGTTTTCTTTCATATATTGGTGATTTCAAATCTCTTATAAATGAAGGAATCATATCACCCTCTATAGGCTGAGAGAATAAATATCCTTGAATCAAAAAGTTCCCCACTTGCATTAATTTATCCAGTTGTTCCTGATTCTCTACATATTCCACTTTTGTATTTATATGCAGCAATTGACACAAATCATAAATAGTTGATATGATATTCAGATTAATCGGATAGTTTACTATACTGCGAGATAAAGAACCATCAATTTTTACGGCATGAATGGGTATGAAATATAAATATAAAAGCTAAGAGCAATGCTAAGGTTGTTCCACATCCTCCCATATATACAAAAACATCAAAGAATGATTTTGATATGATTGAGGAACCTGTTTGTGGAAATACATTTATTACAACGGTTTCCAATACATTATTGCCATGAATGCCTAACAGCCACATAAAATGTGAGGAAATACTGTATATAAAAGCAGTACGAAACAAGCCTTTATTATATTTAAATGGTAATTGCAAGACATCATTAATGATGTCATTCAGACTATTGCCGATACCGCAAAAATACAATCCCATGCGGATTGCTGCAAAACCAAAAATCAAAACAATTGCAGGCATCAATGAGTCAAAAGCTTGAGACACCAGTGCATCGGGAATCTTATTTGATTGTTTTATTTTAGCATACCAGCAAATAAATAGTTCACTGGATAGAACACTGACTATTATAGCTCCCACTAAACCAGTAATTCCTGTTGCTGCAAAGGGAATAGAATCCGCATTTTGAACCGGAATTGACATTGCAAGATAGCAGGCCACTCCTACCATGCCGCAGATATTGGTATGTATTTGCTTTTTCTTAAAAATGTTATACCACTCAGCTAAATAATAACAAATAGAAAACACTAATATAATTGCCGAGAGCTGAACCGTTATATTATAAACAAGTACACCAAAATATGTCCAGGAATCACCAAATATCTGTATCATTAACTGCCGATATGCTGGAATTGGCAAATTGTTAATTGCAACTGCATATGCTCCTATAACCATCATTGGAATCATTGATACAAATGCCAGCCGTATGGAAGATAAATACCGTTGCTGATATAAACACTGAAAAAGCGAATATAATCTTTTTGGCATATCAGTTCTCTGAACCTTTCCTTTATTTTGCGCTTCCATATTCTATATTTTCTCCACATTCGATTCATTATAATATATTATTAACTCTGTAAGCTTTTGTTTTATATTGTTTAAAACTCATTAAATTTATAAAAATATAGGTTTCTTAAAATCCCTATTTTCAATTCTTTCAGACTCTTTTGCAGATTTGAAACAAACAAATCAAAATCCACATTCGTATCCAAAACATTTTTTGCATATTCCGTACCAGCCATATGTCCAGCCCCACGGAAAAATTCATTTGCTTTATCCTCCCCGAATTTCTTACTAAGTACATCCAGCATGGTATACTGCATCAACCGATAAACCAATACCGGCATTTCTTCACCTAAATCTCCACGCCCTAATTTGATATCACCCAAGCTTTCCCATGAAAATTTACTATGCTTTTTCTGTAAAAATACATTATCCATCCTCATTATCTCCATTCTGTTAACTTGAAATAAAAAATTATTAACAATACTTATTCATGCAGTTCCCCACACCCTATTATTTAGAAACTGTACCTTATCTTGAAATAGCTTGATGTTTTTCGCAATAAATAATTGCCTGTTTATTCTTTTTCTTCTTTGTCCTCAGTCCATGGTATAACAAGCTATACACGACAAGCGTTCATACCGGGAACAAAGGTGTATATTGGTCTATGTATTTCTTTCATTCTATCAACTAAACATCTCACCACCCGCCCTCATTTTGAGGTATTTTTTAGATTGTTTTTAAACTGCAGACAACAAAAAACAAGGCACAGATTATGATTCCTGTCCCTTGTTTTCTATTATTGGATAATGAAATTCCTTTTTCTCCTCATTATGATTCCATATTCCTTACGGAATCTCTATAAATAATCGCCGTATTTACAAAGGTAACCCCTCTTCTGCGGACATTATCCTGGTCTGTTTTTTCACAAATTAACTCAACGGATTTACATGCCATCTGATTAATATCCACCTCCGCCGTGGTAAGCTTAGGAACACAAAGCTCCGCATAAATATCATTATCAAAGCTTACAATGGAAATATCCTCCGGCACCCGGTACCCCTTCTCCGTTAACATACGGACAAACCGGTAGGCTGTATCATCACAGTTGCAGACAAAAGCAGTAGGCATATGCTCTGGCAGCATAAACTCCACATTTTCGCCCTCCATATTCCGGTCTCCAATGATCCACTCATCGCGAATAGGAAGTCCCGCTTTCAAATGTGCACGGCAATAGCCAAGATACCGGTCCATGATACTGTTCGTGGCAGTGATTGTCCCCACAAATCCAATGCTTTTATGGCCGCACTTCATCAAATACGTTGTCAATTCACACATGCTGTACATACTTTCTGTAATCACGCAGTCCATATCAAAATCATTATCATACGTATCCGCTAAAACGCAGGGAAGCTGTGTCTGTTTTACCTCAGACAGAAATATCTTTTCAATATCACCAAGAAAAATAACTCCGGCTATGTCATGCTTTTCCAGCAGTGGCAGCAGCTTTCCCTTCCTGTCTTCTTTGGAATTAATGGGAAACAAGTGAGCCAGGTAACCTCGTTCGTTTAATTCCACGGATATCCTCTGATAAAACTTTAAATAAAACCCGGCTTCTCCATAAGCAAACTTTTCCTTCATAAAAATGGCAATATTTTTTGAATTTCCGGAACATGTCTTTGAACTTTCCGGAAGTTTATAATTCAACTCTTTGCTGACAGCTATGATTTTTTCTTTTAATTCCCTGCCAACTCCGTCCTTTCCATTTAAAGCCTTGGATACGGTTACTTTACTGATTGACAAATAATCTGCAATATCCTGCATTGTTACATTTTTTTTTCGTTTCACCTTCTCTACCTCTGCGCTGTTATTACTTTTTTATTTCACTCATTATAATATATATTGCCAGATTATTCTACGCTTTTCAGGAATAATTCACCAGCTCCCAAAAACTTCCATACATCTTAATTTCTCCTTCCAGCTCAACTTTTACTACAGTCACCAGATCGTGGCAGTCTTCTGCTGTCATCTTAATCCATGTGGTTCCCGGAATCTGAAACCAGGGAACTCCTCCATGGATTTCATAATGCAGCTCTTTGCCTGAATGCAGAACAGTTATTTTCTTTATGGGGCTGCACAATCCCTTTAAACAGATGGATTCCTTCGGATTATCATACACAAACAAATATAAAGTTTTCCTGTCATAAGATAAGGTACTTCCGCCCAGATAATAGCAGGTCATAATCCCTTCATCGGTATGGTAAACAGCCTCCTCATGCTCCCGTATCCAGGAGCCAAGCCCTGTTAAAATTGCCTCCTGGCGGGAATCAATGGTCCCGTCCTGGCGTGGTCCGATATCAAGCAGCATATTTCCACCCATGGAAATGCAATCACAAAACATACGAATGATCTGGTTTAAAGATTTGTATTCATTGTCCTTTGGCTGGTATCCCCAGGAACTGTTAATCGTAGTACAAAATTCCCAGTCTCCCTTTGGCCTTGTAATGGGGATTCCCTGTTCCGGCGTCTTATAATCCCCATAGCCTTGCAGTCTGGAGTTGATGATCAGATCCGGATTCAATGATTTTAAATAATCCTTAAACCCCGGCAGTCCCCATTGGCTGGCGCTGCGTTCCCAGTCTCCGTCAAACCAGAGTAAATCCACCTTTCCGTAATTGGTAAGCAGCTCCTTTAACTGGTTGTTATTAAATTCTAAAAAGCGCTGCCATTTTTCCGGGTCTTCTTTTCCGTCAACAGGAGACGTAAAGGGGTTTATTTCCTTTGGATTATCAGGAATCTTCCCATCTGTATATACGCTGGCGTAATCCTTATGGGACCAGTCAATCAGCGAATAATATATCCCCAGATGAATGCCCCGCTTTCTCATTTCCTCCGCATATTCTTTTACAATATCCCGCTTTGCAGGGGTCTTTTTTACCACGCTTAAATCACTGAACCTGGTATCAAACAATGCCACGCCATCATGATGCTTTGCAGTCAGGACAGCGTATTTCGCTCCTGAGCGCTCAATCAAATCTGCCCAGGCTGACGCATCGAATTTATCCGCATAAAATCCATCCAGCTGTTTCATATAGTTTTCATAGCTGATGGACCCATTGTAAAAGGACCAGGATTCCGCAATTCCGTTGACTGCATATATTCCGTAGTGTATAAATATTCCAAGCTTTGCATTATGAAACCAACAATTATTCATGTTCATCCGCCTTTAATTTTTCAGCTATTAGTGGAATCAATGTATGAGTGCCGTCCTGACTGTACTCCCAGAACATGATACCCGCCAGTTTCCGGTCCTTAATATAATTGATTTTACATTGGATCGACTCTTTATCATCGTAGCTGATAAAGTTACAGCCGTTAAATAAATAAGGTGCCTTTGCTTCCTCATCCCAATACCTTTTGTATCCGTTTTTATCAATATAGTCTGTAACCAGCACGCCATAATCCGGTCCATACCCTCCGGTGGTTTCTGCCATCTGCACAAGTCCCCTGTTCCTGTCAGGCACGCCTTTCCAAATCCTGGAATAAAAGGCGGCGCCGATAACAAGCTTCTCTTTCGCAACCCCCGCCTGTTCAAATATGCTTACCGCATAATCCGTACTGGCTGCGGATAAGTCTGCATTGTTCGTATAAAGATTCGTATGATGTCCTGTCTGGACCGAAAAACCGCCTCTTAAATCATAGGTCATCAGCATCACATAATCCAGATACTCTGCAACCTGATCCATCTGGGTACAGCGGAGATAATAAGAATCTCCGCCTGCCGCAATGGATAACGTACAAACTCTGTCTGTAATGGCATCCAGTTCCTCCCTCAGCTTTTTTATAAGCAGGGTAAAATTTTCCTTATCATTTGCAGAACAGTCAATCCCTGCAATTCCCACACAAGGATACTCCCAGTCAATGTCAAGACCGTCTAAGCCATATTCTTTCATAAGTGCTACCGCTGATTCAGCAAACACCTCTCTGCCCTCTTTTGTGGAAGCTGCTTCGGAAAAACCACCACTTCCCCAGCCCCCTATGGACAATACAATTTTCAAATCCGGCTTTAAAGACTTTGCCCTTTTTAGTATGTCCAGCTGCCCCATGGGATTCCATGTTACCACATCATCTTTGACTGCGGCGAACGCCAGATTTATAACATCCAGACAATAAATGTCCCTGTCTCTTAACAGGAAAAGATTTTTAGTTTTTATATATCCGATCACCAGGTTTTTCTGTTTCATTTATTTTCTCCAACAACTGATTATTAATTGCTTAAGTACCGTCCTAAGGCTGCATTATAAATTTCCATGTACTTTTCCAGCCCTACATTATTTAAAGACTCCAGGTAGCCTTCCCAATCCTTGTCAATGTCAGACTGATTGGTGGTCCATCTTGCCTTATTTTCATCTACAATCTTTTGAATGTCCACAAACAGGGAGGAAATCTGCTTTGATTCTTCTATTGTTAAGTTAATTAACGGAACCGGAGGAGCCAGATACTTAGAATAAAGCTCTATTCTTTCTTTTTTCTCTTTTATGCTTTTTGTTTCAATAATATATGTATCCATAATTTCGGAACATAAATTTGTAGCCACATAGGATTCCGGTGCTTCGGAATTCTTTCCGGGAATGGATGGCATCAGCTCATACTGATCTTCAACCGGCTTTAAAGAGTTTCCAAATCTTAAGTACAGCGAGTTTTCTGTCTCAAAGAAGGAGTCCATATATCTCATGGTGGCTTCCGGATACTGGTTGGAAGTAGTGATCACACCTCTGTTCTTATCAATACTGAAATCAAGAGAGCCCCAGACCTGATCCCCACCCGGCCCTTTTAATGGTTCAATGGCAATATATTCTGTCCCCTCTGTTTCCAACGGCCCGTTGGTAAGGTAGGCCCCTACGCGGCTGGAACCGATTTTCGACATGTACTGGTTATGGTCCTGAGTAAATAGTTCCACATCAATTAATCCCTCTTCATAGAGCCTGGCCGTCCACTTGACATACTCCTTATAACCTTCCTGGACAGGGGTAAATAAAAATGCATCTCCCGATCTCATCAAATAGGAAGAACTGTCTGTAATACCAAATGCTCCGGAAAATCCCGCGTCGCCATTCCAGATGTTATAAGGCGTCTTTGGCTCATAGGTAAATGGAATCACGTTATTTTTCCCATCTCCGTCAAGGTCCATGGTTTTAAATGCACGAAGCATCTCTTCAAATTCATCCGTTGTCTTTGGAGTCTCCAGCCCTAGCTGATCCAGCCAGGTCTTGTTAATATTTAACGTGGTAGACTGCACCGGCTTCCGGTCTTCATTGATTGAGGGAATTGCATAAATATGGCCATCCGGGAAGGTAATTGCTTTCCGGATCTCCGGATTTTCATCCAGCACACCCTTAATATTGGGTGCATAATCTTCAATCAGGTCCTCCAGCGGACGAAGGATTCCTTTTTCCGCATAAGAAAGAATCTTTTGGGAAGACAAACCTGAGAAAACGGCATCCGGTAATTTTTTTGATGCAAGCGCCAGATTCAACTTTTCATCCGCTCCGTCGCCGCTTATGGTCTGGTAATCTACGAATACATTTGTCTGCCTGGAAATATCCTGGAAAATGGGATAATCATTCCACTCTCCGTTGCCTGGTTTTCCAAAACCAATTGCTTTGATGTAAACTGGTTCATCCACAACGGGATACCCTGTTTTCTTCACTTCTACCGTTGTTGCGCCGGTTTCCTCTGCCTGCTTCCCACACCCTGACACTGCAACAGATGCCATGGCAACAAGTAACGCTGAGGCAATGATTCTGCTTTTTTTCACTTTTTCCCATCCTTTCATCATCTTCATTCAAATTTATCCCTTATCCTTTTACAGCCCCTATCATCATTCCTTTGACAAAATGTTTCTGAACAAAGGGGTACATACACAGCGCCGGCAAAGAAGCCACTACAATCACACCATACTTTATCATCTCTGCCAGATGACGCTGCTGCTCCAATGCATCTAAAGTCATAGCGTTGTTCCCTGCCACCTGCTGCTGCTGAATCAATATTTCACGGAGGATCACCTGCAGAGGAAACTTGCTTCTGTCCACCAGATAAATCAACGCACTGAAATAGGAATTCCAGTGTCCCACTGCATAAATCAGCATCATTACTGCAATAATGGGCTTGGAAATTGGAAGCACAATGCGGAAGAAGTATCTAAAATAATCACATCCATCCACAACGGAAGCTTCATACAGTTCTTCCGGAATGCTCTGTTCAAAGAAGGTTCTTGCCACAATCAGGTTATATACTCCGACAACCCCCGGAAGCACCAGAGCCCATATGGTATTATCCATATGAAGGGACTGTACCAAAAGGTAAGTAGGAATCAGGCCCCCCCCAAAGAACATGGTAAAGACAAATAGCAGCATGAGGGGTTTGATTCCCGGCAAATCCCTTCTGGAGAAAGCAAATGCGGCAGGGATTGTAGAAATCAGGTTTATTGATGTACCTACAGCCGTGTAAATAATGGAATTGCCATACCCTGTCCAAATGTCTTTATATTTAAAAATCTCCTTATATCCGTCCATATTAAAACCTTTCGGAAACAGAATCACTTCGCCGCCGGCAACGGCAACCGGTGAACTAAACGAGGCGATTACGATAAAATACAGGGGATACAGCACAACCATCATCAGCGTAAATAATATGATATGGTTCACAACATCAAAGACCTTATTTGCCAGGCTTTGATTTACAAATTGTTTTCCAAATACTTTTTCTACCATCTCTGCCCCCTACCATAACGACGTTTTTGACATACGTTTTGCAACTTGATTTACCGTAAGCAGTACAATGCAATTTACCACGGAGTTAAAAAGACCAACCGCCGTAGAAAAACCATACTCACTGTTTACCAGACCGATCTTATAGATATAAGTAGATATAATTTCTGATACTCCCAGGTTCAAAGGATTCTGCATCAGATAAGCTTTTTCAAATCCAATCCCCATTATCGAACCGCAGCTTAAAATTAAGGTAATAACTATTGTAGGTAAAATCATAGGCAGGTCGATCCAAAAAACTCTCTGGAACTTGGTTGCACCGTCTATGGTCGCAGCTTCATGCATCTCAGCGCTTACCCCGGCAAGTGTTGCGATATAAATAACTGCGTTCCAGCCCATGCTCTGCCAGACGCCGGACCAGACATAAATATGACGCCAGAACCTTGACTGACCCATGAATAATATAGGATCCCGGCCAAAGAGCTTCACCAGCTGATTGATCAAACCGCCGTCCGTGGAAAGAAAAATATTTAAAATACCGACCAGAACTACGGTGGAAATAAAATACGGTGCATATGTAATGGATTGTACTGCCTTTTTAAATCTTAAATCCGCCACATAATTTAATCCCAATGCCAGGATAATGGGAATGGGAAACCCCACAATCAAAGAATAAAAGCTGATGGCCAGCGTATTGATCAAAAGATTCTGAAACTGTGGTGAATTAAAAAATCTGGTAAAATTTTCAAAGCCCACCCATGGGCTTCCTATAATTCCTCTTAAAGGATTATAATCCCGAAATGCAAGCTGGATTCCATACATGGGAACATAGGAAAATAAAATCAATCCAGCCAATGAAGGCAGCAAAAATATATATAGCTGCCAATTCTTTTTCAATCTCTTCCCCACACTCATGCTGGGCCTGTTTTCTTTTGTCTGCTTTTTTTGTCCTTTTTTCACATAATGCCTCCTCTCAACGAATACCCTCCCTTTACTTGTTAGCTATTGTTACTTAATATATACTTAATTTATGTTCATTATATTACCTTATTTTTTGTCTAATAGCAAGCTTTATTTTGGTATTTTGTTAGTTTTCCGTTGACAAGTTCTTGTATAGCTTCTTACTTTTCTATAATTTTCAAGATATATTTTCACTTTATTTATACATTTTGCACATTTTTATTGTTTTATGGCAAAAAGGCGTTGTGTTTTCAATGTTTCGAATAACTTTTCTGTTATCTGAAATAATAATACAAAAAGCAAAGTGAGGAATCCTATGAAAAATAAAGCGAATGGTCTTACTGCAGGACGCTTAACGATGATGGCTCTTGGAACCGTGATCGGCGGTTCCTTTTTTTTAGGCTCATCGGTTGCCATTAAGGCTGCCGGCCCGGCAATCATTCTTTCTTATCTGATTTGCGCTGTTATGGTTTATTTCATTCTATTTGCACTTTCGGAAATGACGGTATCCAATCCGGATTCCGCTTCTTTCCGAACATTTGCGTCTCAGTATATAAACAATGGCACAGGCTTTGTGGTGGGCTGGGTCTATTGGACCGGAATGGTCATCTCCATGTCCAGTGAGGCTACCGCAGTTTCTATATTGTTCCGGACATGGTTTCCGTCCGTTTCAATCCCGATCCTGGGTACTGCCCTGATCGTCGGGGTAACGTTATTAAACCTTTTGGGGGCAAAACAGCTAAGCCATCTGGAAAGCATTTTGTCAGCTATAAAGATTATAGCTATTATCGGATTTATTCTTTTGGGTTCTTTGATCGTTTTGGGTATCTTACCAGGCTCCCGTCCCTTAGGAATCAGCATATTGCGATCGGAGCCATTTCTCCCCGGCGGCCTAAAAAGCCTGGCAGGAAGCATGCTGATCGTTTTATTCACCTATGCAGGTTTTGAAATCATTGGACTGGCTGCCAGTGAAACAGAAAATAAGCAAAAAAATGTGCCCCGTGCCATCCACCTGACGGTTTTCTGGCTCGTGACACTTTATATTCTGTGTATTTCAATTCTTTTGCTGCTGGTCCCCAGCGAATCCTTAAGTGAAAACGTCAGCCCTATGGTTACGGCCTTAAACCTCTATCAAATGACCTGGGCCGGAACTGCCATGACAGTTATATTGATCAGCGCAATTTTGTCTACTATGGTAGCTGCGATGTTTGGGATCGGAAGAATGCTCCGTTCTCTTGTGGATGACCGGCTTGGTCCTGCATTTTTAAGGGACAAAACTGATGTACCCTACCGGGGAATCTTATTTTCCGGTTTGTCCATGATGATGTTTCTGTATGTCGGATTGTTTTTTCCCGAAGTCTATCTGTTTTTGATCAGCTCCGGGGGATTCGCGCTGCTTTTCACTTATATCGTGCTCATGTATACCCATATCCGATTCCGGAAAAAGAACGGGAAACCGGAAGGAAACTGCCGCCTGTGCGGATTTCCGTATAGTTCCCTGTTTACCATGGCTGGACTGATCATAGCCATGTTCAGCATGCCATTTTTAAAAGGACAGACCTTAGGTTTCCTTGCAGGCATCGCACTTGTTGCTTTTTTTACGGTCTGCTATGCAATTATAAAGGTAACAGGCAAACAAAAGATGCTCCAAAAGAAACAAGATCCAGCTGGAACACCGGAACATCGCCGTATTTTGACGGAATTTTCGGAAGAAATCCATAATCCGGACATGAAAAAGAAATAAAATAATTTCTTCGACTAGTGGTGGCTTTGAAAAATACTCAATTCAAAGCCACCACTTGCCTTTTTATCTCCCTTTATTCTTTTGGATGTGATATACGCTTCAAATTTTTACTCCACATTTTGCTGCTGTTTCTGAATCAAAGAGATATTGAACCGCTCTGTTTCATTCAGCATATTTTCTTCAAAATCTTCTGGAGCAATCCTTCCTTCATACCACCTGCATTGATTAAAATATCTCTGCAATTCCTGATCAGCAAATCGCCTGCCATGTCTTGCATAAATCTCGTTTTTGGCAATCCGCAGCTGGCCGGCTGAAAGATTCCATAAATCCTGCTCCTGCAACAGGCTATCGCTGCTGTTAGGAAATACAAATTCATACCCGTCATATTTTGCCGTATCAGACTGAATCCGGAAAGCATCCCGGATTTGACTGATTTCACTTTGCATCTTATGGTATTCCTCTCCTATTGCACTGTCTTCCATATAAAATGTTACATCAGTAGGCCGTGACACTACGTAAACATAGGGACCATCATATCCCCAAACTTCATAATCCGGCAGATTCACATAGCTGCAGTCCGAATACGCCTGAATATAGAATAAAACTCCATCGCCCATCAAATCATAGGATTTTTTCTGATGGTAGCTGCACCCTCCCTTAAACTCATTTCTAACTACAAGGCCATTCCAATCTTCCGGCAAATCCATTTCAAAGCCTGGCGCCTGAGAATCAGAAACCTGAAAAGCCGGCTCCTGCTCTGTTTCAGACACCTCTGTCTCCGTTAACTCATCTTCTGCCTTCTCTGTATCCATTGTTTGCGATAGGAGTTTTTCGGCTTCAGTCTCTTCATATACTCTCGTTTCACTTACTCCCGAATGATATGTCCCCATTAACATATCACCTCCAAACACCACTGTGAAAATACCAAGCACTCTGGTTATAATAATCCGGCACACAAGCCCGGTCTTATCTTTGAGAAAATCCGGAGATTCCACATAAGTACAGGCTCCATATCTCATTGCCTCCCTGACTGCTATATTTTCAGGGCTGTACGAAAGCAGATTAGTGCAGATATTTTTTGCCTTCTCAGTTTCACCTGCCTGTACATGAATTTTCATCTGAATGGGCATAAGCGGGATACGATGAAATGCATCTGGATAACGATCACAATACACGTTCACATAGGCTTCTACTTGTCCAAATTTCCGTTCCGTATAAGCCTTCCTGATTTCAGTTAACAGAAGCGCCGCCTCTCCCATCTTTTTTAATTTGGGATAATTTATTACAATCTGCTTCTGGTACGCAAATTCTGCTTCGGCCTCTTCTTTCCTTCCCAGACCCAGGAAGCATGCCTGACGAATATTACTGTGAAGCAGCTGCATCATCTTCTTTTCCTGAACGCCTTCCCATCCATCATCTGCCAGTTTCAATGCCTGATCATATCTTCCGGCCCTGGCAAGTCCAACGGCAGCATTATGTACTTGCTTCTTATAGTAAGACTGATACCGATAAGAACCATATGCTGCCTCCATCAAAAAAGCTGCAGCAGCCGTAAGGGGCCGGTTCTCTCTTGTAAGTACCTCCATATGCTTTATTACCCAATAAGCTTCTAAAACAACGCCTAAACTTACAATCACTAAAGTTAAAATTAAAACAGCTCCTATATGGTCTGTTGAATTCAGAAAAACCCACTTATATAAATATTTCTGAAGAATGTAAAGACCTAATCCACAGATAAAAAATACTATCAGGCATCGGTTCCAGTATCGTCTCCTGTCATGAATCAAAAACCACCGTTTCCCGGCTTCAAATGCTGCCTGATTCTCTGGGTCTTCCATAAATTCCAACAGTATTTCTTTTGCATGGTTTCTCTCTTTTTTATTATTCTTAAAAAGCAGAAAAGCACCCAGTATCCCAAATATGGCAACAACATACGGATAAAGGTACGCCCGAATATTTGCCATCTCACCGTCACTACAGTAAATCAAAGACAGCCCCTCAGAATTTAATACTTTCCATTGCCACTTTTCTGTATTGTCAAGGCCAAGCAGCAAAAGATGGATTGGCGTGCTATCTGATGTCTTTTTCCTGATATTTCCCTCTATTGTCAGCCTCGTCTGCTGCTCTTCCAATTTTCCTGTATTGCTGACCGAAACATGAACGCCTTTTACCGCAGTAAAAACATCGGCATCCTCGCCATTTGTCCCAACATTGATTATAAATCTCTGCTCTGACGGCATAATTTCCATATTTAAAAAATGCAGCTGCTTTCCTTCACTCAGAGAAATCCACAGTACAAAGCAACCCATCAAGATGCCCAACACATAATATAAGAACCGCACTTTGCTTAACTTTACTCCAACTTTTTTATCCATTCTTCCACCCCTGCAAAAAATATATAGAATAAATTTAATGATAGCACAAAAATGAATCAAAGAAAAACTAAATCATAAATATTTTCTAACAAATCACCTTTTTGTTCTTCTGTTTTTAAATCTTATTCAAGCGGTTTCTTCTGGTTCCCCAGATAATCTGGCCGGCTTAATGCTGCAGTTGGCCTTAAAAACTGCTTCGATCTCCTCAAAAGTCAATCTTCTTTTCTGAAAAATAATCTTCGCTCCTGATTCTCCCTGGTTTGCTCCTGCAGCGGCCCAGGAAAAGACTTGATACCCGAATTAATTCCATTCTGCCCTTAAAGGCATAAAAATAAGCCCGATAAAAGGGCCAGTTAATTCTTTATTTTATTTTGTTTTGTTAAATAATATAGCGAAAACAGTATCCTGAATTTACAGAATACTGCTTTTAGCTTGAGATCAGCTTTTATTATGAATGATTCCATACTACAAAGCAAAACGGGTGCCCGGCAGGATCGAGCATAGTAACCCACTCTTCACCACCATATTGTTCATTTGCAATTTTGGCACCTAATTTAATTGCTTTTCCAATTGCTTCCTTTAGTTCGTTCTTATCGGCTACTGCAAAGTCCAAATGCGCCATCATTTGCTGTTGCCCCGGTTGTGATGGCCATGTTGGAGGAATGTAATTTTCATCATATTGAAAAGCTATTCCCATTTCTTCTTCATCCGAGTGTATCCCCACAAACGTATCTAGTTCAAATACCACTGGCCAATGCAAAAGGCCTGTGTAAAAAGACAGCAGCTGCGGTATATCGCTGCATTCCAAAATTACTGTTTTTAACTTAATTGCCATATAAACCTCCTTTGCTTTTCTTTATTGTAACAAAGGAGATTATTACTTAAAACCTCAATAATAATTAATAAATAACTATGAGTACAACATTATTGTTATACGAAACAGCGATTTATGGGGAGACAGGAAAATGCTGGTCACAGAAAATATTCTTTGCCCAGTTGGCTGATCCTGACTTTACAGGAATGTATACCAAGGGCACAGGATTTTCCCAGGACGTTTTGATACAATGATTTAAGATCATTTATTTCGTATTATCTTGTATATTTGCTGCCTCTTGGTAATTGCTTTATTAATTTAATGACAATACTTACAAATGTATCTTAAATCTGCGTTTATTCGTTTGTTCCCTCTATAAAAAAATCCACCCGCCTGTTCTTTCTTTTGCCTTCACTGGTAGAGTTATCTTCGACAGGATAATATTCGCTGTAGCCTATGGCAGAAAACTTTTTCGCTTCAATTCCAGAGGTATCCAGAAGCCACCTGAGAACATTAACGGCACGGCTTGTTGAAAGCTCCCAGTTGCTGTCATAGATACGAGTATTGATTGGACGGTTATCCGTATGGCCTTCTATCCTGACCATTTTAAAGGAGTCCTGGTATGTTACTAATATTTCGGAAATTTTCTGAAGCACAGGTTCGGCAGCCCCATCGATTTCGGCTCTTCCCGATTCAAAAAATACGGAAGCCGCAACACGTAACAAAATCCGGTCGTTCCCCAGCTTTGTAACACTTAGTTCATCGGTCAGCTGCTCTTCCTCTATATATGCTTTAATGTATTCATAGAGCTTGTTAAACTCTTCTGCATCCGATACGAAATTGTTTTGCTGCTGGACTGCAGCCGCTTCTTTTTCTCTTTTATTTTCCTGAATCGTAAGTGCTTGATTCATCATGGCAAAGGCAAACAAAATCACGAAAATAGCAAGCAAATCAGTCATTAAATCACTGTAGCTGTCTTGCCAGCTTGCCTCTTCCTCCTCATATTCCTCTTCGTTCCTATGGAATCTGCCCATAACTAATCAGTCACCTCCCTAATTTAAAACGAGATTTCGGTTTTTCAGCCTTTTCCCCTTCCGTATCCAGAGTTATATTTGCAAACGCCTGCAATTCTTCTCTGATAAGCCTTGGATTTTTTCCCTGCTGTATGCCTGCCAATCCCTCAATCAGCAGTTCTCTCCTTGTTTCTTCTTGTTTCTTCTTCTTTATTCATAAATTTCAGCCTTTTAGCCAGGGGAGAAAAGATGACGTAAGCGACAAAAGCTCCGTAAAAAGAAGAAACCAGTTCAAGCGCCATCATTGGGCCCAGCGTACTTGCATCATCCAGATTATTCAGCATGGGAATAAGGCCTACATAGGTTCCGAGAAGCCCCAGCGCAGGAGCCGTAGCCGCTATCATATCCAGCATTGCGGCGCCCTTTTGATGCCGCTGTTTCATAAAATAGGTTGAACCTTCCAATAAATTTCTCAACTGATCTTCATCCGCACCATCAACAATATATTGAATTCCCATTTTCAGGAATGCATCATCCGTTAAATCATTAAGGTGGTTTTCAAGAGCCAGAAGCCCATCCCTCCGTGATATTTCAGCACATCTGACTAAAGAAACAATATCCTTTTTTAAGTCAAAATCTGCTTTTGAAAATGCCTTTTTAGTTACGGTGCCTATGGTTTTAAGCCTTTGAGGAGGAAAAGCCATTATAGTGGCTCCTATGGTTCCACCGAAAATAATAAATGCCGAGGGCACATTCCAGAATAGTTCTGCATGACCAGATACAAATACAGATCCGACAATCAGAGATGCACCAAATACAAGTCCGATCAATGTTGAGTTTGTAAATTTAAACATTGAAAACCTCCTAACAGTAATTTTCAGAAGCGTAAACCTCTTATGTATTTTGCATGACAATTCTATATCGGTTGATTAAACATCGGATTTAATGGCAGTTAAGAGATCAAATGTTTTCTTTATGCTATCTTTATATTACTTCCAGAATTTTTGGATCAGATAAAACAATGGGGGTGAATAGGGTAATTCCCATGGTTTTGATTCCTGCCTGTTAAGGGGCCAGTCATCTGGTGTAATCTTCCCTATTATGATTTTAAGCGGTATAGTAATCGGTAATGCCAATCACATATTTACCGCAAATTTATTATTCAGAGTAGTTAAATTGCTGTTTGCTGTTTTAACTCGTAATTTAGAACGAAACAGAACATATGTTTGCTTTTTAATTCTGTATATGTTATACTATTTATGAAAAGATACATAAGGAGCAATTATAATGGAAAAACAATTTAAAAAAGATGAATGTTTCGTTTTTATTGAATATGGGTTAAATGCGTTGGAAGAAATAGGCTGGTATGGCGAAACAAAATTTGTATGTCCTCTGTGCGGATATAATAATGCCAACGCTAAAAGGATTAAAACACCTAATAAAGTTCGTAATAAGTCAACCTGGTTATATTGTGAAGAATGCGGAATGCTTGTTCATGGATAAAGTATTAGGAAAGGCATAAATGTCCTGCCTCTTTTTTATAGAGTGATTATATTTATTATTTAGTTTCAAGATTTTCTGGTTATAGAGCTGGTCTTATAACTATCATATCACCATAGATTACGGCTTCTGATACTTGTCTTTGATGAAAATTTGTGTGCGGCATGCACAGATTATTGAGATTAATTGAGTTGCTATTGAAATGGATTACATTTACTGCTTTTGGAGTATTATCATTATTATTCATGTAGCTGCCTGGATCGTTCCGTTTCTTAACAAGGCTGCAGGCTAAATATTTACAATGACTTGACTTCTACGCTTTTCTAAGAGCAAGGAGCTCCTTTTCCTTGCTCTTAGAAAACAGACACCAGGGGCTGCTATTGTAATAGAATAAAGTACAGTCTTCCTATATAAATTCTCAACTATTCTCCGCATTCATCGTGATGTTGGTGCTCATGACAAACAGAACCTGTAGATTTCAGGGTACCTTGCAGATAAACTTCCGCTGCTGCTTTCGCATTCCCCCTTGCCCCGACGATCACCTCTATGCCTTTTTCATTAAAGATATCAACGGCACCGCCGCCCATTCCTCCTGAGATAACTACATTAACCCCTCTGTCGTTTAGAAAGTTAGGAAGAAATCCAGGCTTATGCCCTGGATTTGGTATAGACTCACTCTTAACAATCTGATTGTTTGAAGCTTCAAAGATATTGAAGTTGATGCAATGCCCAAAATGCTCGGTTACTTTTTCGTTTTCACTTGCCACAGCAATTTTAATCATTTTCTTTCTCCTCCATTTTTTCTAGTATTTTTGCAACTGAATCAAACCAGTTTCCGTCAAAAAGTTCTATCATACCCTTATCGCATGCAGCTGAAATTTTCGGATCAATGGGCAATTTTGCAAGAACCTTTAAGTTATGCTTCTCAGCAATTTCCTCAATATGGCTATCACCAAATATTTTATAATCTTTGCCGTTATCAGGACATTTAAAATATGACATATTTTCTACCAGACCAATGATGGGTATCTTCATCATCTCAGCCATTTTGACCGCTTTCGATACAATCATCGATACCAGCTCCTGCGGAGATGTGACTATTATAATCCCATCAACAGCAATGGATTGAAATACCGTAAGAGGAACATCACCGGTGCCCGGCGGCATATCGATGAACATGAAATCCACATTGCTCCAGATAACATCAGTCCAGAATTGCTTGACCGTACCGGCAATAATCGGTCCTCTCCAGACAACCGGATCGGTATCGTTTTCCAAAAGTAAATTGACAGACATAATGTCAATGCCAGTCTTGGTTTTGACGGGAAATAATCCAAATTCGCTGCCCGTAGCTTTTTCCTTAATACCAAAGGTTTTAGGAATAGACGGCCCAGTAATGTCCGCATCAAGAATGGCGGAATGAAAACCCATTCTGTTCATTGTAACCGCCAGCATGGAAGTAACGAGTGACTTTCCGACACCTCCTTTACCACTGACAACACCAATCACCCTTTTGATGCTGCTCATTGTGTGCGGCTTCTCGGAGAAATTGTTTTTTTGTTCTTGTCTTTCTGCACAGTCTTCCGAGCAGCTGCTGCAGCTTTGGTTGCAATTATTGCTCATAATATCAGCTCCTTTATTTTTGATTAATATTTTGAGTTTCTTTTTTAAACGTTCTTAGTTCACCACCATGATCATCATGCGCTTAGCCACCGCCTTCTTTAAACAGCAGTTGTATGGTCTTATTATAGGTATCTTTTACTGCCATCCCCGATGCACAATTACTATCCGCAATGGTCTGCCCTCAATTGATGGCTTTGACTGCTTCCGGATCAAAAGGTATCTTACCGACAAAGGGCAGGCCTTGTTTCTTGCAAAACGACTGGATTTTATCTGTATTTTCATAATTGGTATTAAATTTATTAACACAGCTTGCCAGAAGTACCGCTGCCTATTTTAAGTTCTGCTGTTGAAAAAACTTTTTCTTCATTCGCATACAACATAAGCGCTCCGGCTGCAGCCGGCTTTAAAGATACAGCGCCTGCAGGGCAAATGGCTTCACAAACCCCACGCCTGCATACTATGAACATTTTGAGGACACACAAAGGGGTCAATTACTTTTTCCGCATATATAATCAATCACCTTGATCCTCATTATCTGGGCACCTCCGGCTTCGCTCATATCTACGGCAGCCACGGCCACAGCCATTTCCCATACCGTCGCAAAGCCGATATTCGCCTCCTTCAATCAACAATACCTTTCCGTTTACTAATGATTCAGCCAGCTTTTTTCTCGCTTCGATATAAATACCTTGTACTGTTGTGCGAGCGACATTCATCTTCTTGGCACACTCTTCTTGTGTAAAGCCCTCTAGATCGATAAGTCTTATCGTTTCATACTCGTCAACTGTCATATTTACACAATTCGTCGCATCTGCAGGCAAACCAAGGGGTCCGAATCGATTGCTCTCGGGTAAGCAGCATACTTTTCTCCATTTCATTGGCCTTGGCATGATTCTATCACCTCACTCGCATTGTAAGTAGCAGTGTTTATAGTCCCGCTCCAAGGACCTTATTGCTGTATTGTTTTAAATACTATGGACTAGTTTCACCTCACTCCTGCTTGATGATTTCAGAAAGTCTCCGGCCGCAGTCTCTTTGTAAAAATGTTAGCGAAATGTCACTTAAATCATTCACTATATCTAACAGCAGAGACGGCCTTGACGAACTTTATCAGATGATCCAACCCGTTGCAAACCAATCTTTATCGAAAAATGCTTACTTTCAGAAAGATGAAAACCGATAAAGCGGATTTCCATATCATTGCCGCTATACTTATGTCCGACATGAACCTGAAGTCCTGCTCAGGCACATCTTATCGTAAAGAGGTATTTAAATCATATAACCCGCTACCGTTTTGATAAAGTGCAGGAACGAGCATAATTAAAGATTTCTGTCTCCCGATTAATTAATTATCCTATTCCCCGAATTAGAAAAGCTGGTTCCTTTTAGCATCTTTCATCTGTCTACGCTCTTTGCAGTAAATTTCCAGGTGCCTCTCATATCTCTTCTGCCCAATTTATAAGGCTGTCAAATCTCTCAATGAAGCATCCAGATGCATACGGTTTAAACCTCCCTTTATTTCTGACATATGTCAATTACGCTTTTTATTATACTCAGTTTATGACATATGTCAATTACTTATGGAATTTTTATTCTAATATACTTATAAAGACTATTTTTTTAACAATTATTGTTAGCAAATTGCATTCATAAGAACCTGCACATGGCTGGTAAACATAAAAAAAGTAATCGTTAATTAGGTTCTTTCCAGATTTAGTTGATTTTATAGTAAAATTCGTTTAAGAGAAGCTTGGCCCGCAACAATTGAAAGCTGTTCCGACCATACATGATACGCTTGGTCAATTTGATTTTATTGAC
>JAISYJ010000096.1:0-15187 GCA_031270005.1 Hungatella sp. | reverse complement strand
CAAAGTATTCCTTTGCCGTTTTCTCCAGGTAAGGACGGTCAACAACAGCCGTCTCTCCTGCCTCTTTCTCCTTATTCCAGCCTTTTAATTCCACAAAAGAGCTTCCGGATAAAAGCCTGTCTACATTTACAGCTTTCACGTAATCCGGATCTTTATTCCATTCATAGCTCTCTTCCGGAAGTTCAGTCCTTAAATAACGCTCATAATAAGCTTCCTGCCTGCCTTCCAGCTGGGTAAGCCTGTCAAAAAATTCTTCTTTTGCAGGAGAATAATCTTCTTTTTCAAACTTATCCAGTATTTCTCCCACCATGGAGCAGTAAAGCTCCTCCTCCTTCACATCAATGACCGCTTCCGGCCTGGCAAACACCAGGACACAGAAATCATTGATAATATCCTGAAGCATGATGTAAAGGCCGGATTCGTCCATAAGCCCCTGGCAGGCAATGGCAAGCCTTGAAGAAGCTTCTTCATAGCCTTCGGCGGTCATATTGGCGTAATCCTCATGGCGGAACTGTTCCAAAAGCTCAAAGAAGTCCTTATGCCCCTCTTCCATTCCCAAGGGAAGCTTTGCCATGGATTCTGTGCGGAGGGTATACATCATATCTTTAAGATTTTCCAAGGGAGAACCAATGTAAACGGACAGTCCTTCCATAACAAGGCTGAAAAACTTCTGTTTTGTCAGACGCACCGGAAGCTGGCCGATGATCTGCCTGATCCTTCCGTTCATAACAGCTGTTTCCCTGGTATCCCTTACAAATCCTGTGAGACGCATGGCAAAGCTTTCATCATCATATCCTGTCTCCGGCAAAGTTATAAACTTCCGTTCCAGACGGTTTAAAACATATTCATAAATCTGAAAGCAGTCGGTGTAGGAAGTCAGGATTTCCACTTCATGGGTGATATCCTCCCGAAGCTTAAGCAGTCCCTCTTCCACATCTTTTCCGGAGAAATGCTCCTTAAGCAGACCGTTAAGCTGCCGGCAGTAAGCAATGAGACCTTCCGGAATCAAAGGTTCTTCCCCTATTGTTTCAAATAAAGTATAATAATTCAGCACCAGCCTTACATGGGAGTACTGGTACGCTGCAGTCATCTGTTGTTTCAGCAAACGGGTCTCCAAATTTATCTCCTTCCGGAAGGTCTTATGAATGGTAATTCTTAAGAATGGAACGGCGCAGCAGGTCCAGAGCCTTTACTACGGACTGTTCCCTGATTTTTTCCCGATTCCCCTTAAAATGATATTCTTCCACCGAAACCTTGTCCTTCATATAGCAGGCCATGTAAACAAGTCCCACCGGCTTTTCTCCATCAGAATCCGGTCCTGCAATTCCTGTCACTGCGATGCAGACATCCGAATCAGCCGCAAAAACACCTCCGATGGCCATTTCTTTGGCAGTCTGTTCGCTGACCGCACCGTGTTTTTTCAAGGTGCTCTTGCTTACATCAAGATGTTTTCTCTTTGCCTTGTTGGAATAGGTGATAAAGCCTTCCCGGAACACCTGGGAAGCCCCAGGCACATTCACCAGGCGTCCTGCGATCAGTCCTCCTGTGCAGGATTCCGCCGTAGTCACCGTTAAATCGTATTTTTTAAGGAGACGGACAACTGCCATTTCAATGGTCTCTTCCTCTTTTGTGGTATACACATCATCCCCAAAACGGCTTTTAATCTCTTTTACCACCGGCTTTAAAAGGCTTTTGGCTTCCTCATCGCTTGATGCCTTTGCCGTGACTCTTAAATGCACTTCAGCTGTTTTTGCATAGGTGGCAATGGTTGGATTGGTCTGGCCGTTAATGAGGTCAAGAAGCTTTTTCTCAACCTGGCTCTCTCCATGTCCGCAGATCTTGACCATTTGAGAACGGATCACTTCAGGCTGGCCCTTCTGAAGATATGGAACTACCTGGCAGCGAAACAGAGGCTTTAATTCACCTGGAGGCCCTGGCAGCAGGATTGCCGCCTTTCCCTCCTTTTCCATAATAAGTCCGGGAGCAGTACCGTTGTCATTGTCCAGTACAACCGCTCCCTGGGGAACAAGTGCCTGCTTCCAGTTATTATCTGGAATCTCTTTATAAATGCTGTTTTTAAAATACTCCTTGATCCTTTCCTTTGTATGGGCATCTTCCACCAGAGAAAGCCCCATAACCTCTGCACAGACCTCTTTTGTCAGATCATCCTCCGTTGGCCCCAGGCCTCCGGTCAATATGACAACATCCGAGCGCTTTAAGGCTGTCTCAAAGGCTTCCGAAAGACGTTCCCTGTTATCGCCCACCGTAACCTGATGGTACATGGAAAGCCCTAAAAGGGCACATTTCTCCGCCAGATACTGTGTGTTGGTATTTACAATATTTCCAAGAAGAAGTTCCGTTCCAACTGAAATCAGTTCAACAACCATGATCACATACTCCCTTCCGTAAGAACACGGTAATTTTTTGCTATATAATCAACAAGTGAAACCACAGTAAGGATAGTGGCAATCCAGATAAACGCCGTTGTAACAAAGGACAGTGCCGGAATATTCAGAATGAGAAGCACCGACATGACCATCTGGGACACCGTCTTAAATTTACCCCAATAGCTTGCTGCAATCACCACGCCATTATCGGAAGCTACCAGACGGAAACCGCTGATAATAAATTCCCGGCTTATGATCACGATAACAATCCAGGCAGAAAGCTGGCCCAGGGCTGTAAAACAGATAAGACCGGCACAGACCAGCAGTTTATCCGCCAAAGGATCCATAAACTTGCCAAAATTAGTCACCAGGCCATATTTTCTTGCAATCTTTCCATCCAGTAAGTCCGTAAAGCTGGCCACAATGAATATGACAGCTGCAATGTAACGGTAGGATGCATTTGCACCTCCGTCCAGCAGCAGAAACAAAACAAAAAACGGAATCATAAAAACCCTTAAAATCGTAAGCTTATTCGGTAAATTCATCCTCCAACTCTCCTATCAAATCATATTCCATAGCCCCTGTCACCCGGACCCTGGCAAAATCACCTGACATCAGTTCTTCGCCCGTCTGAACAAAAATCATTCCATCCACACCTGGCCCATCCATATAAGTACGGCCTACATAGGCATTTTCATCCGCCACCTTGCCTTCGATCATGACCTCCAGGGTTTTCCCGATCATTGACTTTGAAAAGTCATAGGAAATCTCCTGTTGAAGCTCCATAATGGCATCACGGCGTTCCTCTTTTACCTCCTGCAAAACCTGATCCGGAAATTCTGCAGCAGGTGTATCCTCTTCTGCGGAATAGGCAAACACTCCCAAACGCTGGAATTCCATCTCATCCACGAACTCCATCAGCTCTTCGTGATCTTCCTGAGTTTCCCCTGGAAATCCGGAGATCAGGGTGGTCCTGAGAGCCATATCCGGGATCTCTCTCCGAAGCTTTTCCACGATTTCCTGAAGCTGTGCCTTTGTGGTCCTGCGGCCCATGCGTTTTAAAATCCGGTCGCTGGCATGCTGAATGGGCAGATCAAGGTATTTGCATACCTTTTCTTCTTCCTTTATGGTCTGGATCAGCTCATCCGTGATTTCTTCCGGATAACAGTACTGGATCCGGATCCACTGGATCCCGGGTATGCGGCATAAGCCTTTAAGCAGCTTTGGAAGTGATTTCTCACCATATAGATCCACACCGTAAAGGGTTGTCTCCTGAGCAACTAAAATAAGCTCTTTTACCCCCTTCTCAGCCAGTCCTTTTGCTTCCTTTATCAGACGCTCCATGGGAACACTGCGGTAATTTCCCCGCAGAGAAGGAATGATACAGTAAGTACAATGCTTGTCACAGCCTTCCGCAATCTTTAAAAAGGCATAATGGCCTCCTGTTGTCAGAATCCGCTCTGTTTCCATCTCAGGAATCCCGTCCAGATCATGAAAACGCTGAACGTGTTCATTTCCGCCCAGGGCCTCTGACAGGACGTGGGAAATCTCGTCATAGGTGGAGGTTCCTATAATACCATCCACTTCAGGAATCTCGTCTATGATCTCCTGTTTATACCGTTGGGCCAGGCAGCCGGTTACAATCAATGCCTTGCATTTGCCGTCTGCCTTTCTCTGGGCCAGCTCCAGTATGGTATTTACGCTTTCCTCTTTCGCATCACCAATGAAACAGCAGGTATTGATCACAATCACATCCGCCTCATACTCATCATCCGTAAACGTATATCCGTCTTTATTCAGAAGGCCCAGCATCATCTCCGTATCTACGAGATTCTTGTCGCAGCCCAGTGAAACACATAATAACTTCATGTTTAAACTCCTGTCTTTCATTATAAAAGGTTTAGTAGATTGCAGATTATGTCATGAGAAAGGCCATCTCATCCAAAAGTGAGACGGCCTTCTTCCTAATTATCGTCTTCTTCTGTTGCATCCGCTTCGCTTAAAATCTTCACTTTGCCCTCATACAGTTCCTCTACGGCAATAGAAAGCGGTTTCTTACCGGCTCCCTGAATCTCCGGTTCTGAGCCGCCGATGATCTGCCTTGCTCTCTTGGCTGCGGCGATCACGATAGAATATCGGCTCTGCACAACAGGAGCCTCTCCTGGCTCTACCTCGCTGTTTACTACATTAATCAAATCTGAATAAGATGGATGTAACATCATTTATTCCCCTTTCTCAATCGGCTCTATATATTCTTTAATTCTTCCCGAATATGGGACAAAAATGCCATATTATTGGAAGCCCGGTTATGTTGTACCTGGATCATGCGGTGCATCTCTTCCACACAAACGTCTATCTTATCATTAATAAGGATATAATCATAGGCCTCCATGCCTTCCGCTTCCTCAGCCGCCCGGCGGAGCCTGGCATTGATTACATCCATGTTTTCTGTCCCGCGGCCGATGAGACGGCGCTTTAATTCCTCTGCATTGGGAGGCATAACAAAAACCAAAACCGCTTCAGGGAAACGTTCCTTTACCTTTAGTGCCCCCTGAATTTCAATTTCCAGGATAACATCCTTCCCCATTCTCATCTGGTTTAAAACATATTCCTTAGGTGTGCCATAGTAATGGTTGACGTACTGGGCATATTCGATCAATTCTTCCTTTTCTATCATATCCTTAAAGCGTTCTTCTGCCACGAAGAAATATTCCCTGCCGTCTGCTTCTCCCGCTCTGGGATTTCTGGTGGTAGCAGAAATGGACAGCGCGTAATTATCATACCTTTTCAAAAGCTCCTTCATCAAGGTACCTTTGCCTGCCCCTGAAAATCCGGATACGACTACCAATATGCCATTTTCATTCATGTTTCTGATACTCTCCTACTCAATATTCTGGATCTGTTCCCTTACCTTTTCAATATCGGTCTTCAGTGCGATGGCCTTATCAGAAATTTCTAAGTCATTGGCCTTGGAAAGAATGGTATTCGCCTCCCGGTTCATCTCCTGAGCGATGAAATCCAGTTTTCTTCCCACACTCCCGCCAGCATTAAGCTCTGCACAGGTATTTTCAATGTGGCTTCTGAGCCGTACGGTCTCTTCATCCACGCAGATTTTATCAGCAAAAACCGTAACTTCCGTAGCAATTCTTCCTTCATCAATGGAAGCGCCTGCCAGCAGTTCCTTCACCTTGTCCTCCAGCTTTGCTCTGTATTCCGAAAGAATCCTGGGGGACCGTTCTTCAATAAATTCCACAAGCTCAGTCATAAACTTAAGCTTTCCAAGGAGATCGTTCTTTAGGTTTTCTCCTTCTGCCACTCTGGTTTCCACAAAACGCTTTGCGGCTTCTTCAATGGTTTCTGAAAGAAGCTTCCACATCTGGTCCTCATCCTCTGGCACCTCTTCCATGATAAGGACCTCCGGGCATCTGGCCAGGGCCGATACCTTAATGTCGTTTTGAATACCGAATTGTGTCTCCATCTTTGCGAAATAATCCATATATTCAGCAGCCAGCGCACTGTTATACTTCAAGCACAGTTTATTCTCTGTGTAATCCTCATAGGAGATGAATACATCAACCTTTCCACGCTGGATATAATTCTTTAACAGATTCCTGATCCCTGCTTCAAAGAAATTAAACTTTTTCGGCATCTTTATGCTTAAATCCAAATATCTGTGATTTACAGCCTTCATCTCGACGGAAATCTTATATTCATCCGTGACGGTTTCGCATCTGCCGAAACCTGTCATGCTCTTGATCATTCCATATGCCTCTCTTTCGCCATAGATATTATCCATTATAATTCATAATAAAATACAAGTCAATTGGTTTTAAATTTTACAGAAATATGATTCTGTGCTATACTATCCTTATTATATAGACCATTTACCGGAGGGCCCCCCTTCCAGGGATACCATTATGCCCAAATCGCGCGGGCAGGAAAGAGGAAAACAAACAATGGCATTAGACGGAATTGTTATGGCAAATCTTGCAGCAGAGATGAAAGACCGGCTGGAAGGCGGAAAAATCGCTAAAATTGCCCAGCCGGAAAAGGATGAACTGCTGTTTACTGTTAAAAACCAGAAAAATACATGGAGACTCCTTATATCGGCCAGCGCCAGTCTCCCCCTCATCTATTTTACGGAGTCAAACAAGCAAAGCCCCATGACCGCCCCTAATTTTTGTATGCTTTTAAGAAAGCACATTGGAAACGGGCGCATCATCCGGGTGAGCCAGCCGGGACTGGAACGGATTCTATGCATGGAAGTGGAGCATTTTGATGATTTAGGTGACAAAAGGATCAAGAAGCTGATCATTGAAATCATGGGAAAACACAGCAATATCATTTTTTGCAATGAAGAAGACTTGATTTTAGACAGCATAAAGCATATTTCTGCCCAGGTCAGCTCCGTACGTGAGGTTTTGCCGGGAAGAACTTATTTTATTCCACAAACCATGGACAAGAAGGACCCTCTGACCATCACAGAAGAAGAATTTATAGATGTGATCGGCAATACGGCTGCTCCCATACAAAAAGCGCTGTATATGAAACTGACTGGTATAAGTCCCATTATGGGGCATGAACTATGCAGCCTGGCTTCCATTGACGGGGACCGGTCTGCCAATGGGATGACGGAACTGGAACTGGTTCATTTGTATCACATGTTTTCCTTTATCATGGAAGATGTAAAGCAAGGGCATTTTACTCCAAATATCATGTATAAAAAGGAAGAGCCTGTGGAATTTTCCGCCCTCCCCTTAACCTGTTATCAGGGAGATAACTATGTTTCCCAATGCTTTGACTCCATCAGTTCCCTGTTGGAAACCTATTATGCCTCAAAAAATACCATTACCAGGATCCGTCAGAAATCCGTGGACTTACGGAAAATTGTGCAGACCGCTTTGGAACGAAATTATAAAAAATATGACCTGCAGGCCAAGCAGCTAAAGGATACGGACAAGCGGGACAAGTATAAGGTTTATGGCGAGCTTATCAATACCTATGGATATGAATTAGCTGGCGGGGATAAGCAGTTAGTCTGCCTTAATTATTACACCAATGAGGAAATTACCATTCCCCTGGACGATCAGTTGTCTGCAAAAGAGAATGCGCAGAAATATTTTGATAAGTACAACAAATTAAAGCGTACCTTTGAAGCCGTGACAGAACAGATTGCTGAAACCAGACAGGAAATCGACCATCTGGAATCCGTAAGCGCCTCTTTGGACATCGCCTTAATGGAAGAGGATCTTGTTCAGATCAAGGAAGAGCTGATGGAATACGGTTACATTAAGCATCGCCGTTCCGGCGACAAGAAGCCCAAGATCACAAGCAAGCCCTTCCACTACCTTTCTTCTGACGGATTCCATATTTATGTCGGGAAGAATAATTACCAGAATGAGGAGCTGACTTTTAAAGTGGCAAGCGGCAATGACTGGTGGTTCCATGCAAAAGGAATCCCAGGCTCCCATGTGATCGTAAAATCCGAAGGAAAAGAGCTTTCTGACCTGGCATTTGAAGAAGCCGGAGCTTTAGCCGCCTACTATTCCAAGGGTCGTGAAAATGATAAGGTGGAAGTGGATTATGTGCAGAAAAAGCAGATTAAAAAGGTGGCTGGAGCGGCACCTGGCTTTGTTATCTACCATACCAATTATTCCATGGTCGCTGAGCCAAAGATTCTGTTGGAAGAATGTACGTAAATCCATTCTGGTAGGCTCGTAATCGATTAATGGGCCGGCGAAGGGAAGGAAAATATATATAATATAGTATAAAAAATAAGCAGGTATCGCGGAAGAACATTATATTCTTTCACGTTACCTGCTTTTATTAACATTCCGCCTGTTACTTATTCTAGTCAAATATCAATACACTCCATCTCTACCCTGGCTCTTCTTTCCGGTATCGTCGTTATTACATCTATATAATATTCATCTGGAATGATCTTTCTCTTTCTATGCTTTGACTTAATATTCTTTTGCACAGAAGCATCTGCTAAATTCTTTTCCAATTTTAGAATTTTACGAAATAAGTTTTCTCTCATCCGCTTTTACTCCTATCTTAGTCATCCAGTTTACAGGAAAAGTCCGGCAGACTTCATAAAAATAAATCAGCCTAAGCAGCACCAGCCAAATTTTAATACATTGACTAACTGCCCTTTGAAATTAATTCAAAGGGCAGCAATTAGTTAACCTTATTCTACTGAGTATCCATAAAACTTCTGAATGAGACAAATTTCATATAGTTTGCTTTACATGTCTATTGGGTTCTTAACCAATTCAGTCAGAAGTTTCCCCCTTGTCACTACAGTATTAATACTATACACATTCCAACTAGTTGGATTAGAGAATTTTACAATAAATTAATATATGTATTATTTTCTCTGGCATAGAGGCGCTTTTTCTTTCTATAATGACATAATATCATTATATTACTCATACCGGACTTTCATATCTCTTATAAACTACGCGAGAAATGTTCCTTTTTGATTCCGTTTTGTTAAAAGTAATATTAATCATTAACTTCTTTACAGTCACTTTCATACTTTTTTAAAACTTCTTTAGGAATCTCTCTCTCATACATTGTAACTGGAATGCTTCTTCCAATTGAATCAAGAGAAACCTTCACTAATGCCTTCTGTAATCCCTCTACAATTTTTTCTTTCATGACTTTATTCTCCTTTCACTTCTGTATTATTTACAGGAAGTAATGTTATTACCTCCAAAGTAATTGGGTAAACAAATAATTCTCTTAAACCAGTATTTAGAATTGCAATTATTATAAATAATGTTAAAATTAACATAGACATTAATTTCTTCTTTAATTTTGTTGACGGAGTGAAATAATTTATATTTTTACCTTTTGGTGCAAAGTAAAATATAACTATCAAACTTACAGCATAAATCAAAATTACATAAGATGTTTCGATTTTTATAAAAACGCTCCCAATTAGTGATAGTCCCCAAACCGATAACATACCTAAACTACAGCCAATATTTGTCTTGGCATGTATTCCCCCCGCTTGTAGGCGTAAAATAGAAAAGGTAAATAATATAATAAAGGTTTCATAACCTCTTCCCAGAAATATTCCCATTATTTGAAGAAAAAACAACTTGATTATATTATCTAAAATCAATTCAAATCCATATTGGATTGCAATGTTATCTTCTTCAGTTCTCGGATTGATTTTATTCAGCAAGTTACAAAGAACAGCCGAAAACCTTGTAATAATCATTTTATCACCACCAGACATTGCCATTTTAGCACAAATATCTACACAAAAATATTTTTGCAATTTTCGTAGTATTTTTCTTCCTGAGCGTAAATTGCACGTTATTTCAATGTAATTTCTCTTTACTTTTTCTTATATGAATTGTAAAATATTAATATTGACAATAAGAGGTGCCATAACATGACTTACTTTATTTATCTACTGACAGGGAGTTTATGCAGTTACTTCTCTTGCATCAACCTGTTACCATACAAAATACATTTAGTTAAACGACTATTTCTATTTTGCTATATCTTTATTATTGCCTTTAGTTTAAATGGCATTTTAGGACAGAAGTGTACCTTTTTAATTTATGGAGGAATTTTACTCTTAACATTTTATTTTACAAAATATGATTTCTTTTGCTTATCCTGTAATCTATTTGGATATCTATATTCAGTAACTTTTAATTATGTATTTATGTGGATCGCTGGTTTCTTCTTAAAAATGGATATGGCCGCTTTATTAACTAATAACATGCTGATCGTAGTATTTTCCTGCATTTACTGTATATTTTGTGGAATTACAACGAAATTAATCGGACGGTATATTCACAAGAAATTAAAACTTACAAACTATTTAACTAATCGTCATTTGATAAAGGCTATTTTTGTGGACTTGTTTCTTCTGGCGTTCTTTTTTATTTTTACATTTTCTTATGGAGAATATCTTGGCTACAACTATGGCGTTATTGCATTAAATGGAATTGTTTTTTTATTATTATTTGCAATTACAGTCTTTCTTATGTATTCTATCTATAAGAGCACCGTGGCAGAACAAGCTTATAAACATCGTATGGCTCAATTTGAAAATCTGCGCATTTATACAGACAGGTTGGAGGAATCCTATGGGGTAATGCGTAAATTCAAGCATGATTACATAAATATTCTAAGTACATTGTCAGGTTTTATTAACGAGGGAAATATGGAGGATTTAAAAGAATATTATGAAAAAAGAATTCTTCCTATCAGTCGTGCATTTACAGAATCGGATACCAAGTTGGGAACGCTTTCTCACATTAAGAATACAGCCTTAAAGAGCTTGCTTTCCTCTAAGTTTATCTATGCGATAGAAATGAATATAAAAACCAATATTGAGCTTACAGAACTTATTGATGAATTGTATATGGATTCTTTGGATATATCACGAATCATCGGAATATTTTTAGATAATGCTATAGAAGCTGCTATTGAAACAGAAGAAAAGGAAATACGTTTCTGCATGTTTTATAAAGATAATAAGCTATATCTTATCATTCAAAATACTGCTCTGCCTCCGATTCATGCTGTATCAGAGCTTCGCAGCCACGATATCTCAACAAAAGGTGAGAATAGAGGTATCGGACTTTTTAATGTAGATATGATTATAAAAAATTATGAGAATGCCATCTGGAATACTACATACGAAGAACCTTATTTCACACAAGAACTAATCCTAATGCATAATGATTAATAGGGAGTACAAAAATGATCCACATATATCTTTGCGAAGATGATAATATGCAATTAAGCCGCTGGATAAACATCATAGAAAAATATCTAATGATGAACCCAACAGAATCCAGGCTTTATTGTGCAACCTCAAACCCAGACGAACTGCTTTCCATGCGAAGGCGCTCCAACACTACCGGACTTTATTTTCTGGACATTGACTTGCAGTCAAATAAAAATGGAATTGAACTGGCTCAGGAAATTCGCCAATATGATCCCAGGGGTTATGTTGTCTTTGTAACGACTCACAGTGAAATGGCGATTCTTACTTTCCGCTATAAGGTGGAAGCTATGGACTTCATTACAAAAGATGAAACAGAAACCCTACCAGATCAAATCTGTTCCTGTATACAAAATGCAGAAAGAAATTATAAGGCTCAGCTGGATTCCTCCAATCGTCTATTGTCCATAAAACTGGATAAGGATTCACTGGTATTGGATCAAAATGACATTGTAGCAATTACGACCAGCGACGATTCCCACAAAATCATCGTTCATACCAAAACCGGGATACGTCAGATCTCAGGCTCATTAAAAGAATTCCATGCAACTTTGAATTCCGGTTTCTGCCAATGTAACCGTTCCACCATCATAAATATGAAACATGTAATAAAGTATTCCAGAGAAAATGCTTTACTTCACATGAATAATAAAGAAACCTATTCCGTATCGATTCGTATGTTGGGAAAAGTGCAGAAAGCTTTAAATGAAATTCATGCTAAATAGCTGCGCTGGCAATTGCAGCACAGTTAAAAACAGCAGCCCCTGTCATTCCTTTAGAGAATGCTTATGGAGCTGCTGCTTTTAATGTGTGATCGCAAAATAAAGCCTACCACCATTTAATTAAATCCGTCACTTTATTTCGTAATTCCACAAAGTCCTTAGACGCAATATCCCTCGGCCTTGGCAGATCATTTTTTATCTCTGTTTTTATCGTTGTAGGCTTATTGGTGAGAACAAGAATCCTTTCCCCTAAATAAACTGCCTCTTCGATATTGTGGGTAATGAAAATAACAGTTGTCCCGTTTCGTTTCCACAGGCTTAACAGCTCATCCTCCAGCTTAAACCGCAGTTCAATATCCAGCTGCCCATAAGGTTCATCCATTAACAATAACTCCGGTTCCGTAGCAAATGCTCTGGCGATGACTACCCGCTGGAGCATACTTGCAGAAAGCTGGTCAGGATAGTATTTACGGTATTTTGTCAGACCTACCACCTCTAAATACTCCTCCACCTTCTGATCCGCCAATTCTTTTGAAGTATGCTTAATGTCCAGGCCAAACCGGATATTTTCCTCTACCGTCAGCCATGGCATCGTTGAATATTCCTGAAAAATATATGCAATGCTGTGCTTCTTTAAATCTACAGGCTCATTGTTAATTAATATCTCCCCTTTTGTGGGCTGGTAAAGCTTGGTAAGGCTGTTTAAAAATGTTGTCTTGCCGCAGCCGGTAGGCCCTACGATACAAAGGAATTCTCCTTTTTTTACGTCAAAGGATATGTCATCCAGAACAAGAAGCTGGTCGAACTGTTTTGTCAGATTCATTACCTTTACTTTTGTTTCTCTTTTATCTTCCATAAACTCCTCCTTTACAGCGATTTGTCCATATTTTCAGTGATCTCCTGCCGTAAACGTAGAAATTCAGAGTCAACATAACTTCTGGGATGTGGCAGATCAATCTTATATTCTTTTTTAATGGCAGAAGGACAGTTGGTCATCAGTATGATCCGGTCTGCCAGAAACAACGCTTCCTCAATGTTATTGGTAACAAAGATTACCGTTCTCTTTTCTTTCTGCCAGATTCTCTGAAGCTCATCCTCCATCATATATCTGGTCTGGGCATCTAAATGGCCGAAAGGTTCATCCATCAGCATAATATCAGGATTATTGCTGTAAGCTCTGGCAATTCCGACTCTCTGTCTCATTCCGCCCGATAACTGGGAGGGATAACTCTTTTCAAATCCTTTTAAACCTACCAGCTCAATATAATGATCTGCAATCTTTTTTGTCTCCTCTTTCTTAAAGCCACGGACCTTCGGCCCAAATTCCACATTTCCCATAACTGTAAGCCATGGAAATAATGCTGTTTTCTGATAAACAACACCTCGTTTTGGAGCAGGTGCAGTTACTTTTTTTCCATGATCCAACACATTTCCGGAGGTGGCCGGCTCTAACCCTGCTAAAATATTAAGCAAAGTGGTTTTTCCGCACTGTCCCGGTCCGAACAACACCAGAAATTCATTTTCCTTAACAGAAAAATCAATGTCCTTTAATACCAGGTTCTTGCCTGTACCGTCAAAGCTGTCAAACTCCTTGGATACGTGGCTGCACTGAAGCACTCCTGTTAAAGTCCCTGCTGCTGATTCCATATGCATAACCTCCCTTCCAGCTTTGCCATGGCTGTAGCCAGAATATATCCAACAAGGCCGATTGCCAGCATTCCAACCATGATCTGAACGGTATTTCCATTGGTCATTCCCATAACGATTAACCAGCCAACACCTTCATCGGACCGTACCATTTCAGCCCCTACCACTGCAGACCAGCCAGCTGTAATCGCAATCTGAAGACCTGCGAAAATATACGGAACCGAGGAAGGAAGAACCACACGAAAGAACACCTGGCGCTCTGATGCGCCTAACATTCTGGCTGCTCCCAGTAAAATAGGATCCACATTTTTTGTGCCATCGTATGTATTCACTGTGATAAAACAAAAACACCCCAGAAAAATAATAAAAAACTTACTTTGATCTCCAAGCCCAAACCACAGAATTGACATAGGAATCCAGGCCAAAGGCGGTATCGGACGAATAAATTCAAATATGGGCTTTACAATTGCTTCCACAGACTTGGAATATCCCATGGAAACTCCCAAAGTAATCCCAGTAAAAGTAGCGAAAAAGAAGGCAACACCCACTCTGTACAGGCTGACCCCAATGTGCACCATCATCGTATGCCTGCCAATGGGGACAGTAAAGCTTTCGAAGAATTTAATGATGATCTCTGAGGCAGGAGGGAGAAACATTCTGGCATTTGTAAATCTGGCTACCAGTTCCCACAAAAGCAGCAGAGATCCAAAGGCAATCACAGTCATAAAAACTGCAACGTTTTTTCTGAACAATCTGGCTGCCATGGCTATTTTCCTCCCTTTACGAACTTATTCTGCAGTTTTTCCAGTATATAAGATAACAAAAAGCCAATCACTCCTATTGTGATCATTCCCACTAATATTACATCTGGCCGTCCCAGCATTCTTGCCACCTGAATCATATAGCCCAGACCTCTTGTTGCCGCCAGAAGCTCTGCTGCCACCAATGCAACCCAGGAGGACCCCAATGCAAGTCTTAACCCTGTAAAAATCATTGGAAGTGCAGTAGGAATCGCTACTTTAAATAACATCTGCTTATTAGTGGCACCAAAGGTACTTGCAACCCATAAGTGAACCCGGCTGGTTCTCTTGATCCCTGCATAAGCGTTGATCGTAGCACTGATAAAAGCTGCAAAAAATATAATTCCAACCTTTGACCAGTAGCCAATTCCCAGCCACAGAATCATCAGAGGAATCCAGGCAAGCGCGGGAATCGGACGTATTACATCAAACAATGGCTTGGCAAACAGCTCAAATCTCCTGCTCCATGCCATGGCAATCCCTAAAGGCACCCCAATGACTACTCCAACGGTATAACCTCCCAGTGCAATTTTCATACTGGCTCCTATATGCTGGAGAAGGGTCGCTCCATCTGGATTGACCCCTCCTGTTAGTTTATATAGAAATGTATTCAGTACCTTTGCCGGACTGGGAAGCATCATGGGAGAGATCAGGTGCAAAATATCGGTTACCAGCTCCCAGATAAAGAGCACAGTAAGAACAGAGCATACTGACATCAGCCAGTATTTATATTTTGCTTTCTCCTTCTTCATTTCCATTCCTCCTAATCCCCACGTCTTTTCGACGCCGCAGTAAACGAAAAGTAGTGGGTTAGCTTATTTATTGTATTGTTGTATAATAGAAGCTGCGGCAACAGCTCGTTATAATTTAGGG